>CAIOBP010000239.1 GCA_903856295.1 uncultured Rhodospirillales bacterium | reverse complement strand
CGAGGGCATCAACAGCTTGGTCCAGGCAGCCAAGGCCAAGGCACGGGGATACCGCTCTACCCGCAACCTGGCCGCGATAATCTACCTCGTCGCCGGAAAGCTAGAACTCAAGCTACCCACGTGAAACAGCGAAGAGCCATTCTCAATAGGCTTTCTGACCAAACTTTTATTATGCGGGATTCTATGGCATATAGGGTTCGCGCAATACTTGGTGCTATACTAGGGTATATGGTGCCGGAATTATTCGGTGCTACGGGAGTAAGTGGGAGTTTTTCAATTTCTGCCCTTGCTTTTCTTGCAGGATATGCAGTCGAGCCGACCTTTGCAGCGCTCGATAATCTTGTGGTCACATTTAAAGAGCTGGTCGGTCGAACTTCTTCAGCTCCCGCAGCTATCTCCGCGACCTCAGTTAAGTGACCTGCCAGACAATGATCTGAACGGCAGCGGCATTGAGGGGGGGGCGACGGACCGAGGCGTGGCAACGCCCCGGTCTCGTCCTGCTGGATTCGTTAAAGTTATAAGTCGGGCTCGAACAGCGGTTGACTTCGGAGACAAAAACCATTTTCTCAGCATCCGGTGCCTGCGCCACCATCCGTGTCCAACCGTCCCGTCCTCGAGGGTGTTTGTCCCATGCCTGATTTCAAGAAGTACATCCGGTTCGATGGCCGCATGGTGATCGTCGGTTTCGGCAGCATCGGCCAGGGGGTGTTGCCCCTGTTCCTGCGCCACATCGAAATGAACGCCAAGCAGATCACCGTGATCACCGCCGACGAGGCCGGGCGCGCCGAGGCCGAGGCTTTCGGGATCAAGGAATTCCGGGTCGATCCGATCACCATCGAAAACATGGATGCCGTGCTGGCGCCGCTGGTCGGGCCGGGCGACTTCGTGGTCAATCTTTCGGTCGATGTTTCCTCGATCGCGCTCTTCACCTTCGCCCACAAGCGCGGCGCGCTCTATCTCGACACCTGCATCGAGCCCTGGCCGGGCGGCTATACCGATCCGACCATCTCGCCGTCGTTGCGCTCGAATTATGCCCTGCGCGAGCGCGCCCACGCCCTGCGCCCGGAGTTCGCCGGCGGCCCCACCGTGGTGCTGACCCATGGCGCCAACCCCGGCATGGTCTCCCATTTCGTCAAGCAGGCGCTGCTCAACATCGCCCGCGACACCGGAGTCGAGACCGCCGTGCCCAAGAGCCGCGCCGAGTGGGGCGCGCTGGCGCGCACGCTGTCGGTGAAGGTGATCCACATCGCCGAGCGCGACACTCAGGTTTGCGCCCATCCCAAGGCGCGGGGCGAGTTCGTCAACACCTGGTCGGTCGACGGCTTCCTCAGCGAAGGCTGCCAGCCGGCCGAACTGGGCTGGGGCGCCCATGAGCGCCATTGGCCGGTGGATGGTCACCGCCACAATTTCGGCTGCGACGCCGCGATCTGGCTGGAGCGGCCGGGCTGCACCACCCGCGTCCGCACCTGGACCCCGGGCGAGGGGCCGTTCCACGGCTTCCTGATCACCCACGGCGAGTCGATCTCGCTGGCCGACTATTTCACGGTGCGGGAAAACAACCTGCTGGCCTATCGGCCGACCGTCCATTACGCCTATCATCCCTGCGACGACGCCGTGCTTTCGCTCCACGAGTACAACGGCAAGAACCAGGAGATGCAGAAGAAGAAGCGGTTGATGGTCGACGAGATCGTCGACGGCGTCGACGAGTTGGGCGTGCTGCTGATGGGCCATGCCAAGGGCGCCTACTGGTTCGGCTCGCACCTCTCGACCCACCAGACCCGCGACCTGATCGAGCACAACAGCGCCACCAGCCTGCAGGTGACCATCGGCGTGCTGTCGGGGGTGATCTGGGCGCTGGAGAATCCCAAGGCCGGCATCGTCGATCCCGACGAGATCGACTTCGCGCGGATCATGGAAATCTCGACGCCCTATCTCGGCGACGTCGTCGGCGCCTACAGCGACTGGACGCCGCTTCAGGATCGCGCCGTGCTGTTCCGCGAGGATATCGACACCAACGATCCCTGGCAGTTCAAGAACTTCCGGGTGGTGTGACACCGAACGGCGCCGCGATCGCCGGAGCCCGGCAATCGCGGCGCTGTGTGTTTCTGTGGCGGAATGCCGAGGGGCGGAAGACTGAGACTGTGCCGGCCGGGGGCAGGGCGCCCGGCCGGCGGTCCGTTCACTCGAATTCGACCAGGACCTGATTGGCTTTCACGCCGTCGCCCTCGGCGACCTTGATCGCCTTGACCTTGCCGGTCACCGGGGCGGTGACGTTGGTCTCCATCTTCATGGCTTCCAGCACCATGATCAAATCGTCCTGATGCAGGGTCTGGCCGACCTCGGCCTTGATCCGGATCACCACGCCGGCCACCGGGCTGCGGCAGACGTGCGCCTCGTCGACCGGGCCTTCGTCGGCGGCTGGGGCCGCCGCCGGGGGAGTGTGCAGCGAGCGTACGGTCGAGGGCGGATGGTGAGGTGGCAGGTAGCCGCGATGCTTCGAGGCCCGATCCTCCTCGAGCACTTCGACATCGAGCTGGTAGGCTTTGCCGTCGATGCTGATCTCTAGTTTCAACGCCGGAACTCCTGTCGATGTATCGGGGATCAGCGCACGCGGCGCAGATTATGGGCGGCCGACTGGACGAACACGCGACCGTGCTGAGCCCAGGGGCTGATGGTGTCGTGGCTGGGGTGGAGCAGCCGCGCCGAGCGGATGCGCACCTTGACGCCGAGATAGGTCGTGGCCGCGGCGGCCAGGATCACCAGCATCTCGGGGCTGATCTCCTCGGCCGCTTCGGCGCCGGCGGGCGCCGCCGGTCTGGCCTTCAAGGTCGTGAGTTCGGCCTTGAGGCTGTTGATCTGGCCTTGCATGTCGCGGCGCAACGCCTCGATCGCCGCCAGCAGGTCTTTGGCCTGTACCGTGTCCATGGTTTTTCCTTCCCGGCTGGCGATCACAACGGAATCAGGCCGTGCTTCTTCGGCGGCCGGGTTTCGCGCTTGGTGGCCAGGCTGTCGAGGGCCAGGGCCAGGAACTTGCGGGTCTGCGCCGGCTCGATGACGTCGTCGACCAAGCTCCGCCCCGCCGCCACATAGGGATTGGCGAAGCTTTCGCGGTAGAGTTCGATCATTTCCTTGCGCTTGGCCGGTTTGTCTTCGGCGCCGTCGATTTCCTTGCGGAAGACGATCTCGGCCGCGCCCTCGGCGCCCATCACCGCCACTTCGGCGGTCGGCCACGCCACCACCCGGTCGGCGCCCAGATCCTTGCTGCACATGGCGAGGAAGGCGCCGCCATAGGCCTTGCGCAGGATGATGGTCAGCTTCGGCACCGTGGTCGCCGAGTAGGCGAACAGCATCTTGGCGCCGTGGCGGATGATGCCGCCATATTCCTGCTCGACGCCGGGCAGGAAGCCGGGAACATCGACGAAGGTGACGATCGGAATGTTGAAGGCATTGCAGAAGCGAATGAAGCGCGCCGCCTTGTCCGAAGAGTTGATGTCGAGCGCCCCGGCCATCACGCAGGGCTGGTTGGCCACGATGCCGACCGAGCGTCCGGTGACCCGGGCGAAGCCGACCACGATGTTGGCGGCGAAACCGGACTGGATTTCCAGGAAATCCCCCTCATCGACCACCCGGGTGATGACCTCGCGGACGTCGTAACCCAGCTTGGGATCGGCCGGTATCACATGATTGAGTTCCGGATCGGCCTCGACCGGCTCGTCGAAGGGCAGGTGCGGCGGGTCTTCCAGGTTGTTCGAGGGCATGAAGCTGAGCAGGCGCCGGCAGAGATAGATCGCCTCCTCGTCATCCTCGGCGATCAGGTGGACGACGCCCGAGCGCATCTGGGCATCGGCTCCACCGAGCTGTTCGGCCGTGACCACCTCGCCGGTAACCTGCTTGATCACCTGGGGGCCGGTGATGAACATCTGGGCCCGGCGGGTCTGGATGATGAAGTCGGTGAGCGCCGGGCTGTAGGAGGCGCCGCCGGCACAGGGGCCGCAGATCAGCGAGATCTGCGGCACCGAGCCCGAGAGCATGACGTTGAAATAGAACACCTTGCCGTAGCCGGACAGGCTGCCGATGCCTTCCTGGACCCGGGCGCCGCCGGAGTCGTTGATGAAGATGAAGGGCGAGCCGGTCTTGAGCGACAGCTCCTGCATCTCGGCGACCTTGAGGCTGTGCACCTCGCCGGCCGCGCCGCCGGAGACCGTGAAATCCTGGCTGGCGAGGTGGACGGTCTTGCCGTCGACCTTGGCGCAGCCGGTGATCACGCCGTCCGCCGGCAGTTCCCGGTGGCCGAGCCCGAAGGCGGTGCACTGGTGCTGGGCGAACAGGCCGACTTCCTGGAAGCTGCCCTCGTCGGTCAGCTTGGCCACGCGTTCGCGGGCGGTCAGCTTGCCGCCGGCATGCTGCTTTTCGATCTGGGCGACGCCGCCGCCCAGCTCCAGGCGGGTGCGCCGGGCGTGCAGCTCGTGGAGCCGCTCGTCGATAGTCTTGGGTGCCGCATGGGCGCCGTGCTTGGGCATCGATGGTCCCTTCCGAATTCCAGCCGCGATCAAATATCGGGGTTGCGTCAGGCGCCGGGGGCGACCGTGACCTTGTGTTCCTTGCCGTGCAGGGTGATGACGTAGTTGACCGGACCGCTCATCGCCGCCGGTTTCGCCGTGCCATCGCTTTTGCCTTCGGCCTTGGCCGGCGCGGCGGCGTCCTTCTTCACCGGGTCCTTGCCCAGGTTCTTCGGGCCGTCGGGACGGCTCTTGAAGAATTTCGGCGCGACCTGCGGGAACATGGCGAAGGTCAGCACGTCCTCGTCGCTGCCGTTGTTGTTTTCCAGCGCCTCGGTGTCCTTGCGCAGGCTTTCCCATTCCGGCTTGAGCAGATCGGCGGGGCGGCCGGTGATCACCGGCTTCTTGGCGTGGGCCTCGGCCTTGGCCAAAACCTCGGGGTTCTTCTCGCTGATGGTGCTGCCATAATAGCCGAGCATCAGGTCGGCGAACTCGCCGGTCAGGGTCTTGTACTTGCCCATCAGGACGTTGAACACCGCCTGACTGCCGACGATCTGGCTGGACGGCGTGACCAGGGGCGGATAGCCGCTGTCGGCGCGCACCCGCGGCACTTCCTCCAGCACCTCTTGCAGGCGGTGCCCGGCGCCCTGGCCCTTGAGCTGGGATTCCATGTTGGAAATCATGCCGCCGGGAATCTGGCTCTTGAAAATCTCGGTGTCGACGCCGGTGAACTCGCTCATGAACTCGCGATAGCGCGGGCGGATGTTGGTGAAGTATTCCTTGACCTTGAGGATGCGGTCCTTGTCGAGCCGGGTCTCAAGGCCGGTGCCTTCCAGCATCTCGATCAGCGCCTCGGTGGGATTGTGGCCGGAACCGAGGGACAGCGAACTGATCGAAGCGTCGACGACGTCGCAGCCGGCCTCGATCGCCTTCATCAGCGACACCAGGGTGACGCCGGTGGTGGCGTGGGCGTGGAGATGGATCAGGGTGTCGGCGCCGCACTTTTCCTTGATGCCCTTGACCAGATCATAGGCCGGCTGCGGCTTGAGCAGCGCCGCCATGTCCTTGATGCAGATCGAGTCGACGCCCATGTCCTTCAGGCCCTGGGCCATGTCGACGAAGGCCTCGATGGTGTGGGCCGGGCTGACGGTGTAGCAGATGGTGCCCTGGGCGTGCTTGCCCGACTTCTTGACCGCGGCGATTGCGGTCTTGAGATTGCGCAAATCGTTGAGGGCGTCGAACACCCGGAAGACGTCCATGCCGTTTTCGGCCGCCCGGTCGACGAAGCGCTCGACCACCGCGTCCTCGTAATGGCGATAGCCCAGCAGGTTCTGGCCGCGCAGCAGCATCTGAAGCGGGGTCTTGGGCAGCAGCTTCTTGAACTGGCGCAGGCGCTCCCACGGGTCCTCGTTGAGGAAGCGGATGCAGGAATCGAACGTGGCGCCGCCCCAGCATTCGAGCGACCAATAGCCGGCGTTGTCCAAATCCTCGCAAGCCGGAACCATGTCTTCCATTGCCATGCGCGTGGCCAGAAGGCTCTGGTGCGCATCTCTCAGGATGACGTCGGTAACTTCAACAATCCGCCCCATGGGTTATTTCCTTCGACAATATCGGACTATGACGCACGATTATTTCACACTCTCAACCCGAACGCTCCAACCGGCCAAACTCCTTCAGGCCAGTCCGCCCTTGTTGTTTCCAGTCCGGCGCGGACCTTAGCCGATAAGGTCGCCTCTGAAAAGCTCAGAAGTTGAGAAAATCTCCGAACGTCCTCGGAAAACCGGGGTCACCAGGCTTTGGGACGGAGCTGGGCCATTTCGGGGGAGTGCTCGTAGGTCATCAGGTCGGGCGGGAACTGATAGCCGTGCTCGCTGGCGAACACCAGGAAGGCGCGGATTTGCGTCTCCTTCCAGGACATTTCCTCGGCTTCGGAAATCTCGCCCTTTTTCGGCATCAGGAGAATGTCGGCGATCTTCGAGCGCAGGCAGGCGCCCTCGGTTTCGGTCAGCAGGTCGGGGCCGCTGACGCCGTCGAGCCTGAGTTCGAGGGCGCGGTCGGGTGAGGACAGGGAGGCGCCGAGGCAGCGGCGGAGGTAATCGGTGAACGAGATTTCCTCGAAGCTGCGGCCCTCGCCCTGGTGCCTGTGGGTGTGCGCCTCGAGGGCGACCGCGATCGCCGCTTGAACGCGGGTATGGCGGGCGATGTCCATGTAATGCCGGATTTCCCAGACCGAGCCATAGGCGGCGGCACCGGTGGTCAGGAGGGTCAGGGCGACCATTGCAGCGCGCTTCACCGCGTTGAGCGACGGCATCTTCAGGGACCACGCCGCCGGTTTGGCCACCGGCGGCGTTTCGGCGTCGTCGTCGTCGATCGGGCGGCGGCCCCCGGCGCGCGGCGGCGGGATCATGGCCTGATGAGGAGGCTTGCCGTGAGGGGGTGGGCCGTGAGGCGGCGCGCCGTGGGGCGCCGGCGCATGCGGGCCCGAGTGCGGGGCGCCCTTTTTCGCGCCGTCGGCAGGGGGGCGGCCCGGCGGCGGCTTAACGCCGGCGCGCGCCGGTGTGGCCGGTGTCGCTTTTCCCGTGTGAGTCACGGCGTCCTCCCCCACCTCGCATGCCGCCTGGGAAATGCCGCTCGAGGGCAACATGCACTTGCCGCTCGGTTAAATCCAGAATACCATCAGCGGGCTTGGGCCGACTGATGAATGGCTGGACGCATCGAACAATGGCCATAAAGAAGAACTTCAATCTTAATATCGAATACTCGTACCGTCTCAGCGTTACGTACAAGGTTTCCTGTCGGGTGATTCTCGCCGGACCGGCGGGAAGCGATGACGTTGCCGTCATCAAGGATCGGTTGGAGGATGGTATCTACTTCATTCCTGGCCAAGTTCTCCTGCCGGACCTTCGCTGCGCGTTCCACGAGAGCGAACGGGCTTGGGACAAGTTGGTCGATCATCCTTGGCACGAGCTGGATAAAATCAATTTGACTAAACTTTCTCCGACCGACTGGTTCGATGTGAGTGCCCGCGAAGTTGCCGAGGTTTTTTGTGCGGTGCGGTGGGATGATGACTATCTTCCCGGTCCGGTGAAGCCCTGGTTTCTGAGTCAAGAGGTGGTCCCGCCCGCGGGCTGAGACAAGATGGCGTCTTCGTGACTTTTGTGATTTGATCGCGATTTTGATCAGGGGTGCCGGTTTATCCGGATATCGTCTTGTTCGCGCCCTCCGGGGCGGTTTCTTTTGTCAGCCAGCCGAGATAGCCGCTGTCGATCCGGCCGAGCGGAAGCTCGACGATGCAAGGCGTGGTGTATGAATGCAGCGCCTTGACCCGGTCGGCGAGGGCATCGAAAAGAGCGGCGCGGGTTTTGACGATCATCACGGTTTCCCGCCCTTCCTCGATGGCGTCGTCCCAGCGGTAGATCGACCGCATGCCATCGGTGATGTTGACGCAGGCCGCCAGCCGCTCTTCAAGCAGCACTCGTCCGATGCGCCGGGCTTCTTCAAACGTTCCGGTGGTGATGTAGACGAAAATCATGGGCATTTGCTGCTTCCCTTCAAGGATGGACGGGACAAGGGCGGCAACGCGATCATCGACGGCGTCATCGTAACATGACGAACCTTACCAAGCGATTGATCATTGTGGTCAGCGGCGGCGCAACCGGCCGAGATCGCTGCGGTGGACGGCGCCGGTCAGCACCGCCAGTCCCGCGAATACCAGCATGCCGGCCGTGCAGAGGGTGATCAGGGCGGCGGCGCGGATGGTCAGGTGCGGATCGGCGAGGAAGGGCGCCGCCCAGTGCTGCCCGGCCACCAGCGCCCCGGCCATGGCCAGGGTGGCGAACAGGACGCGCGGGGCGCGGTGGCGCAGGCGGGCGTCGATTCTGAGAAAACCGCGCCGCTTCAGCGCCCAACTCAGCAGCACGACGTTGACCCAGGCCGAAACCGAGGTGGCCAGGGCGAGTCCGACCTGAGCCAGCGGCCCCATCAGCACGATCTTGAGCGCGACGTTGACCGCCACCGCCGCCAGCGCGACCCGGACCGGAGTCACGGTATCCTGCCGGGCGTGGAAGCCGGGAATCAGGCTCTTCAGCAGCACGAAGGCGGGCAGGCCGAAGGAGTAGGCGACCAGGGTCGCGGCCGAGGCGGCGGCATCGGCGGCGTGAAAGGCGCCGCGCTCGAACAGCACGGCCATGATCGGCGCGGCCACGGTCATGAAAGCGGCGGTGGCGGGCAGGGTGAGCAGCAGCGACAGTTCCATGCAGCGGTTCTGGCTGTCGGCGGCGGCGGCCTCGTCGCCGCTTTTCAGTTGCCGGGCCATTTCGGGCAGCAGCACGGTGCCGACGGCGATGCCGATCACCCCCAGCGGCAACTGGTTCAGCCGGTCGGCGTAATAGAGGTAGGACACCGCGCCGGTGGGCAAAAACGAGGCGATGATAGTGTCGACGAACAGGTTGATCTGCACCAGCCCGGCCCCCAGCGCCGCCGGTCCCAAAATGCGCAGGAAGTGCCTGACGCCGGGAGT
This sequence comes from uncultured Rhodospirillales bacterium, assembly GCA_903856295.1. Taxonomy (GTDB): domain Bacteria; phylum Pseudomonadota; class Alphaproteobacteria; order Azospirillales; family Azospirillaceae; genus BOG-933. Next base: position 5,019 of record CAIOBP010000239.1, on the reverse strand, counting down.
GAGGCGCGGCCAGCGCAGCTTCAGCCCCATGCCGGCCCGGCGCGCGTCCCAGGCGAGATAGGCCAGTTCGACCACTCCGGCCGCGAACACGCCCCACGAGAGCGCGTGGCCGGCGCTGGGCATGAACGGCGTCAGCCCGACCACGGCGCCGATCAGGCAGAGATTGAGCAGGATCGGCGCGGCGGCGGCGGCGGTGAAGCGCTTGATACTGTTGAGCATCGCCCCCAGCAGCGCCACCACCGAAATCATCGGCAGATAGGGAAAGGTGATGCGGGTGAACAGCACCGCGAGATCGAACTTGGCCGGGTCCTCGACGAAACCGGGGGCGAACAGCATGATGAAGACCGGCATCGCCGCCATCACCACCACCAGAAACAGCAGTTGCGCCGACAGCAGCACCGCCATGACCTCTTCGGCGAAGGCGCGGGCGGCCTCCTTGCCGTCCCGGACCAACCGTTCCGCGAACACCGGCACGAAGGCCGAGTTGAACGCCCCCTCGGCGAACAGCGCCCGGAAGTGATTGGGCAGCCGCAGCGCCACGAAAAAGGCGTCGGCCACCGGCCCGGCCCCGAGGATCGCCGCGATCAGCATGTCGCGCACGAAGCCGACCACACGGCTGACCAGCGTCAGCCCGCCTACAGAAAGGATATTGCGCAGCACGGGGGGGGGCCTTTAACGCTTGATGGGGTCTGTATGGCTTTCAGCTTGGGCCGATCAGGAGCCGCAGGACGGTGATGAGGTCTGAGCCGAACAGTTTCACCGTAAGTCCCACAACCACCAGGACAATGGAATAGATAAACGCCGCAGCCAGACTCTGCGAAACCCCGTACCACCAGGAGGCACGAGGCAATGTGACCGCGTAGGTCAGCAACATCCTAGATGCGGATGCCCTGAATTCATCCAGTTCATTTTGAGTAAAATTATCATAGGCGATCGCATCTTCTGCAGAAGGGCGCCTGTCGGGTGGCGCCGCTATCCCGGCCCTATCCCACTTTCTCGCGACCAGCAATCCAAGGGCAAGCATCTCTTGCATGCTTAGTTCATAGTTCTTGCTAACCTGAACGAGGTGAGCAACGCAATCTCGTTCGCTGGGCATTACTTATTTCCATCATTTAACAGTGACCTTAAATATGGAGATTGCAAAGTCTGTTCGAAATAATCTCTTGGTGTATTGATTTGGTGAACATGGGGAATCCAGTTCCACTCACAGTGGGAGCAAACTTGGCGTCCAGTGTCGAGGGTAAGAAGCTGCCCGCCGCAGTCGGGACACACGATATTACGGTGTAATCTTTTGCTGCGCTTTCCGAACATCGCGTTGCCCTCCAGCGAATCCCACCAAAATAATCCCACACTTCCCCCAGTCGCACCACGCCAAAAATGTCAGCCCGCTTCACGGCAATTCGCGTGTGCCCGCGCCGAACAGCCTCGGCCGGGTCAGGCGGACGGCGTACCAATTGCCGCTGTGAACGTTGAGGCTGCGCAGCCGGTCCTGGTCCATCACCGCTTCGAGCGGGTGGCCTTCGATGTCGAGTTCGACCCGGGCGGTCGGGCCGACCGAGAAGATGTGGCGGACCCGGGCGCGCGGCAATCCCGCGCCGGCGTCGCCGTCGCAGGGCACCAGTTCGACGTCGTGGGGGCGCACGAAGACCACCGCCGGGCCGGGGGCGATCGCCGTCGCGGGCACGGTCAGGCTGAGGCCGCTGAGCCGGGCTTCGCCGTTCCGGATCATGCACTCGAAGCGGTTGACGTTGCCGAGGAAGTCGTAAACGAACGGCGAGGCTGGCTGGTCGTAGACTTCGCCCGGCGTGCCCACCTGTTCGACCCGGCCGCTGTTCATCACCACTACCCGGTCGGCAAGCTCGAGGGCTTCCTCCTGATCGTGGGTGACGAAGACGCTGGTGATGTGCATCTCGTCGTGCAAGCGGCGCAGCCAGCGGCGCAACTCCTTGCGCACCTTGGCGTCGAGGGCGCCGAAGGGCTCGTCGAGCAGCAGCACCTTGGGTTCGATGGCCAGCGCCCGCGCCAGCGCCACCCGCTGGCGCTGGCCGCCGGAGAGCTGGGCGGGGTAGCGGTCGGCCAGCGGCGCCAGTTGCACCAGTTCGAGCAGGTCCGTCACCTTTTCGGAAATTTCCGCGCGGGTCAGGCGATCCTTGCGCGGCCGGACGTCGAGGCCGAAGGCGACGTTGTCGTGAACCGTCATGTGGCGGAACAACGAGTAATGCTGAAACACGAAGCCGACCTGGCGGTCACGCGGGGTCAGGCCCAGCGCCTCCTCGCCGAAAAAGGTGATGCTGCCGGTGTCGGCGCGATCCAGCCCGCCGAGGATGCGCAGCAGCGTCGTCTTGCCCGAGCCGGAGGGGCCGAGCAGCGCCAGCAGTTCCCCCGAGCGCACATGCAGATCCACGGCATCGAGGGCCAGGAACGAGCCGAAGCGTTTGGTGACCTGGGAAACCGTGATGGTCATGCTCGTCAGTCCTGCCTTAATGCCCGCGTCCGGAGACGTCTTCGCCCCAGCGCCACTCCAGCACCGATTTGGCGGCCAGGGTCACCAGCGCCAGCAGGGCGAGCAGCGACGCCACGGCGAAGGCGGCGACGAAGTTGTATTCGTTGTAGAGAATTTCTACGTGTAGCGGCATGGTGTTGGTCTGGCCCCGGATATGGCCCGAGACCACCGAGACCGCGCCGAACTCGCCCATGGCGCGGGCATTGCAGAGCAGCACGCCGTAGAGCAGGCCCCAGCGGATGTTGGGCAGGGTGACGCGCCAGAAAATCTGCCAGCCGCCGGCTCCGAGCGAGGCGGCGGCTTCCTCCTCCTCGGTGCCCTGGGACTGCATCAGCGGGATCAGTTCGCGGGCGACGAAGGGAAAGGTGACGAACATCGTGGCCAGCACCAGCCCCGGCACCGCGAAAACGACCTGAAGGTCATGGGCGCGCAGCCATGGTCCGAACCAGCCATGGAGCCCGAACAGCAGGACGTAAACCATGCCCGAAATCACCGGCGAGACCGAGAAGGGCAGGTCGATCAGGGTGATCAGGAAGCTTTTGCCGGAAAACTCGAATTTGGTGATCGCCCAGGCGGCGGCGACCCCGAACGCCAGATTGGCCGGTACCGCGATGGCGGCGACCAGCAGGGTCAGGCGGATCGCCGACAGGGCGTCGGGTTCGGCCAGCGCCTCGAAATAGGGGGCGAAGCCCTGGCGCAGCGCCTCGGCGAACACCGTCAGCAGCGGCAGCAGCACGAACAGGGCGAGGAAGCCGAGCGCCAGCGCGGTCAGGGACCAGCGCACCCAGAGCGGGTCGCGCAGCACCGGCCGTTCGGCATGGCGGGGAGCGGCCTTACTGAGCATGGTGGCGCGTCCTCATCCAGGACTGGAGCAGATTGATCACCAGCAGCAGCACGAACGACAGCATCAGCATCATGGTGCCGATGGCGGTGGCGCCGTGATAGTTGAACTGCTCGAGCTTGATGATGATCAGCAGCGGCACGATTTCCGAAATTCCCGGCATGTTGCCGGCGATGAAGATCACCGAGCCGTACTCGCCCAGCCCGCGCGCGAAGGCCAGGGCGAAGCCGGTGAGCAGGGCGGGGGCGAGCGCGGGCAGGATGACGCGGCTGAAGGTCTGCCAGCGGCTGGCGCCCAGGCTCATCGCCGCTTCCTCCTCCTCGGCGGGCAGGTCCTGAAGCACCGGTTCGACGGTGCGTACCACGAAGGGCAGGCCGACGAAGGTCAGCGCCATCACGATTCCCAGCGGTGTGAACGCCACCTTGATGCCCCAGCCGGCGAGAATCGCGCCGATCCAGCCATTGGTGGCGTAGAGCGAACTGAGGGCGATGCCGGCGACGGCGGTCGGCAGGGCGAAGGGCAGATCGACCAGCGCGTCGACCAACCGCTGGCCGGGAAAGCGGTAACGCACCAGCACCCAGGCGACCAGCAATCCGAACACGAGGTTGATCAGGGCGGCGGCGAAGGCGGTGGTGAAGCTGACCCGGAAGGCGGCGAGCACGCGCGGCGTCAGCACCTCGTGCCAGAAGCCGCTCCAGCCGAGGCCGGCGGCGTGGATGGCCAGGGCGGCCAGGGGCAGCAGCACGATCAGGCTCAGCCACGTCAGGGTGAGCCCGAGTGTCGGGCCGAAACCGGGAAGGACCGAGTAGCGGACGTGCATTCCCCTGTTTTCCCTGGTGGCTCCGCGCTGTGCTCTCTCTTGCAGCACCGTCAAGGCGCTGGCAAGGGAAACCCGATTGCAGACATTTGCCCCCGCGCCGGACATAACAACCCCTCAGCCATGCTGCTCACTAAAAATCCCGGGCATCATGGATGCGGACGGAAAATCTGGTCGAACATCGCGCCGTCGGCGAAGTGTTTCGACTGGGCGGCTCGCCAGCCACCGAATGTTTCGTCGATGGTGAACAGCGTGATGTCGGGGAAGCGATCCTTGAACCTGGCCGCCACGTCGGCCAGACGCGGCCGGTAATAGTGCTGGGCGGCGATGGCCTGGGCTTCGGGGGTGTAGAGGAAGTCGAGGTAGGCTTCGGCGGCCTTGCGGCTGCCGTGATGATCGACCACGGCGTCGACCAGCGCCACCGGCGGTTCGGCGAGAATGCTGGTCGGGGGCACCACCACTTCGAGCCCGTCGCCGAGTTCCTGCTTGGCGAGATAGGCCTCGTTTTCCCAGGTCAGCAGGACATCACCCAGACCGCGCCGGGTGAAGGTGATGGTCGAGCCGCGAGCGCCGCTGTCGAGCACCGGCACATGACTGAACAGTTTGGCGACGAAGTCCTTGGCCGCCGCTTCGTCATTGTTGGTTTTGCCGAGGGCGTAGCCCCAGGCCGCCAGATAATTCCAGCGCGCGCCGCCCGAGGTCTTGGGATTGGGCGTGATCACCTCGACGCCGTCCTTGATCAGGTCGTTCCAGTCGTGAATCTGCTTGGGATTGCCCTTGCGCACCAGAAACACGATGGTCGAGGTGAAGGGCGTGCTGTTCTGGGGCAGGCGCTGCTGCCAGTTGGCGGCGGTCTGG
>CAIOBP010000238.1 GCA_903856295.1 uncultured Rhodospirillales bacterium | reverse complement strand
GATCGAGGCCGTGTTCTGTCGCCTCAAGGATTTTCGCCGGGTCGCCACCCGATACGACAAGCTCTCCAGAAACTATCTGTCATCCATAACTATCGCAACCATCGTAGCGTACTGGGTCTGATTGAGTCTGGAGCCTAGGGCATGACGCCGTTCCTCATGGTCGCTTCATGCCCTGAAGACTACCCGACCAGCACGCCGTCGCGCAGTTCGAGCACCCGGTCCATGCGGTGGGCGAGATCGAGGTTGTGGGTGGCCACCAGGGCGCCGAGGCCGTCGTCGCGCACCAGCTTCATCAGCAGCGCGAACACCCCTTCGGCGGTGTGGTGGTCGAGATTGCCGGTCGGCTCGTCGGCGATCAGCAGGCCCGGGGCGTTGGCCAGGGCGCGGGCGATGGCCACCCGCTGCTGCTCGCCGCCCGAAAGCTTGCCCGGCCGGTGGCTGGCCCGCTTGGCCAGGCCGATGCGCTCCAGCAGCTCCCGCGCCCGCACCCGGGCGGCGGGGCGGGCGACGCCCGCGATCATCTGGGGCAGCACGATGTTTTCCTCGGCCGAGAACTCGGGCAGCAGGTGATGGAACTGGTAGACGAAGCCGATCTTCGCCCGCCGCAGCAGCGTGCGTTCCGGATCGCCCAGCCCGGCGGTCGGCTGGCCGGCGATGCGCACCTCGCCGGCATCGGGATGCTCGAGCAGGCCGGCAAGATGCAGCAGGGTCGACTTGCCGGCGCCCGAGGGACCGACCAGCGCCACCAGCTCGCCCGGCCGCACCCGCAGCGAGGCGCCGTTGAGCACCCGCAGCGGGGTTCCGGCCTGGACGAAGGTGCGCACGACACCATCGAGTTCGATCATCGCGGCGTCCTCACTCGTAGCGCAGGGCTTCGACCGGATCCAGGCGCGCGGCGCGCCAGGAGGGATAGAGCGTGGCGGCGAAGGACAGGCCCAGCGCCATCAGCACCACCTGGGACACCTCGCCCCAATCCAGCTTGGCCGGCAGGTGGGAAAGGAAATAGATTTCGGCGGAGAACAGCTCGGTGCCGGACAGGCTTTGAATCGCCTGCCGGATCGCCTCGATGTTCTGGCAGAACGTCACGCCCAGCACCAGCCCGAACAGCGTGCCGACCACGCCGACGCTGGCCCCCGACAGCAGGAAGATGCGCATGATCATGCCGCGCGTCGCGCCCATGGTGCGCAAAATCGCGATATCGCGCCCCTTGTCCTTCACCAGCATGATCAGGCTGGAAATGATGTTGAAGGCCGCGACCAGGATGATCAGGGTCAGGATCAGGAACATGACGTTGCGCTCGACCTGAAGCGCGGTGAAGAAGCTGGTGTTGGTCTGCTGCCAGTCGATCACCCGCGCCCGGTTGCCGACGGCGGTCAGCACGGTGGCGACCGCCTGATAGACGCTGTTGGGGTCCTTGACGAACACTTCGAGCGAACTCACCGTGCCCTGGTGCTGAAAGAACACCTGCCCGGTCTCCAGCGGCATGAAGACGAAGTTGTTGTCATACTCGAACATGCCGACATTGAAGATGGCGCCGACCGGGTAGGCGCGCATGCGCGGAATGGTGCCGAAGGCCGAACTTTTGCCCTGGGGCGCGATCAGGGTCAGCGAGTCGCCGACCCGCAGGCCCAGCCGCTGCGCCATCCGGTAGCCGATGGCCACCCGGTCCTCGGCGAAATTGTTCACCGAGCCCTCGACGATGTTGGTCGACAGCGTCGGCCGCACCCGGAAATCCTCGGGCCGGATCGCGCGCACCACCGCGCCCGAGGCGCTGCCGTGCATGCTGATCAGCGCCTGCCCCTCGACGGTGGGAGTGACGTTGACCACCCCGGGGCGGGTGCGGATGCGCACCGCCAGATCGTCGAAATCGGCGAGCGGCCCCGGGACCATGCTGAAAACATTCAGGTGGCCATTGAGCCCCAGCACCCGGCCGAGCAACTCGGCGCGAAAGCCGTTCATCACCGCCATCACAATGATCAGAGTGGCGACGCCCAGGCCGATGCCCATCAGGGAAAAGCCGGCGATCACCGAGATGAACCCCTCCTGCCGGCGCGCCCGCAGATATCGCATCGCCACCATGCGTTCGAAGGGCGAAAAGATCATGACAGCACCATGTCCGGCCAGGGTTCCCCGCGCCGCTGGTATGCCCCGATTGGTGACGATTGTCGACTGGATAGAGCATGGCGCGACCACATGGCACCGCCTCACGGTCTATCGCGCTGGTTCTGGCGCGCTGGTTCTGGCGCGCTGGTTCTGGCGCGCTGGCTCAGGGCTGATCGCGCTTCGGTGAGCGCGTTCCCTTTCCGGCTCACGCCGCCTTGGCGGTTTCGGGCGGGGCGACCGGCGGAGGTGCGGCGTGTACCGGCACCGCCGCGGCCGCAGCCGGAGTCGCGGCGGCCAGCGTCACGGCGGCGGGCGCGACCAGAGGCGCCGACGGCGCCGAGGTCACCGCCGCCTTGGCCTCCGAACCGCCCCCGGCGCCCGTGCCGCTGTCGGCCCCGGCCCCGGTGCTGGTTCCGCTGCCGGTTCCGGAGGTCGCGGCGCGTGTCGCCTGAGCCCCTTGGCCCGGTTGCGGGGCGGCGGGCGGCGTTTCGACGTGCCGAACCTGAGCCGTGGCGGTGGTATGGGCGGTCTGAGGGGGACCGCTGTAGGCGGCGGTCTGACGATAAGCCTCGACCACCCGTTCCGACGGGATCTGCAAGCTGACCTTGCCGGTCGTGGCGTCGCGGAACTGGAGGATTTCCAGGTGGCTGGTGTAATCGTAACGGCCGAACGGGCTGACGAAGTTCGCGCCCGCCGCGCTGGCGCCGCCCGCGGCCGCCGTGGCCGCGCCGCCGCTCCGGGTCGCCGTCGACACGCCATTCCCGCCGGACGCCGGGCCGCTCACGGTCCCGAGGTCCTGCCGGTTCACTGTGCGTGTGGAGAGTGACCCGATGATCATCCGGCTCCCCCGTCCCGTTCATTCAGCGACTGCGCGTTCGGCACTCCGCGAAAGCCCGGCCCCCCGAAAATCCCCGTCTTCCGCGAAAGACAGTCCAGTAGAATCTAGTCCTTGCCGTCGGCGGCGTCAAGACGTGGATCGGCTCGTGACCCCGCTTGCGCCCCGCCCCCCAAGGGCCTTATGGTCCCGGCGCACCACCGGGATAGACATGCGCGCGCCATGACAGACCTTAGCCACATCCGCAACTTCGCGATCATCGCCCACATCGACCACGGCAAGTCGACCCTGGCCGACCGGCTGATTCAGACCTGCGGCGGCCTCGCCGAGCGCGAGATGCGCGAGCAGGTGCTCGACAGCATGGATATCGAGCGCGAGCGCGGCATCACCATCAAGGCCCAGACCGTGCGCCTCGACTACAAGGCGCGTGACGGCCGGACCTATCAGCTCAACCTGATGGACACGCCCGGCCATGTCGACTTCGCCTATGAGGTCAGCCGCTCGCTGGCCGCCTGCGAGGGCTCGATTCTGGTGGTCGACGCCAGCCAGGGCGTCGAGGCCCAGACCCTGGCCAACGTCTATCAGGCGATCGACAACAATCACGAGATCATCCCGGTTCTCAACAAGATCGACTTGCCCGCCGCCGAACCCGAGCGGATCAAGCAGCAGATCGAGGATGTCATCGGGCTCGACACCTCCAACGCCGTGATGACCTCGGCCAAGACCGGGCTCTATATCGACGAGGTGCTGGAAGCCATCGTCCACCGGCTGCCCTCGCCCAAGGGCGATGAGGAGGCGCCGCTCAAGGCGCTGCTGGTCGACAGCTGGTATGACGCCTATCTCGGGGTGGTGATTCTGGTGCGGGTGGTCGACGGCCGGCTCAAGGTCAACCAGAAGATCAGGATGATGGCCACCGGCGCCACCCGCGAGGTCGACCGGGTCGGCGTCTTCAAGCCCAAGGGCACCCTGACCGGCGAGCTGGGGCCGGGCGAAATCGGCTTCATCACCGCCGGCATCAAGGATATCAGCGAGACCAAGGTCGGCGACACCCTGACCGAGGAACGCCGCCTCGCCGCCGAACCGCTGCCCGGCTTCAAGCCCTCGATTCCGGTGGTGTTCTGCGGCCTGTTTCCCACCGACTCGGCCGAGTTCGAGCATCTGCGCGACAGCTTGGGCAAGCTGGCGCTCAACGACGCCTCGTTCCAGTTCGAAGCCGAAAGCTCGGCCGCCCTCGGCTTCGGCTTTCGCTGCGGCTGCCTCGGGCTGCTGCATCTGGAAATCATCCAGGAGCGGCTGGAGCGCGAGTTCGATCTCGACCTGATCACCACCGCGCCCTCGGTGGTCTACAAGCTCTACATGACCGACGGCTCCGTCAAATCGCTGCACAACCCGGCCGACATGCCTGACGTCGTGCGCAGCGAAAAGATGGAAGAGCCCTGGATCAAGGCGACCATCCTGCTGCCCGACGAGTATCTCGGCGGCATTCTCCAGCTGTGCACCGAGCGCCGGGGCGTGCAGATCGAACTGACCTACGCCGGCAGCCGGGCCATGCTGGTCTACCGCCTGCCGCTCAACGAGGTGGTGTTCGATTTCTACGACCGCCTGAAATCGATCAGCCGCGGCTATGCCAGCTTCGACTACAGCCTCGACGGCTACGAGGAAGGCGATCTGGTCAAGCTCTCGGTGATGGTCAACGCCGAACCGGTGGACGCGCTCTCGATCATCGTCCACCGCGGTCAGGCCGAGCGGCGCGGCCGGGCCATGTGCGAACGGCTCAAGGAGCTGATTCCGCGCCAGCTGTTCAAGATCGCGGTCCAGGCCGCGATCGGCGCCAAGGTCATCGCCCGCGAGACCATCAGCGCCCTGCGCAAGGACGTCACCGCCAAGTGCTATGGCGGCGACATCAGCCGCAAGCGCAAGCTGCTGGACAAACAGAAAGAGGGCAAGAAGCGGATGCGCCAGTTCGGACAGGTGGAAATCCCGCAATCGGCCTTCATCGCGGCGCTGAAGATGGGGGATGATTGAGCGTGACTGGCGGAAACCGGTTTTGCCACTCTCCCGGCTGTTGACGCCCTCCTGGAATTTCCTTCATACTCCAACCTTCGGCTACTCTAACCGGAACCGGGACGCCTCAAGGGTTGATCAATGTCCGATGACCGATCGGTTCCACTGTTGACCGTGATCGACTCGGCCGCCACGCATCGCGGTCAGGTGGTCGGGGCGCTGTCGCACTTTTATCGGGTCAGCGATTACATCGACACCATTTCGGCGCTGCGCGCCGTGCGGGCCCAGCCGCCGGATTTGATCCTGATCGACGACCTTGCGCCGCCGGGAGGGGGCTATGAGTTCGTGCGCCAGCTGCGGCAGGACCGGACTCCGGGGTTGGCCCATGTCCCGGTGATCCTCACCTCCAAGCTGGAGGACAAGGCGATCCAGGAAGGCGTGCGGCGGTGCGGGGCCGACACCTATCTGAGAAAGCCCTACCGTTACAGCGCGCTGCTCAAGACGGTGACGACCCGGCTCAACCAGCGGGTGGAAGCCCAGTGGGAGCATCTGCCCCCGGCTCAGCGCACCGCCCTGCGCGGCACCCTCGACGTCTTTCAGAGCCTGTCCGAGATCATCGAGACCGGAACCAAGATCGATTACCCGTCGATGCGGCACGCCTGCGAGCCACTGGTCGAGGTGATCGCGCAAAACGATTACCGGGCGCTGCTCCAGGGCGTGAAGAGCCACGACAATTACACCTACGCCCATTCGGTGAAGGTCGCGACCATGCTCTGCCTGTTCGGCAGCGTCATCGGCCTGGACCGCCAGGAGCAATTGCTGCTGGCCTGCGGCGGCTTGCTCCACGACACCGGCAAAATGCTGATCCCCCACGAGGTGCTCAACAAACCCGGCCGGCTGGAGCCCGACGAGTGGGTGGTGATGCGCTCCCACGTGCCGGTGACCCTGGATTTCCTCCAGGCCAGCCTGCAAATCCCCAAGGGCGCGATCATCATCGCCGCCCAGCATCATGAGAAAATCGACGGCTCCGGCTATCCGAAGGGCCTCAAGGGCCGCGAGGTCAATGATCTGGCGCGCATGGCCGCGATCGTCGACATCTTCAGCGCCCTCACCGACCGCCGGAGCTACAAACCGGGCATGCCCGTGGAAGAGGCCCTGGCCCTGATGACCGGGCCGATGGCCGCGCACCTCGACCAGCACCTGCTGCGCCTGTTCCGCGAACTGGTGCTCGACACCGCCGAGGGCTATCTCTGACCCCGGCTCGCCGGGTCCCTTCCGGCTATTCCCCGTCTTCCGCCAAATCGTCCTCGTTGGGCTCGTCGCCGGCCTCGACATCGATCGGCACGCCGGGCAGCGTCTTGGAGCAGCGGATGGCCAGGGCCGACTTGACGTGGCTGACGTTGGGCGCGGCGGTCAGCTGGGTGGTGAGGAAGCGCTGATAGTCGTCCCAATCCTCGGCGACCACCTTGAGCAGGAAATCGGTTTCACCGGCCAGCATGTGGCACTCGCGCACGTGGGGCCAGCTGACCACCCGCTCCTCGAAGCGCTTGAGATCCGGCTCGGCTTGGCTGTTGAGGCCGACCTGGGCGAAAACCGTGACGCTGTAGCCAAGGGTCTCGGGATTGAGGTTGGCGTGATAACCGCGGATGAACCCGGCCTCCTCCAGCGCCCGCACCCGCCTGAGGCAGGGCGGTGCCGAAATGCCGGCGCGGCGCGCCAGATCGACGTTGGTCATCCGGCCGTTGGCCTGAAGATCGCGGAGAATTCGCCGGTCGATCCGGTCGAGCTTGACCCGTCGCATGTGCCTTGCCGTGTTTATGATGAATGGCTTGGAAAGGATATTACACGCGCGGGGCTGGCACGCCAATAAAATATCCACTTCCCACAGACGGGAGCGCCGTTTTGCCTGCGCTACTTTGGCGCAAGCACGGCCCGGAACGCGGCCCGCACCATGCCGGCGGCACGCCGCACCGCGCCCTTCAGCGCCTTGACCGCGGCCGGAACCCCGAGGGAGTCGAGCAGCTCGTGTGCCCAGGCGCTGAAGCGCAGCACCGCGTTGTAGACCTTCACGAAGGTTTCGAAGGTCATCAGCTTGGGTTTGGCGATCACGAACAGACGGGCGGAAATCGCGGTGCCGGTGACCTTGGCGGCGATGATCACCAGAATGCCGCTGACGATGTGCCCCGAGGCGATCAGCCAGAGCGCGAACAGCTTGAAGGGAATCAGGCACAGGATCGGAATCGCGAACAGCGCCAGCGTGGCATGGCGACTCCGGGTCAGCGCCCAGGCTTCGAGCCGCGCCACCAGCCGCAGCCGGGCGAGCGCCGCGACCAGCACGGTGACCCGCGCCCAGACGAAATCCTCGAAGAGAATGATCAGCGCCGCCAGCACCATCAGAGGCAGGCTGAGCACCCGGCGCAGACGCGCGAGCAAACCGGTCACGGCCATTAAACTCCTGTCAGGATTCCGGCGTCGTCGCCGCGACCACCCGGTTGCGCCCGCCGCGCTTGGCCTGATAAAGCGCCTGATCGGCCGCTTCTTTCAAGGCCGCCGGATCGCTCCAGGCGGGATAATTGGCGATGCCGGCGCTGCAGGTGGTGGAAAAGCGGGTCGGGCCGGCGAGCTGGATCAGGTTCGAGAACGCCTCGCGCAGCTTGTCGACCAGCGGCAGCGCCTGCTCGGCGGCAGTGTCGGGTAGAATGACCAGGAACTCCTCGCCGCCGTAACGACCGACGATATCGGTCAGGCGCAGGCGCTGGGTGAGCAGCCGGGCCAGACTCTTGATCACCCGGTCGCCGACCGGATGGCCGTAGGTGTCGTTGACCCGCTTGAAATGGTCGATGTCGAGCATCACCACCGAGAGCGGCGAGGATTGCCGCCGCGCCCGCGCCAGTTCCTGCTCCAGCCGGTCGGTGATGGTGCTGTGATTGAAGAGGCCGGTCAGGCCGTCGCGCATCATCACCGAGCGCAGCTTGCGATAGCGTTCGGTGCGCGAGAGCACCGCCGAGATCAGATGCTCGGGCTTGATCGGCTTGACCAGAAAATCGTCGCCGCCCAGCCCGACCGCCGCCAATTGCTTGTCGCGATCGGTTTCGGCCGAGAGATAAACGATGGGCAGGCTGACGAACGCCTCGATCTGGCGGATCACCGACGCCAGCTCCATGCCGGTGCAGGTCGGCATGTACATGTCGAGCAGCACCAGTTCGGGCTGGAAATCCGACAGCGCCTCGATGGTGGTCAGGGGATCGGTGATCACCTTGACCTCCATGCCCCGGCGCCGGAGATGGACGGCGTTGAGGTTGGCTTGAATCCGGTCGTCGTCGACAATCAGAATCCGCTCGGGCGCCGGCTGGCGCAGGCCGGTGAGCTGGTCGAGGACATCGACCAGTTGCGGCACATCCACCGGTTTCGGCGAAAATCCGGCGCCGCCGACCCGCACCGCCAGCAAGCGGGTGGGCAGATCGTCGATCGCCGAAATGAACAGCACCGGGAAGCGGCTGGAAATGCTGGCGTGCAACTCCTCCAGCGCCTCCGCCCCGGCGCCGTCGCCGGTTCCGGGGAACGCCATGTCCATCAGCAGTGCCGTCGGCGGCTCGTCGCGGATCGCCTCGCGCGCCTCGCCCAGCCCGGCAAAGCCGCGCAGGGTGTAGCCGAAATGGCCGAGCTGAGCGGAGAGCGAGCCGGCTTCTTCGGCGTCGCCACCGATCAGGTAAATCAGCCGCGAGGCCGTTTCAGGGTTGGAGTTCACGGCTGATCTCCTCCGCGACTCGGGTGAACTCGGCGCGCAACTCCTCGATCGCGCAGCCGGCGACGGCGAAATCCAGCTGGCCCGACTTGGCCTCGCTTTCCAGCTCCTGGCACATGGTGGCGAAGCGCAGGGCGCCGAAGCTGCGGCTGGCGCCCTTGAGGGTGTGGGCGATGGCGTGAATCTGGTCGGCCCGGCCCTCGGCGGCCATCGCCGCCAGCTGGTCGAGCCGCTGGGGCACATCCTCGAGCAGCATGGCCACCATTTCGCCCAGCACCTCGGTTTGGCCCTCGGCCAAGTCCGGGAAGAAATCGACCAGGGTCTGGCGGTCCACCGCTGGCGGCAGCGCCTCGGCCGCAGCCGCCTCCGGCCCGGCATCGCCCAGCCACGCGCAGCGCAGCAGCGCCGCCTGCAAGGCGCCGACCTGGACCGGCTTGGTGATGTAGTCGTCCATGCCCGAGGCGAGGCACAGCTCGCGGTCGCCCTGCATGGCGTTGGCGGTCATGGCCACGATGCGCGGACGATCGCTTTCCGCCCAGTCCTCGCGGATATGCCGGGTCGCCTCCAGTCCGTCCATCTCGGGCATCTGAACATCCATCAGCACCACGTCGTAGGGCTGGCGGCGCAGCGCTTCCAGCACCTCGCGGCCGTTGGCGGCGATGTCGGCGCGATAGCCCATCTTGCCGAGGGTGTAGAGCGCGACCTTCTGGTTGACCGCGTAATCCTCGGCGACCAGAATCCGCAGAGGATGGCGCCCGGCCAGACCGGGGTCGATCACCGCCTCCTCGCCCCGGCGCGGCCGCACCGCCGGGGTGGGCAGGCCGCCGAGGGCGTAGCGCAAGGCATCGTGCAGGGCCGCCGACTTGATCGGCTTGTTGAGGAAGGCGGCGAAACCGACCTCATCGGCGCCGACATCGCGCCGTCCGAGCGAGGTCAGCATGATCAGCGGCAGCTCGCTGGCGCCGCGCAAGGTCCGGATGCCGCGGGCGAGCTGCATCCCGTCCATCTCCGGCATCTGCATGTCGAGGATCGCGAGGTCGAACGGCACGCCGCGCCGGATGGTCTCCAGCGCCTCGAGGGGCGCTTCGAAGGTCTCGGAAACCATGCCCCAGCCCTCGGTCTGGCGGGTCAGGATCAGGCCGTTGGTCGGATTGTCGTCGACGATCATCACCCGCTTGCCGGCCAGCTCGGGCAGAGTTTCGGGCAGGGTGTTGTCGAGCGGCTCCATGGAAACCGGCAGGCGGGCGGTGAAGAAGAAGGTCGAGCCCTGGCCGGGCACGCCCGGGCTTTCCACCCACATCCTGCCGCCCATGGCCTCGGCCAGCCGGGCCGAGATCGCCAGCCCGAGGCCGGTGCCGCCGTAGCGCCGGGTGGTCGAGGAGTCGACCTGGCTGAAGGATTTGAACAGCCGGTCCATGCGGTCGGCGGGAATGCCGATGCCGGTGTCGCGGACCGAGAAGCGCAAGCTGGCCCAGCAGGCGAATTCCGAGCCGGAATCGACGAACTCGGTGGTTTCCACCCGGATCACCACCTCGCCCCACTCGGTGAACTTGACGGCGTTGTTGAGCAGATTGACCAGAATCTGACGCAGGCGGGTGACGTCGCCGAGCACGGTCGGCGGCGTGCCGTCCTCGATCAGGCAGCCGAGTTCCAGCTCCTTTTCCCCGGCCCGGACCGTCACCAGATCGATCGCCGCCTCCAGGCACTGGCGCAGGTCGAAAGGCTGGGCCTCCAGATCCATGTGCCCGGCCTCGATCTTGGAGAAATCGAGGATGTCGTTGATCAGGGCCAGCAGGGCGTCGCCGCTCATTTGCACGGTCTCGGCCAGCTCGTGCTGTTCGGCGGTCAGCTCGGTGGTGAGCAGCAGGCTGGTCATGCCGATGATCGCGTTCATCGGCGTGCGGATTTCGTGGCTCATGTTGGCCAGGAATTCCGACTTGGCGCGGGTGGTGGATTCGGCGGCGTCGCGGGCCTCGCGCATCGTCTCTTCCATCTTTTTGCGCTCGGTCAGATCCCGGACGATCTCGATCGAGCCCACCGCCTGCCCGCGCGAATCCCGCAGCACCGAGGCGTTGCCCATGACATAGACCCGCTGGCCGCGCAGCGCCGAGGCGAAGATTTCGCCATACAGCGTGTCGCCATGGCGTTCCAGCACCGCGTAGCTGGACTCCCAGGTCCGGTCGGGGCGCAGCACCAAATCCATCAGCATCGGCCGGCGCTCGCCGAAGAACGGCAGCGCGGTCTCGAAATCGCCCCGGCCCAGCATGTTGGCGGCGGGAACGCCGGTCATGTCGGCCATCGCCTGATTCCAGGTGATGATCCGGCCCTCGCGATCGACGACCACGGTGGCGTCGGGCAGGAATTCGATGATGGCGCCGAGCCGGCGCTCGGATTCCATCAGCGCCTGTTCGGCCCGGCGGCGCTCGGTGATGTCGCGGATGACCTCGATGGCGCCGACATAGGCGCCGCGGGAATCGTAGAGCGGCGCGGCGGTGCCGACCACGTAAATGCCGCCGCCGCGCAGGTGCGGCACGTAGGTTTCGCCGACCAGCGTGTCGTTGATCCGGGCGACGTTGGTGTATTTCTGATCGATCTCGTGCTCGGACTCCCGGACGAGATCGATCAGAATCCGCCGCCGTTCGCCATAGAACGGCAGGGCGTATTCATAGTCGCCCTTGCCCAGCATCTGTTCGGCGCGCACGCCGGTCATATCCTCCAGCGCCCGGTTCCAGAACATGACCCGGCCGGTATGGTCGATCACCAGGGTCGCGTCGGGCAGCAGGTTGATGATGTCGGCCATGCGCCGCTCGGAGTCCCGGAGCGCGGCCTCGGTCAGTTTGCGCGTGGTGATGTCGCGCACGGTGGCCAGCACCACCCGCTCGCCATTGAGCTGGAAGGTGGCGAGTTGGACCTCGGCGGGAAAAACCTCGCCATTGTAACGCCGGTACAGCCATTCCGAACTCGCCGAGCCATGGCGCCGCGCCGTTTGCACGAAGACTTCCGAGGCGTCGGCGGAATTGCGGCCATCGGCCTGCACCGGCGGCGAAATGTCGCTGATCTTGAGCCCGACCAGGTCCCTCTTGTCGGCGAAGCCGAGAATCTCGACCGCCCGGATGTTGCAATCGAAAATCTTGTAGTGGTTGAACAGCATGATGGCGTCACCCGCCGCCTGGAACACCGCCTTGAACAGCTGTTCGCTGGCCTCGATCCTGGCGTTGCTGATTTCCAGTTCCTGCTGACGGCTGTGGGAGCGCTGGCGCTGATCCTGTTCGAGCTGGTGACGTTCGGAGATGTCCTCGAGATAGCCCTGATAGCTGATCACCGCCCCCGAACCATCGCGGACGGCGCGGGCGGTGTTGCTGACCCAGATGGTGCTGCCATCGGCGCGGCGGGCCTCGAGATCGAAGCTGCGCACCATGTCGGCGCCGGTCATCAGCTCGAGCCAGCGGGCGCGGGCGGCCGGGTCGGCATAGAGGTCGGCGGTGGAGGTGGCCAGCAGCGCGGCGCGGTCGGGAAAGGCGAGCAGGGACACCATCGCCCGGTTGACCTCGAGAAACCGGCCATCGGGAGTCGAGCGGTAGATGCCGACCGGCAGGTTGTCGAGCAGGTCCTGGCCCGAAAGCGAGGGTTGGGCGGCGGCGACCATCAGCGCGCTGCCGCGCAGCCCGGTCATCCGGTGCCGCCGCGCCCGGATGAAGCGCAGCAAGCCGGCCAGCATCAGCGCCAGGGTGGTGGTGACCAGGGCGAGAACGGCGAGGTGGCGCCACGACACCCCGGGCGGCGCTTCGGGACCGAACCAGCGCTCGTGCAACTCCTTGAGCCGGCCGCTGGTCCGCAGGATGGCGAGGCCGGTGTCGAGCCGGGCGGCGAGATCGGCCCGCCCGGCCGCCACCGCCAGCGCCGCGGCGCGGGTGCCGGCCTCCAGCGCCCGCACATGCAGGTGGGTCAGGGACAGGGAGCGGACGATGGCGCCGGCCTGACCGGCGTCGCCGACCAGCGCGGCGTCATGGCGTTCCGCCGCGAGCTGGCGCAGCGCCTCGGCCAGATCGGCGACCACCACCGGCTTGGCCTTGGGCGCCAGGGTGCGCAGCAGGCCCAGGGCCGGGTCGCCGGCCACCACCAGCACCTCGCGGCCGTTCAGCTCTTCCAGGCTAGCGACGGGCACCGCCGAACGGCTGACCAGCCCGGGCCGGACCAGCTCGACCGGCGCGGTCAGCAGCATCGGCAGCGTCCGGTCGTCGCCGTAGACCACCCCGGTCAGGACGTCGAGCCGGCCTTCGCCGAACTCCCGCCGCACCGAACTCCAAGACCCGACCTGAAATTCCGGCGTGAACCCCATGGTCTCGCCGAGGACGCGGAACAAATCGACCTCGAAACCCGCCGGCACCCCCCCCGAATCCTGAGTAATATACGGTGGCCGGCCGGTCTCGCCGCCAATACGCAAAACAGCATTATTCACGCTGGTTTGAGCGGCCAGCGGCCCCGTCGGCAAAATGAGCCCGACCAACAGTCCTGCCAATGCCCAGTGCCGCACGCCCGGAGCCCCCGCCTCAATGATCGGGCGAGACACTAAACTTTCGCATAGTTATAAGCAAGGTTCGCTGCCCGAAATCATAACAGCGCTGCAGA
Source organism: uncultured Rhodospirillales bacterium (assembly GCA_903856295.1). GTDB lineage: Bacteria > Pseudomonadota > Alphaproteobacteria > Azospirillales > Azospirillaceae > BOG-933. Next base: position 3,221 of record CAIOBP010000238.1, on the reverse strand, counting down.
GGAAAATCTGCAATCATATGAACTGTGTCCGAAAAACGGCATGGTGCGCGGGGAGCGGAATTCGTGCTGGTCGCCGCCATGCCCGGGCTTGACCCGGCCATCGGCGTGATGGCAGACTCCATGCTGCCCCGACCGCGCGCGCCGACGACAGCGATCTCGCGCCGGTACCGGTGTTGTAGTAGGGCTCCATCCACGGCGGCACGGCTTCCGGCAACGAGGAAACGCATCATGTCGATCACCATGTACCAGGCATCGGTTCCGGTGTTCCTGAAAATGCTGGCCAATCTCTCCGACATTCTGGCCAAGGCGGCCCGCCATGCCGAGGAGCGGAAGATCGACCCGGCGGTGCTGCTGGGCACCCGGCTGTTCCCCGACATGTTCCCGCTGGTCCGTCAGGTTCAGATCGCCGCCGATTTCGCCAAGGGCGCCGGCGCCCGGCTGGCCGGAGTCGAGGTGCCGGCCTTTCCCGACACCGAGACCAGCTTCGCCGAGTTGCAGGACCGGCTGGGCAAGACCCGCGCCTTCCTTTCCAGCTTGACAGCGGAGCAGATCGACGGCAGCGAGGAGCGGCCGATCACCATCAAGGGCCACGGCATGGAGTTCCACTTCAAGGGGCAGGAGTACCTGACCACCTTCGCTATTCCCAATTTCTATTTCCATATGACCACGGCTTACGCGATATTGCGCGCGAACGGATTGGACCTGGGCAAGAAAGACTTTGTCGGCCCGGTGTGACCCGCTCCCTGACGCATCGTCCTCAAGAACAAGACAGTCAAAGACATGATCCCGAAGATTCACCCGGCTGGAACCCCCTTCATCGCCCTGTTCGCGGCGGCTGGCATCGCCCTCACGCTCTGGCTCGGGGTGACCGGGTTCTGGCTGGGCGCCATCCTGCTCGGCTGGTGCATCTACTTCTTCCGCGATCCGGTGCGGGTGACCCCGAGCCGCGAGGGCCTGATCGTCAGCCCCGCCGACGGCATGGTGGTGGCGGTCGCCAGCGTCACCCCCGACGACGATCTGGGGCTGGGCACCGAGACGCGGACGCGAATCAGCGTCTTCCTCAATGTCTTCGACGTCCACGTCAACCGGGTGCCGGTCACGGGCGTGGTGGTGCATACCCATTACCGGCCGGGCAAGTTCGTCAACGCCGCCCTCGACAAGGCCAGCGTCGACAACGAACGGGCGGCGGTGGCCCTGGAGATCGCCGCGGGCCTGCCCCGCGCCGGCCAGCGAATCGGCTTCGTGCAGATCGCCGGGCTGATCGCCCGCCGGATCATCTGCAACGCCAAGGTCGGTGACCGGTTCCGGACCGGCGAGCGCTATGGGCTGATCCGCTTCGGCAGCCGGACCGATATCTACCTGCCGCCGGGGCTCGAGCCGCTGGTGGTGGTTGGCCAGCGGATGATCGGCGGCGAGACCGTGCTGGCCGATTGTCTCTCCAGCGAATCCAAACGACAGGGCGAGGCGCAATAGCACATGGCCGAGACCTCCGAGCAGAAAATCGATCCCGCCAAGCTGCGCAACATCCCGATCCGGCGGCTGGTGCCCAACCTGCTGACCATGCTCGCGCTCTGTTCGGGCTTGACCGCGATGCGCTTCGCCTTCGAGCAGCAATGGGCGCACGCGGCGCTGGCCATCGTCATCGCCAGCGTCTTCGATATTCTCGACGGGCGGGTGGCGCGACTGCTCGGCGTCACCAGCAAGTTCGGGGCGGAACTCGACAGCCTTGCCGACCTGACCAATTTCGGTGTGGTGCCGGCGCTGGTGCTCTATTTGTGGGAGCTGCGCAGCACCGACAGCATCGGTTGGATCGCCGTGCTGGTTTATGTCGTCTGCACCGCCGCCCGGCTGGCGCGCTTCAACACCATGCTCGAAGATCACGCCGCGCCGGCCTGGGCCAAGTGCTATTTCACCGGCGTACCGTCGCCGGGGGGCGCGGGCATCGCGCTGCTGCCCCTGTTCCTGGTGGTGCAGTTCGGCCCCGCGCTTCAGATGCCGCCCCGGGTGCTGGCGCTGTGGCTGATCGCGTCCGGATTGCTGATGGTCGCGCGCTTGCCGACCCTGTCGATGAAGGGCCGCAGCATTCCGCCGAGCTGGGTGCCGCTGGTCATGGTCGCGGTGTGCCTGCTGATGGCGGCGCTGATCACCACCCCGTTCCTGTCGCTGTCGATCCTGGCCTGCGGCTATATCGTGACCCTGCCTTACGGCTGGTACAGCTATCAGCGCCGGGAAAAGCTCGAAGCCGCGCGGAGTGCGCCCCCGGCTGAATAATCGGCGCGGGCCGAGGGGGGGGAGCGGCCGGCCTTGGCAAGAGGAGCCGGCCTTGGCAAAAGGAGGTTGTATGATGAGTGCGACCTGCGGTCCCGGCGACGGCAAGGCGCGGGAGGACCAGCGGCCCAGGCACACGCTCGATCATGAGCATGTCCACGAGCATGTCGGCCCCGATGGACGCGCCATCCGCCACAGCCATGATCACCGCCACGATGCCGAGCCGGTCGGCGGCGGTCACGGCCATGACCATGATCGCGATCATGGCGATCAACACGTTGCCGGCCTGCATCGACACGACCGGCGCTGAGCCGCCGTGCGGTCGTGCCGGTATGCAAACCCGGCGTGGCGGGCGAAGCAACAAGATGGTCCGGCGCTTCAGGTTGCCTTTGATGTCGACCGGCGGCTCGAGTATGCTCGACGCATCCGGTCGGACCCCACGGCGAGCGGGTTTGCGCCAACCGGCGGTCCGGGGCGCGACGCGGGTGGGGTCAGGCGAAATCCGGACGACTGCGGGCGTGAAGCCCATGACGAACGATTGACAGAGACTGCGAGGTTGAAGGCCATGATTGCGACGATCATTTCCATCGTGCTGATAACCTATATGGGCACCGTGTATGATGAAATGGCGCGCCTGATCCTCGACATCATTTTCACCGGCTTGGTCTTGTTTTTGTTCAAGCGCTTTTTCAACAAGCCGCTTGAGCACTTCCTTTGGGTCTCGTTTATCAGCATGCTGCCCTACTTTGTTTGGTACATCTTCGATGCCGCCATGCCCGTGACCCACCGGCTCGATTCGCTGGTGTTGCTCAAAACCCTGCCCATCGCGACCATCATTATTCTCGGACTAGATACTGTGTTCCGCTTCATGCGCAACCGCCAGTACTAGTAGGCGGGCGTCGACTCGAGACCCCCCGGTTTCCAAAGGCCGCCGGCCTTTGGCGGGGTCCAGG
>CAIOBP010000237.1 GCA_903856295.1 uncultured Rhodospirillales bacterium | reverse complement strand
GCGGCCAAGCCTTCCGCTTCGACGCCCCAGCCGCAGACGTCCCACTCTACGCAAGAACAATAAAAGTAAACGGAAGACCCTGCCAACTAAGATCAGACGAAGGCTTCGCTCTCTGGTCAAGCAAGCTCGGGAACCGGCAATAGAGGGGAGCTTGGCCCCTTGGTAGAGAAACAAGACCAGGGCTTTGCCCTGGCCCCACCAAAGGCCGGCGGCCTTTGGAAACCTATTTTTTTACTTAATGCGCTTGGGGGACGGCTTGCTGCCGAACAGGGCGCCGTCGATCGCCTTCATGGTTGAGCGGAACGTCGATTGCGCGGCACCAAGCGCCGTCGGAGTCTTGACCGCTGGCTTGACCGGGGCGACAGGCTTCCGCGCCGGAGCGGCAGCCTTCGGTTTGACCGCGGCGGCAGGCTTCACCACTGGCTTCGTGGCGGACGGTTTGGCAGCGAGAAACGCATCCAGGAAGGCCAGGGGCTTGAATGCCGACGCTGCCGTGGCCGGCCGCTTTGCTGGGGAGGCTGCGGGACGGACCGGCTTTTTTGCCGGGGTGGAGAGCGGCGGCGACACAGACGCGGGCGCGGGCGCAGGTGCTGGCACCGGGATCGCGGCCACCGGAGACACGGCATTGCGCAGCGCGGCCACGCGCTCGCTCAGCACCTGCCGTTCGCGATCAAGCGCCTCGACCTCCTTGACCAGAGCGGCATGGCGCTGCTGGGTTTCGCTGAAGCCGGTGAGATAGCCGGCGCGCTTGAGTTCCAGTGCGGCCCGTGCCGCCTCGGTGGCGCGGTTGGTGTTCAGCGCCTCTTCGGCCAGTGCTTCGCGGCGCTGTTCGAGGTCGCGGGCGGCCTGGGCAACCGTCTGCCGGCGGCTTTCGGCGGCGGCGACCGCCTCGGTGAGGGTGGCCAGCTCGGCCCGCGCCGCTTCGGCGGCAAGATTGGCGGACAAAACCTCCCCGGCCAAAGCCTCCCGGCGCAGTTCGAGATCGCGCGCGGCCTCGGAAACGGCCTGCCGCCGGCTTTCGGCCTCGGCGACCGCGTCATTGATCCGGGCCAGTTCATCATTCAGACGGGACAGGGTGCCGCTGGCTTCCTCGCGGACGCGCTCACCCTCGGAGCGCAGGGCCTCGGCGGCTTGAGCGATCTGCCTGCCGAGACCATCCAACTCGGCGCGCCGGCTCTCGATCTCGCCCTCGAGGGTCGCCAACTCGCCGCGCCGGGCTTTCAGATCGCGGGCCGTCGCCGCCTCATCCTCGGTCAGCGCCTCGCGCCGCTGGAGCAACTCCTGAACCGAGGCCAGCACTTCGGTGCGCCGCTGCTCGCTGGCGCGCTGTTCGATGTTGATCTGCGCCAGCACCTGCCGCTCCCGCTGCACCGACTCCCGGGCGCGGGTAACGTCCTCGGCCAGCGCCGCGCGCTGGCGCTCGAGCGGCTCAAGGTCCTGACGCGTCGCCTCGATGGCCTCGGCGGCGACGGCACGCTCGGCCTCCAGCGCCTGGTCGTGGCGCTCCCGAGCCTCGTGCCGCGCCTGCTCCAGACCGGCGATCTCCCCCTGGAGAGCGGCCAACCGGTCCTCGGCCTCGGCGATTTCGGCCTGACCATAAGGCGGCAACGGCAGCGATGGCGCCTCGCGCCGTCCGTGGGCGACCAGCCGCTGCCACTCCCGCTGGAATTTGAGCGCGGTCATGACGGTCAGCCCGGTCACGCCCAGCAGCGACACCCCGGCCGCGACGGTCACGATCAACGTCCAGTCACCGTCCATGACGTCAACTCCCTCTCAAGCTGTTGGCGCTTACGGCGTGGGCGCGGTGGTGGCGGCGGGCGGCCCGGGCTTGCGCGGCTTGTGCCGGTTGCTCCTGGTGCCGGCGCGGGCGGTGGCGAGGTCGGCCCGGGCCTTGGCCAGCTGCTGTTCAGCCTCGGTGCGATGCTGGGTGGCGGCGGCGGCCCGGCGCTCGGCATCCTGCTCGTGCCGGCCCAACTCGTCGATCTGAGTGGTCAGCGTGGCCACCTGGGTGCTGAGCGTGGAAACCTGCGCGGCGAGCGCGGCGCGCTGAGGCTTCAGCACCGCGATTTCGCCCTCGATGCGCTTGATGTCTTTGTCGCTGACGGCTGCCTGCTGCGCCTTGCTGGCCGCCAGTTCGGCGCCCAGCGCTTCGATCCGCCGCTTGGCGGCGTCAAGCTCGGAAACCGCCTGCTCGCGCTCGCCAGCGGCTTTGCTGGCCTGACTCTGAGCCTCGAAGGCCTGGGTGGCCAGCAGGCCGAAGAAGAAGACGCCAGCGGTGGCCAGGACCATCAGCCGCTTCCACAGCATTCGGCCGGCGGCGGCGGCCTCGGACTCACCCGGGGCATTAGAGGATGCATCTTGCAAGACGGCTCTCCACCAACAGTCTGGCCCCGGTCGCACAATCACCAGGAATGGCGGCATGAAGCTACGCCGCGGCGCCAACGCTGTCCAGGAAAACCGGTTTAGGGCTAACCATTTGACCGGACGGGCCTGATCTGACCATTGATCTGCTCAAGCTGGCGCTGAGCGATGGCGATCTCGCGTTGAAGCTTGTTCAGCAGCCCCTTGTCGCGGTTGTAGACCGCCTGGAACTCCTGACGACGCTCCTGAAGGTCCTGAACGGCGTGGCCGCGCTCCTCGCGGGCCTGCCCGGCCTCGGCCCGCAACGCCTGAATTTGCCGGTTCAGCCCGGCGATCTCCTCGAGGGCGAGATCGCGCTGCCGCAGGCTCTCCCGCGCCGGGGCGGTTTCCTGCCTGATCATCTCCAGCTCCCGCTCCTGGGCCTCCAGGGCGGCGCGGCCGGCAACGATGGCCTCGCCCAGGGACAGGCGTTCGGCCTCAAGGGCGGCCAGCGCGGCCCTCGCCTCCTCGAAGGCCAGCCCAAGCTGACGCTGCTCGTCCTGAAGCGCGTCCTGGCCGCTGCGCAGCACGGCGAGATCGCCGGCCAGTTCGGCACGCATGGCCACCAGATCATCGTGATCGTGCCGAACCTTGGCCACATCGTCGACGAGGCGGAGCAGGCCCTGATGTTCGTCTTGCAGGCGGGCGTGAACCTCCTCCAGCTGCTCCTGGGCTTGCCGCCGCTCCAGTTCCAGCGCCGCGATGTCCGCGCGGAGGGGGGCCGCCTCGGCGGCCAGCGCCTCGAGGGCCCGATGGTCCTGATCCAGGCGCTGCCCGAGCGCCGCCGCCTCGATGCTCCGGGCTTCGAGCTGCCGGACCAGGTCCTCGATTTGCGCGTCCAGGGCAGCGATTCGGCCGCGCTTTTCCTCCAACTCGCCGGTCAGGAGGTCGGTCACGCTCCGGAGTCCGCTCTGTTCCGCCTCCGTGGCGGCCAGCGCCGCGCGCGCCTCAGCCAGTTCCCCGGTCACGGCGGCCAGGGCGTCGCGCTCGCGGGCCAGATCGCCCTCGGTGCCGCTCAGCTCCCCGGCCAGCGCCGCGCACCGGGCTGCCAGCCGGTCGGCTTCATCGCGCATTTCGTCGAGTTTCCGCGCGGCGGCCGCGAGCGCCGCGCCCCTCTCATCCCGCTCGATCTCGGGATCGGGCAGCGCGGGCGCGGGCTCGGGCTCGGGTTCGGGGTCAGGTGGCGGAGGCGAAGACGGTAGTGGCGGCTCCGGCGGTGGCGGCGGCGCGGCGGCACGCGCCGGAGGAACCGGACGCGCGGCGGCCGACGCCCAGCCGGCGCCCTCGATCTTGGCCCAATCGTCGAACAGGCCGGCGTTGGAGGCCGGCAAACCGCCATCATGCCCGCCGGCCGGATGGGCCGGAGCCGGCATGAACGGCTCCGCCGCCGCGGCTTCGGCCTCGGCCAGCAGGGGTGCGAACTTGGCCGCCGACGAGTCCGGATCGATCTCGGCCGGGGCGGTGGCATCCATCGCGGCCGCGCTGAATTCGAACGCCGCCACCGGCTCCTGGGGGGCATCGTCAGGCGCGGCAGCGACCTCGATCTCGACCTCGGGCGGCGCCGGAACCACCGGCATCGCCTCGGGAAGCGGCGCCGGGTCGTCCCGCGGAGCTGGCTGTTGAACGGCCGGCTGTTGAACGGGCTGCCGGCTCCAGCCGGTGCTGTCCAGCAACTCCGCCCAGCGCAAATCCTGGCTGCGCCGCTCCAGGCGACCGGTGCCGCGTCCACCTTGCCCGTTTCCGCCCATGGCCCCCGCTCCCCGCCTTGCCCGTCTTCCCAGACGCGACGATAAAGAAATTCCGCCGCGCACGCACTATCCCTCGCGCTCCCGCCGGACCGAAACAAGCCGGACCGAAACAAGAAGGCCGGATGCCTCCCCGATCAGCCATCGAGTCATTTGACCCATGCCGGCGAAACGCTGATAATGTTCCGCCGAACCGGGCTCGGCCTGACCGGTAATTGGGGAGCACGCGCCGTCCCCGGCCGGTCCGGTGACTTTATCATGGGTGGGCTTGATTGAGAGCGGCATCGGGCCTGTTGGAGGTTGTTGGTATGGATTCGGGGTTTTCGTCCAGCGTGAATACGGTGATCCAGGCCCTCGATCCGGGCCACGCCATACTGGAAATCGTCAGGCCGGCGCTGACTATCTTCCGGTCCGAAACATTCGCTCCCGACATATCGCTGGCCATGATCATGTCGGCGCTGCTGTTCGCGCTGTATTTCAGGTTTTTCCGGGTGGGGCCGGCCTGCGATACATTGAGGATCAGAACAAACTTCTTAAAGAAATGCACGACCAATAAAATCTTCTCCGACAATTTCTATGAATTCGACCTGTTGATGAAGGAAGGGCACTTTCTTGAGCCCGGATGGAACGAATTTGTCGAAACCTGCCTGCTGCACGATCCCCGGCTGAAGGCCAACGTCGAGATCACCGTCAGGCCTTCGGACTTCATCAATATCAACGATGCCGAACATTGCGGTCTGGGCATCAAATGGTTCCACCGGCTGAGCGCGATGTATGTCGGGGTCGGCCTGCTGTTCACCTTCGCCGGACTGGTGGCGGCGCTGTATTTCTCGTCGGCGGCGATCAATGCCGTGATCAATTCCGCCGCCACGCCCTATGTCGCCGGTCACGAGGCCGATGTTCAGCGGGCGCTGGCCCAGTTGTTGAACACCGCCACCTTCAAATTCCTGACCTCGATTGCCGGTCTCGGCTGTTCAATCCTGCTCGCCTATCTCGACAGCCGCTGGCGCGCCAGACTCGAACGCAATTTCGACGATCTATGCCGTGAACTCGAACGCTGCACGGTGATGGTCACGCCCGAGGCCATCGCCGAACGGCAGTACCGGATGCTCGGAGACATCGCCGATCTGCTGAAAAAGCTCGGGTCCGCGAACACCGCCGGGGCCGAGCCGGCGCCCGCGAACGAGTCGCCCCCGGAGGCCGGGCCGCCGCTCCACAGCGTGATCGGCGAGGCGATGGCCCGACTCGAAACCGTGGTCGCCAACGCCTCCCAATCCCTCGCCAACCGCTTCGATCAGTCGCTGGCGCGCCACACGCCGCCGCCCGCCCCCCTTCTCCGCCCCGAACCGATCCCGATGGCCGCGCCCGCGCCGGTGGTGGCGCCGGTCGTCCGCTTCGACGAGGCGGCCCTGGCCGCGACACTCAACCGCACCATCGGCGAAGCCTTTGCCGCCGGCACCCGCTCGATGGCCGGAGCCCTCGAGCAGACGCTGACCCAGGTGCTGCTGCCGTCGCTGAGCCGCGCCCTGGAACCGGCGCACGCCCTTCCCATGCCGCTCCAGAGCCCGCCGCCGGCCGCCGACACCGGCATCCCCGAAGCCGCCGCGCGGATCGAAGCGGCAGTCGCCACCGCCGCCGCCGATCTCCGCGCGCTGGTCGCCGAGGCGCGCGGGCTGAAGGCCGATGTCTCCGTTCGCCTGACCGATCTCGCCGCCGCCATCCACACCGATGGCGAACGAACCGCAGCGCTGATCCAGGGCCAGTTCTCCGAACTGGCGTCGCGCCAGACCGCGCTGATCCGCGCCCCATCGGCCGACAGCCCCCCGTCCCTGGACGGCTCACTACAGAGTCTGGCGCGGCTCAACGCCAGCATCGAGCGGCTGGCCGGCAATTTCGATCAGGTCGAGGGCCGGCTGGCCAGCCACCTCGCCGCTTTCGACGGCCTGTCCCGCACCGTCCACGAAACCGATCAGGCGATTGCCACCTCGGCGCGGGCGCTTCAGACCGCCAGCCTGCCGCTGTCGCGAGTCGGCACCGATATTGCGGGCTCGGTCACCGCCCTGACCAGCGGCATCGACGCCGCCGTCCGCGCCCTGCTCGGCGGCCAGGAGTCCGGACAACGGCTGGCCGACGAGCTGAAAACCACCTGCGGGCAGTTACAGGAGGTGTGGAGCCGGCACGAGGGCCGCTTCGTCGCCGTCGATGACAGCGTGGCGCGCATCCTGAGCGCGATCATCCAGCACGCCGAAGCCCACGGGGAAGCGGTCAGGAACCATGTGGTCGCCATCGACAATCACCTCGGGCACGCGGTCGGCAGCTTGGCCGCCAACATCGAGGCGCTTCAGGAAATGACCTCGGACCTGACCGAGGCGGTCAACGGCACCGATCGCCTGGCCTCGCTGATCAGCGGCAAAGCCGCCGGCACTCAAGGATAATCTGTCATGGCCGCGAGACGAACCCGCAACCGGGGCAGTGCCGAGCATCCGCACGATTTCTTCATTTCCATGACCGACATGATGGTCGGCATGATTTTTCTCTTCATCATCATGCTGATGTTCTTCGCGCTCAAGCTGGAGCGCACAGCCACCCAGGGCGCCGGCCTGATCGCCTCCCTGACCACCACCGAGGAAATTCGCGCCCACATCCTGACCGAACTCGGCGAGGACATGGCGCGCAAGGGCATCACCGTGCAACTCACGGCCCAAGACGGCGTGCTCAGCCTGCCGGAGAACATCCTGTTCGACAAGGGCCGGGCCGAACTGTCGCGCCGGGGCGAGGAGGCGATCGCCATCCTGGCCAAGTCGCTGTACGATAACCTGCTGTGCTACACCACGCCGGCCGCGGGCGACACCGCCAAGGAGTGCCCCGAGACCATGCACTCGGTCGAGGCGGTGCTGATCGAGGGCCACACCGACAGCGACGGCAACGATGTCGCCAACTGGAACCTGTCGGTCAAACGCTCGTTCAATGCCTATCAATCCCTGATGGGCGCCAATCCCGAGCTGTCGCGCCTGACCAACCGCAATGGTCAGGCCATTTTCAGCATCGCCGGCTACGGCAAGCAGCGGCCGATCCGCAGCAACGACAGCGATGAAAACAAACATAAGAACCGCCGGGTCGACCTGCGGCTGATCATGGTGCCGCCGGTGGCCACCGACGTCCGGCTGACGCCATGAGCCTGCGCGAACTCGTCGAGGCGCTGCCCCCCGACTGGAAACCGAAAACCGCGCCGTTTCCCGCCACCCTCCGCACGGCGGAGGCGCTGCACGCCCTCGAAACCGGCCGGAGGCCGCGCGAGGCGCCCCAGATCGAACTGCCGGCGCTGGCCCTGGCGCGCTTGCGCCGCCAGCTGGTCGCATGCCACCAAAGCGGCGACTGGAGCGGACTTTCGGCGCGCGATTGGCGCTTCGCCTGCGAGTGTCTGGCGCTGGACAGCCCCTCGCTGATCGACGAACCGGGCTTCGTCGCGGCGTTTATCGGGGGTCTGGAGGCCGCCCGCCCCTCCCGCTCCTCGACCAACCTGCTGGCCCGCTGGTATGTGCGGAACTTCGAGCCCGGTCATCAAGGCCTGAGGCCGATCGGCGCCTATCTGGCCGCCAACTCCCATCACCTGCGTGCGGGCTGGGCGATTTTGCATGAGACCTTCGGGCTGTTCGATCCCAATCCGTCCCTGAACTCGCTGGCCGGCGCCTTCGTCACCGTCAGCGACGATCCGGCGACGGTGCTGCACGAGTTGTCCTGCCAGCCATCCCTGCTGTTTTCCCGGCTGTTCGGCCATGTCTTCGTGGCGGCATGCCGCTTGGCCGCCGAGGCGGCGCCGCGCGACGCCGGCTGGATCAAGGGCCTGACCGGCTGGGCGTTCGGCAGCGGCGGCCAATTTCAGCACGGGCTGATTCCCGGCGCCCGGCCGGCCTTCGCCGAGGCGCTGCTCCGGCCCTGGGCCGGACGCCAACCCACCGAGGAGGCGCGGTCGCTGGTCGTGCCCCAGTTGCTCGAGCTGATGCAGGACCCGCGCACCAACCCCGCCGGTTGGACCGGAGTCAGCGAGACGGCGCGTCAGGTGATGCTCGACTGGATGACCAGGGACGCCCTCGAGCAATTCCTCGAGGTGGTCGACGAGTCGATCCAGCAATATCAGAGCCGGATGTGGGCCGAGCGCCGGCAGTTCTGGATGTCCTATTCCGACCGCCACGATATTCACGAATGCTGGGTGGTGTTCGGACGGCGCGGCGCGGCGCTGGCGCGGCATTTGGCCACCCGCAAGAACAACCCGTCGCTGTTGAACTTCGCCAACTTCCTGCGCGACGTCGGCGGCGACCCCAATCAGGCGGTGCTACTGATGAAAATCGGGCCGCTGCTGGTCGCCGATTGGAGCCACAACGGCCGCTGCCATATCTGGCTGCCGGGCAATCCGGCCTCACCCCAGCTCTATCAGCCGGAATATCTGCGCGAGGACTTGATGTCCGGCGCCGATTTCGAAATTCCCCACCACAAGAACTGGCAAACCGCGATCGACGATTACATCAGCGGCTACCTTGGTCTTACCGCACCGGGGTAAAAACCCGGTTTCCAAAGGCCTCAGGCCTTTGGCGGGTCCAGGGCAGAGCCCTGGACCCACTGGGGCCGGCGGCCCCAGACCCCATGACTTAACTGCCAATACCGAGAAAGCTGAGAAGCGGCTGCAACGGCTTGGGCGTGCCTTCCTTCGGGGTTTCGTCCAGCTTGGTCGCAGCGGCCACCATGTCCTTGAGCCCCGAAATCCGGATCGAGCGCGACTTGCAGGACTCGGCCAGACGCCGGGTCCAGTCCCGCACGAAGAAATCCGGGCTCTTCAGCAGCTTGGCCAGAAGTTGCGAGCTGTCGGGCGACTGGAAGTCGTCGCGGGTGAGAATCAGGTTCTCGCCATTGGCATAGGTTTCCAGAAGTCCCGGCTCGAACGTCAGGGCGCGCAGCGACAGCAGCATGACCAGAATCGAGAAATGATCGACGGACTCGTCGAAGTGGCTGCCATTGCGCTGCGGATGCTGGAAGTTGATGCCGCCGAGCAGGGTCGCCGGCAGCCCTTTCAACTCGGGGACATACATCGAATCGTAGTCGATCAGCTTGAGTTTGCTGTCGGGCGTGATGATGACGTTGTCGTGCTTAAGATCGCCATGGGCGATGCCGCGATGCAGCATGTCGTAGCACAGCTTGGCCCAGGCGCGAGTCAGCGCCGCCAACGCCCGTCGGTTTTCGCGCCGGCACAGGGTTTCGGTGGCGACACCGATGGTCGAGCCCTCCAGCCACGGCATGGCCACCACCGGATAGTCGCCGGCGGCCGCGATCGAAGAGGTGACATAAAGCTCGGCCGACAAATAGTCGAGTTCGACCATGTAAGCGGGCTTGACGGTCTTGATGTACTTGCTCAGGGCGCGGTAGCGCTTTTCCAGGTCCGGCATGTCGCGGGTGAAACACTTGATCGCCACCAGGGCGCCGGCCTCGTCGCGCATCCGGAACACCCCGGCGAAGTTGCCGGCCAAAAACTGAGGATGGCGCTGGGCGTCGAGCAGAGCCGTGACTTTGAGCGTGGCGAACCGGACCTTGGCGTTGGCTACCGCAGTCTTGTAATCGGCGATCAGGGGAAGCGTCATGGCAGGTCCATCGGATCGGGTTCGGGGCGGGTCGGGTTTGGCGAGCGCCGCCGCTCTATGCGCAGCCGCGCTCGGTTTCTATCATGATCACGGTCGAATCGTCATTGGCTAACAACCCCTCGTCGCAGCGGCTGGCGACCAGGGCGGTAAAGCCGGCATCGTCGGACAGGCTGGCCCACAACGCGGCGTGCGCCTCGGCGGCGCTGGCGGCGGGCCGGGCGGCGTGAGCTTTGGCGGCGGTGGCGAGGCGCCCCTCGCCCCTTTGCGCGAGCCCGGCGAATTCCTTGGCCAGGGCGGCGCCCGGCGCCGACCCCGCCCGGCCGGCGGCGGCGAGATGGCGCAACATCACATATTGCCCGATGCCGTCGGAGGCCAGCACCACGGTAGCGCGGGCGGGCAGCAGCAGTTTGCCGGCACTCAGGCGCTGGGCCTCGGGCACGGCCATCCAGTTCAGCAAGTGCGGATCGCGATCGAAGGCGGCCAGACTGACCGGGTGGGCCAGCACCAGTTCCGGCTCATTCCCGGTGCGATCGAACACCAGCAGCGGGCTGTCGCCATAGCCGAGCCAATGGGCGGTGACGCCGCTGTCGTCGGCCGACAGCCAGCAGGCCGACAGGGTGGCGAAGGAGCCCTCGCGCACGAACTTGCTGTGCTTGGGTGGATCCGACTTGCACTGAGCCAGGGTGGTCTGGCGAAACTTCAGGCAAAAACCGTCGAGCCAGCGATTGAGATCGTCGATCGAGGACAGCGGCGCCGCCGGCAACCGCCCGACCAGTTCCTCGGCCCAGGCGCCGCAGAACAGCCCGGACGCCCCGGCCCCATCGGACACCGCCGCCAGCACCCCGCCGCCGCTGGAAGAGAGGCGCAGACGGTCCTCGCTCCGGCGCCACAAGGTCCGCGCTCCGGTCTCGTAACTGTCATTGCGCGGCTTGACCGTGGTCCGGGCGCGGGCCAGCCAGCTGGCCACCACCTTGCCGGAGGGCGCGGCCAGCATGGCGCGGGCCACGCCGCCATCATCGACCGGCGGTGCGCAGCGCACCGGCTCGGCCGGCACCATCGGAGGCGGTGCCGGCACCGGTTCGGGCACAGGGTCCGGTTCGGACGCGGGCACGGAGTCGGCCATCGCCTCAGGGGCGGCGGGCGCGACCATGTGACGGGGCGGCAGCGGAATCGCCGCCATGGTGCTGGCCTCCAGCTCGATGGCGGCGATCCGCAGGGTTGAAATCCGCTCGATCAGCGCCGCCCGCTCGCCGCACAGTGCGATCACCTCGCCGGCAAGGCTCTGGCGGCGCTCGCGCGCCTCCATCGTCCGCTCGGCGACCTGGGCGTGACGGGCCTCGGCGGCAGCGATTTCCGCCACCAGACCGTCGCGGGTCCGGCGGAGCGTCTCGATCTCCGCCAGCAGGGACGCGGCCTCGCCATCCATCCGGTCAGCCGCGCCGCGCGCCGCCACCACCGACCGGCGGCGGGGCGAAGGTGAAGGCCTGACGGGTGCCGATGTCGAGCAGCTTGACCAGCGCCACCGCATCGGCGTTGAAGGCCATGCCCCGGATGGTCGGCGTCGATTCGAGATCGCGCTCGAAAATCTCGCAGATGATCGCGCGGTGCCGCTGCGACAACTCGCTCGACATATCGAACAGCAGCTTGGCGTAGGGGTCGCGGGGCAGCTGCATCGGGTTCCAGGGGAACAGCACCGGCGCCTCGTTGCCGCCCGAGATATGGCAGTTGATCAGCAGGGCGTTGCCGTCCGAGGTCTTGAGCGAGGTCAGGCGCTGAGCGGTGGCCAGCAGTTCATCCTCGGAACTGACGTCGTTGGCCATACCGTCGGTGATGTTGATCACGGCCGGCGGAAACGAGGTCGGATGGCTGTAAATCCACTCCTCAAGGGTCGCGATGGCCAGCCGGAAGGCGGCATTCATCGGCGTGCTCTCGCCGGCCACCGGCTCGACCCAGCGGGACACCGTGATCTGCTCGGTCACCGGCTGGCCGCGCACGACGGTGACGATTTCCTTTTCCTCGATCTCGGCATTGGCCGCGACTTCGGAAATCGAGACCAGCCTGCGACCGGCCAGCCCCTTGCGCCAGCAGAACTCCGGACGATGGGTGCGGCCGTAACCAATAATGCCGATATCGAAGTAATCGCGCACGCCCTCGTCGCGCATGCAGCGATTGACCAGCTCTTCCAAAGTCGAATTCAAGGCATCGGCGACCACGGTGGCGCGATTGACCGAACCGCCGGCGCCATCACGGCTGAACTCCTTGTCCATCGACCGCGACTGGTCGACCAGGAACAAGAATACACCCCGGCGATCACGGCTGATTTCCTGAGAATAGGCCACCGACATCCTCCATATACTGGCACCGCCCCCGTCCGGGCGCCGAATCGTATCATTCCGACGGCAGAAAGGAAAGCATGTTCTGCCGTTTACTTTTGCCCCGGCGCCACCTTGGCCGGAAGCGCCGGAGCGGCGACCGCCACCGGGTCCAGCGCGAACGGGGTGAGGCAACTGACCGGCGCCTGCTGTCCGGCGCCATTGCCGGCGCCATTGATGGTCATCTTGAACTCGAAACCGGCGGCGACGGTTTCGGCGAGCGCCTTGGGCCGCTCGGCGCCGCCACGATCGGCGTGGGAGAACCAGACATCGATCGAGGCGGATGGCTTGTCGCCATTGATCTTGAGCACCGCCTGCCGCCACGCCCGGAGCGCGGACACGCAGTAGGCCTCACTGACCAACTCCGGAGTCTTGGCCAGCACCATGCCCTGAATGAGGTATTTCTGCCGGCCCGATTCCGCGAGGGAAAAGTCGACATCGACCACATCCTCGGCGGCGGCGCCGTTGACCTCGTAGACTACCCGCACCGACCGCACCGTCTCGATGGAATTGGCCGCCCGCTGCAAGCCCCAATCCAGCAGGTTGACCGGTTGGCTGGCCAGCCAGTCGATGCCGCCGGCCGGCACGGCGACATGGGCGACGGCCGGTTGAGCCGCTGTCGCCGGCTTGGCCGGACCGGTGGCCAGGCAGGTCGCGGTCAATTGCGGCACCCGGCGGGAGTCGCCGGTTTCCTCCAGGGCGCGCTTGCGATCGCCGGTCAGGGCCTGACGGGCCTCCTGGCACTGGGCCATCGAGGAAAACTGGATTTGCGAGGTGGCCGGTTGCTGGCCCACCCAAAACCACGCAAAGACGAGAAGTGCCGGATCCATGTTCACCCCATTCGACAGGCTGGAACGCTGGAGCCGAGTCTACATCACTTTCAAGGCGGCACACAGACCCGAGTTGCCCCTCGGCCCGCGCTTCACCACTTGTGATCCGTCGGTAATGCCGCCATTATCCTCGGGCAGAGGGGCGGTTCAGCTTTCCCTCCCTGGGCGCGGGAGCGGTTCATGAGAGTCGGTGTTCGGATTGCCTTGGTGACGGCGTGGGCGATGGCGCCCGCGCTGGCGTTCGCGGACAGCCCGGACGCCCATGAATGCCGCTACCGGGCCTCGTTCAATTGCGCCCTGGCCGACGATGCCGCGTCCCGCGCCATCTGTTCCGATCCGGCGCTGATGGCCGCCGACTGCGCCCTGGGCTACGCCTATCGCGACGCCCGGTCGCTGCCCGGCGCCAACAAGCACGAAAGCCTGCGCAAGGATCAGCGCCACTGGGCCGCTGTGCGCGACACCGCCTGCGCCAAACGCACGGGTGCGACCCTGACCGCCTGCCTGACCGCGGAAACCGAGAAACGGCTGCGCTGGTTCATCGACCACTACAAACTGGCGGTCGCCGGCAAGATTTATGAGCCCTTCGCCAAGCCCCGAGCGGCCGGACGGCAATAGGGCTCCACTTTCCCCTAATGGATCGCGGTCGGCGGCAAATCCGCCTGGAAATCGCCAAATTCCTTGTCCGCGAACAGGACATGGCCAAGCAACCAATGGCCAATGAAGAAGACCAGTTCTTCGACCGATGCGTCACCGGCCTGAATGTCCCGCACCACGATATTGATCCGCTCGATGAAGCTGGCATGCTGCTTCTTATGCTGCTCATAGGCCGGATAGCCGACCATCTTCATCAGCTTATTTTCAAAGGTGAAATGAAGGCTCAAAAAGGAAACCAGCTGCTGAAATCGCTCCGCCCGTTCATTGGAGCAGGCCGGATCGCGCAGGCTCGACACGAAGTCGTTGAACTTCTCCACGATCTGTTCATGAAGCTCGTTCTGGAGCGGACTGCTGATGGCCTGCGCCTCTTCTTCGGCAACCCTCCTCAGATTCTCGCAGATATCCATGACATGGCTGTCGAATAACGTCGTGAAGCCATTCGCGCTTAAGGTCGGCATTTCGGCATTACCTCTGTCCATCGTTCGCCGCGAACCCTGTAGCGGCAATCCGCCTCCGTCAGGATCTTTGCATAGCGGAACCATACGCATCAAGACTCAGGTGCACCGGAGTCAAACTCTTTCAACGGCCCTCGACATTTTTGCTGCGACGACCAAGGCGGGATCGCGCAAAATCGCGTAAAATTAATCAGAAATTGACTTGGAAAGAACCAGCCAATAGACTGCACTCAAAGGTCTCAGGAGAATGATCATGGTTGGAATGCGCATCCTCATTGCCGACGACAACGCCACCATGCGCTCCATGCTGGAAAAGAACATCGAAAAAGTCGGCTCTTCGCTGTTTCACGTGGGTAGCTTGAGTTCTAGCTTTCCGGCGACGAGGTAGATTATCGCGGCCAGGTTGCGGGTAGAGCGGTATCCCCGTGCCTTGGCCTTGGCTGCCTGGACCAAGCTGTTGATGCCCTCG
>CAIOBP010000236.1 GCA_903856295.1 uncultured Rhodospirillales bacterium | reverse complement strand
GATCGAGGCCGTGTTCTGTCGCCTCAAGGATTTTCGCCGGGTCGCCACCCGATACGACAAGCTCTCCAGAAACTATCTGTCATCCATAACTATCGCAACCATCGTAGCGTACTGGGTCTGATTGAGTCTGGAGCCTAGGGCGGGGCGCGAATCCGCCCTGTTCTATCGCCCAGGATTTCTTATTGCCTTGATGTCGAATGATCAGCGGTCAGCGGGGGCGCCAGTTGGCGATCAGCCTCTCCGCCTCGGAAATCTGCTCGGCGGTCATGTGGCGGGAGATGATGTCGCGGTACCGTGACGCCTCGCCGCTGCCGAAGCTGGTGGCGAGGGTCAGCCACATATAGGCGCGCACATAGTCCTGCCGCACGCTCTCGCCTTTGGCGTACATGATCCCGAGATTGGTCTGGGCCATCGGCTCGCCCTGGTCGGCCAGGGGGCGCCAGAGCGAGAAGGCGGTCGCGAAATCGCCCTGGAGATAGACCCGCGCCGCGTCGCGGAGGATGTCGGCGGTGGCGGTGGTCGCCGCCTCGAGCGGTGCCGTCAGTCCGAACAGCAGGGCGAAAACGGCGAGAGCGCCACCGAGTCTGATTGTCATCCCGTCCTCCCGGCCAGAAGCGGCGATGGCAAGCCCCACCGCCTGCCGGTCTTACTGCCGGTGACACGTCCGTGCAAACACAATGATCGGCTGGCGCGTTCCGGTGCGAGAGAAGTCATGCGGGACAGGCCGGACTGGCCTATAGTGGCGCGGTTTGGCAGGGGGGGGGCGCAATATGTTCAGGACCGCGGAACTGGGACGGAAAGTGTCGAAGGAAGAGTTCGAGGCGGTGGCTCCGGGGCTGCGCATCGAAATCCTGGAGCTGCAACAAAAACTGCGGGCCGCCGACTTTCCGGTGGTCATCGTCTTCGGCGGTGTCGACGGCGCCGGCAAGAACCAGACCGTCAACCTGATGAACGAGTGGATGGACCCGCGCTGGATCGTCACCCGCGCCTATTCGGCGCCCTCGGACGAAGAGCGCGAGCGGCCGGAATTCTGGCGCTACTGGCGCGATCTGCCGCCCAAGGGCAAGACCGGGCTGTTCCTGCGCTCGTGGTACTCGGCGCCGGTGCTCGAGTACGCCTATGGCCGGATCGGCGAGAACGAACTCACCCGCCGGCTCGACCGCATCGTCGCCTTCGAGACCGCGCTGGCCGACGAGGGGGCGCTGATTCTCAAATTCTGGCTGCATCTCAGCAAGGACGCCCAAAAACAGCAGCTCAAGCGGCTCTCGAAAGACCCCGACCAGAGCTGGCGGGTCACCGACGCCGACTGGCGCCACTATGAGATGTATCCCCAGTTCATCGCCTCGGCCGAGCGCATGATCACCCGCACCAGCACCGGTCAGGCCCCCTGGACCATCGTCGAGGGCGAGAACGATCGCTACCGGGAACTGGCGGTGCTGACCAGCTTCCGCGACGCCGCCCAGCGCCATCTTCAGCGCCGGGAACTGGCGCGCCAGACCCGTGACCAGTTGCGCCAGTTGGCCGTCGCCGCGCCGCAGGCGGAGCCGGTGCAGCGGGTTCAGCCCTCGATTCTCGACACGCTCGACATGAGCGCCATCTGCACCAAGGAGCGCGCCGATACCGAGATGCCGCGCCTGACCGCCAAGCTTAACGCCCTCTACCGGCGGGCCAAGGAATTGGGCATCTCGACCGTGGCGGTGTTCGAGGGCTGGGACGCCGCCGGCAAGGGCGGCGCGATTCGCCGCATCACCGGCGCCCTCGATGCCCGGGATTATCAGGTGTTGCCGGTCGCGGCACCCACCGACGAAGAACGGGCGCAGCACTATCTCTGGCGCTTCTGGCGCCAGCTTTCCCGCGCCGGCCGCATCACCCTCTTTGACCGCAGCTGGTACGGCCGGGTGCTGGTCGAGCGGGTCGAAGGCTTCGCCCTGGAGGAGGAGTGGCGTCGCGCCTACGCCGAGATCAACGCTTTCGAGCAGCAATTGACCGAGCATGGCGTCGTGGTGGTCAAATACTGGCTGCACATCACGCCCGAGGAGCAGTTGCAGCGCTTCCATCTGCGCGAGAACGTGCCCTTCAAGCGCTGGAAGCTGACCGATGAGGACTGGCGCAATCGCGACAAGTGGAACGCCTATGAATCGGCGGTCAACGACATGATCGAAAAGACCAGCACCGGCGCCGCGCCCTGGACCCTGATTCCCGCCAACGATAAGCGCCATGCCCGGCTGACCGTGCTGGACACCCTCTGCCGCCGTCTCAAAACCGCCATCGCCGAGGCCGAGACGTCTCGTTCGCGCAAAAAGTCCAAAGGCTGAAAGGAAGCTGTTGCCAGCCCCCGGCGTTGATGCTACACCCCCTGCCGACGCCGGGCAGTTTGGTTCTCGGCGTCTTGTGGTTGAGGATGGGCGCGTAGCTCAGCGGTAGAGCACTGTGTTGACATCGCAGGGGCGCTTGTTCATAATTTGTTGTTGTATATTGGTTTTTTGTTGGAGCTAAAACGCAGGGCGAACGCATGTCGGTTTGAGATGTTCGCTTCGCGGCTGAGGATGGGCGCGTAGCTCAGCGGGAGAGCACTACGTTGACATCGTAGGGGTCACAGGTTCAATCCCTGTCGCGCCCACCATCCTCACTATATCCTCACTGGTTTGTCAGTCGATCCAGCCTAAAGTCCGGGCTTCTTGAAGCGCTCGAATTGCAGTCTCCTTGGCAGAAGGCGCACTCGGGAATGCATAGAGCTGGCGCAAGGCCATAGCAATACGCCCTTCTGGGCCATGTCCCCACTTATCAATGCCATCTGGTCCAGGCTGGTGCGCTGGGTGCTGAGGGGGAAGGCGCACGTCTCGCCAATCAATAAAAATCCATGGATTGCGCTCAAGCAGTGCCATTTCAAGATCGTCTTCGGTTTTTATCATGCTTACCCTTTCATGCGCAACAGATAGCGTCATTCCTCACCTTTGTGGGCGAATAATTCGACACCAATGGGTGATTACGCTTCCACATCCGCCGTTGAGAAAGCTGCTCGGACGGCCTGAGGAGAACATCTGTAGCCACATGTTACTCTCCTTGCTCCACATGACCACGGCGCAGTTGCGGCGATTATTCATTACGAGGAACTGTTCGTAGCCCTCATCCTTAGGCGGAAGCCCTTCCTGCCAATTCATCTCTTTATTTTCTCCCGTTGATGATCGTCACCCAACCACTCTCAACGCTTGCCTCCCCGAAACCAACCGCCTCACCGTCATCATGCCGCTGACCTCCGTGCAATAGTCGTCGATCGCGGCGGCGGCGGTTTGGCAGTAGTCGGGATCGTAGGGGCTATAGATCGCCGTGGTGTCGTTGAGTCCGACCGGCATGTGGCCGAGCATCAGGCTGATTTCATCGCCCGGAACCCGGCGGCGGCGCAGTTCGCGGCCGAGGGTGTGGCGAATCGAGTAGGGGTTGACCTGGTCATCGAGGCCTGCCGAGTCGCGCAGGGCGCGCCAGCCGGTGACGATGCGCTGGACCGGCTTGCCGTGATAGCTGACATAGAGATCGGTATCGTCGACCAGCGGCTGATTGAGGGCGGCGGCTTTGCGCCGTGCGGCCGTGCGCTCGGCATCCCAGGCGCCCAGCCAGGGCAACAGGGTTTTGGTGATCGGCACGCAGGGCCGGCGCTTCTTGGTCTGGCGCGTCCCGGCCGGCAACAGATTGATGAAGCCGTGGTCGCGATCGACCTGACCCGCTTCCAGGTCGAGCAGGGCGGCGGGGCGGGCCATGGTGTTGAGCAGCAGCACACAGAAGCGCCAGAGGTGCTCGCTCTTGACCGCATCGAGCAACTTGGCAACCTCGCGCATGTGCAGCGGCCGGCCGATCGGCGTCTTCTGCCGGCGATCCTCGGCGGTCTCGATATCGGGCACGAACGGGGCCGAGGTGATGACGCCATGCTTGCGCGCGTCGTTGAGCGCGGCCCGGCCCCGAGAGAGGATCAGACTGACATAGCCGTCTGACCGGCCCTTCGAACGCAGCCACGCCACGAACTCGGCTTGCCGATCGAGGGTTAGCTCGGAAACCATGGCGGCGCCCCACCATTCGGTCCAGTAGCGAATCGCAATCTTGATTTCCGGGGCGCTGGGCTTGTGCTGGGCGTTATCGGACCAATAGCGGGTCAGGACGTGGGCAAGGGGACATTCGGCCGGAGTGGCGTCACGGATTTTGTATTGCCCCGCCGCCCACTCGACGAGGAGTTGGAGGGCACGTTGAAAATCCTCTGTGCCAAGGCTAGCGCGGCGTGTTTGTCGGGCACCCTGGTCGTACCAAGTGCGGCACCACTGGTCGGAGCCGGGACGCTTGGAGAGCCAGAAATCTCCGACCTGTCCAACGCGATCTTCTGGTGGCATGGCGGGTCCTTGCGGCAAGCGGCGAGATAGGCGTCAATCTGATCGACCGCGTAAAATACACGGCCGCCCACCATGAGGTAGCCTAATTTTCCCCGCCGTCTCTCCCGTCGAATGGTTTCAAACGAGGCCGGAATGCCCAGACGTCCCAGATACTCGATCACGCCCCGCTCATTCAGGACCCTGTCGGGAGGGGACGTCATGGCGCACCTTCCTCATTACACACTGGGCAGGGCTGGCATTGGAGATCGACGAACCATTTGAACGGCGTCTTGCATCCGTGAAAGCCAGCATCAACCACATGCATCAACACCCGGCGCTTGCGGCGCGGGATATCTGGGAACAGGTCAGGAGTTGCTGTCATGCCGCACCCTCCCGATCATCTGGGCCGCAATCCGCTCTCCCAGCCACCGCATCACGGGCACAGCCATGCTGTTGCCGATCGCTTTGTATCTTAGGCCGTCCGGGCATCGATCGGCTGTGCGGCCGCGCCACGGGATTGCGGTGTATCCGTCCGAAAACCCTTGGAGCCGCTCGGACTCGGTCACGGTGAGGCGCCGCACCGCCGCCGGGCCCTGGTTGATAATCGGTTGCCCTCGCCCAGTACCGGCCGCGCTGCCGTCGAAGCCCTCGCCCCTCAGGGTGTGGGACGCCTCTCTGGTGGCGCAGGTGACAAAGGTCTCGCTCTCAAAATCCATCCGGCCGCTGGCGCTGTGGCAGGCGTTGCGGGCAGTAGCGATCTCGATCGGGCCGGTGGTGTTGTTGCCGCCGTAGGCCAGCAGATGGCTGGTACGGTCGGTGCCGGTGGTCAGTGCGTCAATGCGGTCTCCGGTGCTCCAGGCTCCACAATTTCCGCTGGTGCGAAACGCCACAAGTCGGCCGGCTCTGGCGTCGTTGTCGTCAGCGCCGGCGGCGTTGCCTTTGAGCGTGCCTGCAATGGCTTGTTGGCCGGCGGCAGCCTCGTCGGCACCGAGGCGCCAGCCGCCACGGCTGCGAGAGCCTGTCGCAAGGGTTCCGGCAATGTCCTCTTGCGCGCCGCGGCTCGGCGGATAATGCCTTCGCACGCCGTCGGGCTCAAAAAGTATCGCGGATGGATCGGCCCGGTCTCCTGAACTCGCGATAACGTACACACGCTTGCGTTGTTGGGCCACTCCGAAATATTGAGCGTCGAGCACGCGCCACGCTGCGGTGCGCGCGGGTCCAACAACCAGACCCGCGTTTGGCCACGACTTCCGCCGGCCCGGATCGAGGGGGGCATCAGCTCCCACCAGGGCCGCGAGGAGGCAGCCAAAGGCGTTGTCTCTGGTATTGAGGACGCCGGGGACATTTTCCCACACAACGATGAGTCCGGGCAGTCCATCCCGATGCCGGGCAGCATCAATTGCATTTGCCAGCCTTACATAGTGCAGGGATAGGTTGCCGCGATCGTCGGACAGAGAGCCCCGAGCGCCGGCGATCGAAAAGGCCTGACACGGCGTGCCGCCAACCAGGATATCCGGCAAGGCAAGGCCAAACCGGCGCAGGTGACGGATGCGTAACACTATAAAATCACCCCAGAGCGGGACAGTACCGGCCCGCCTCCCCCGCCCCAGGTCGCGCGCCCCCCACCGCTCCCTCAGCACGGCGCGCGGAAATGTCTCGATCTCCGAGAGCAGCGCCGGCCGCCAGCCGAGCGGCTCCCAGGCCACCGACGCGGCCTCGATGCCGGAGCAAACCGAGAGGTATGTGAGCGGGGCGATACGCATCACGCCTCACCGCATCTTGCCGAGCAGATCGAACACGGCATCCCGGCCCTTGCGGGTCAGGTCAAGGTGGCCGTCGCAGACAGTCAGGAATTCTCCGAAGATCAGTTCGGAATAGCATTCCTCAAGCTCTGGCATGGTCAGGAGGGTGGGCAGCACACCGGCCAGGGTGTTGATGTCGGCGCGGGCGCCGCTGGTCAGGGTGTTGTAGATGCGTGTGAGAACGTAGGCGCGGCGCGTTTCAGGGGGCGGCGACTCAAGGATGTTGAGATCGCAGCGGAAGAGCGCCGCCGAGGATTTCTCTGAGATGCCGTTCCAGCTTGTCGCGGGCCGATCCTCGGTGGCAGCGGCCACGCGGTTCGGCGTCGCATTGACGAAAGCTAGGGCGTCGTTGGCGAAGCTGAACGCGGCGGTATTGTCGTCGGGGTGGCGTTGGCAGGCCAGTTCGAGCACCCTCAGCCTCAGGTGCACGGAGTCCGGTGAAAGGGCAGCGAGGGGCATGGGATCAACCTCACAGATAGATCGAGAGGCCGTCGTCGCGGTCGCGGGCGATCGAGCGGCAATTGGGGTGGTAGCGATCACCGGGGCCGGTGCTGAGGTGCGGCTTGGTGCAGATCGGACAGCGACGGGACTGAAGGTGTTTCTTCAGCGCGGCGTTGGCTGCGCGCTCGCGCGCCCGCTTCAACGCGCCGTGAATCAACTTTCGTTCGATCCCGAAGTGACCGGCGATTGCGGCCGGGCTTTGTCCGTCGGCGACCAGCCGCAGCAGCTCCTCGTCCGGGATCGGCCAGGAGGTGGCCGCGGTCATTGCGCGGGCTCCTGGGCAGGTTTCGGGCATCTGAGCTGTGCGGCCAAAACTCTGGCGCCCTCCAGCGTCTGACGCAGGGCCAGCTCCTCGGGCACGATGTCGATTTCGGCGAGGTCGCGGACGCAGCTGTACCACTTGCCGAGTGCCACTATGATGGCCGTAAGCTCAAGAAACGCTTGCGCGAAATTCGGGGTGTCCGCCGCGCTACAAATCAAGCCCGTCTTGAGATCGTCAATCAGGCGCTCGACGAAGCTCGGCTCGCGGGTCGCCTCGTAAGCGGCGCGCAGGGCCGGCGGGGCGGTGCCGCAGTCGCACGGGCCGGGCTCGAATGCCGGACCAGCATTCAAAACGCAGTCGGAATAGTGCTCACCGGGTGCGGGCGGTCCTGCGGGCGCGGTGTCGGTGGCCGGAATGGGTTTGGTCATGGGATTGCCTCTGGAAAAAGGGCCGGGGCCGAAGCCCCGACAAATGGAGTCCGCACGCGATTTTTTGCTGTGCGCGGCCAATTCAGACCGGAGCCGGTAGCCTTCGAGCGGCCAATTCAGACCGGAGCCGGTAGCCTTCGAGCGGCCAAATCTGGTTCACGGCGTCCTCGCGGGCGATCTTCCGGCCGAGTTCGGCGTTAAAGTTTTCGGGACTGACGCAGGCGCTCTTGCCAACGATGGTGAAGCCGTTGCGCAGAGTGAGAATGCAGAGGGTCAGCAGGCAAAGAGCCGCACTGCATTGCTGGTCAGTCGCTTTGGCCGCTTCATCGGCGGTGAAATAGGTTTCGCCGACAATAGCGACTTCGATGTCAAGCGGCGTGATGCGGGGAGCGGTCAGGCCCTTGGCCTGGATTTCCTGTTCGATCTGATCATCATTCATTATGAATCTTCTTTGCAGCGAAGGAAAAAAGGGCCGGAGCCGAAGCCCCGGCAGTTGCGATACGAATTGCAGGCCGGAGGAGGAGCTTGGACCGACCTGCCCCAAATCCCCGGCATCGGGCTTGGGGCAGGTCCCGGACGGCATCAGGCGTCCGGGAGCCGGCGGGAGCTAGACGGCGAGGGCGGTTGCCGGGGTGAGCCGGTCATGGCTTTCGAGGGCGGCGCAGACCAGGGCCATGATCTCGACCAGCGCACGGCGATACTCGGCGCTGGGATTGGTGATCTCGGTCGGCCACAGGTTGGTGCGCTCCGTGATCAAATCCAGCCAATCGTCGGGAGTGTTGGTGTCGTCATGGGCGGGACCGCCCCAGCGGGCATCCTGGCGGATGCGCTCGTTGGCGACCTCATTGAGGATCGGGACGGTAGACATCAGGGTGTCGGGCGGCAGTACCAGGATCGGGAAGTTGGTCTTCCGGGCCGGCGGCTCGCAGGCCGTGCCGACAATTTGCCAGTCATTGGCCTGGAGATCGGTTTGGCTGTCGATGTGCGGCAGATAATCAAACTCGCTGGCCGGCGACCATGATCGGTAGCCGTCGCGGTACAGGACGGCGTAGCCGGGCTTGCCGTCGCGCTCCTCGCGCCACGCCGTAACACGCTTGGTGCCGTAGTAATCCTGGGTCATAAACTTTACCTTCTTTTGGTTTAGTGCTCAGAAGCCGTCGCCGTTGCCGTCGCCGAAGCCGTTGCCGTCGCCGAAGCCGGAGCCGTCGCCGGAGCCGAAGCCGTCGCCGCCGCCGGAGCCGTCGCCGAAGCCGGAGCCGTCGCCGGAGCCGAAGCCGTTGCCGCCGCCGGAGCCGTCGCCGAAGCCGGTGCCGCAGCCGAAGCCGGAGCCGAAGCCGGAGCCGAAGCCGGAGCCGAAGCCGTCGCCGTCGCCGAATCTGCTCATGGCTGATAATCCGCAAAGGTAGTCAGGTTCGCGCGGGCGACATCGGTGCACGCGAGAACCTCAATGGCTTCCGTCAGCAGGTTTTCACTGACAGCTGTCGAAATCTTCGATCCTTTGCCGACGCCCTTTGCTGCAATTTCCGACAAGCTGAAGGCGCCTTTCCACGGCTCTTCGCTGTTTCACGTGGGTAGCTTGAGTTCTAGCTTTCCGGCGACGAGGTAGATTATCGCGGCCAGGTTGCGGGTAGAGCGGTATCCCCGTGCCTTGGCCTTGGCTGCCTGGACCAAGCTGTTGATGCCCTCG
>CAIOBP010000235.1 GCA_903856295.1 uncultured Rhodospirillales bacterium | reverse complement strand
TCGGCCTCGCCCGCAACCGCTGCCACCTCAACCTGATGTGCGCCGCTATCAACCTGCGCCGCGCGCTCGTTTTGGCCGCGTGACGGGAGGAGTCTGTCCGATGAACCGAATTTCCGAGGGAAAAATGCCATGACGTAGCGGTGAAGCACCCATAGGACGGGGAACTACACAGAAATTTCGACCGGAAATCCGGTCAGCGACGGAGATGGGGCGTTACGCGAAGCTCTCAAACGATAACCCGTTTTCCGAGAGCCACTTCAAGACCCTGAAGTATCAGCCAAAGTTTCCAAAGCGATTTGGCTGCATTGAAGATGCCAAGGCGTTTTGCCGGGACTTCTTCACTTGGTACAATCAGGACCATCACCATGCCGGCATCGGCCTCATGACCCCAGACCAAGTTCATTACGGCCAAGCCGATGCCGTTCACGCCACCCGACAACTCGTCCTTGATGGCGCCTTCAGCAAAAATCCTGAGCGCTTCGTCAAAAAGCCGCCGAACCCACCCGCAAAACCAACCGCCGCCTGGATAAATCCGCCGATCAAAACGGCAAATTCCCAAGCCTAATTTACACCGCCGGGTGTCTCACAATCGTTGACACGTTCCGGCGGAAGAGCCGGCCAAAGCCGCCTGACGCGCTGTACCCTGCGTCCTTGGCCGAATGGGTACAAGAAAAGTGGGCGCTCTATTCCTTCACAATGGGAGCAGGATTGAGGCTATAATCCAGGAACCGATTACCAGCTGACCGGTCCCATGACGAAACGCCAGCTTCAGCGCCATGATCCCTTCTTCCGCCGTCTGCTTGAGCAGCCAGCGGCGGCCGGGGCGCTGCTGCGCGAACGCCTGCCGCCCGAGGTTGCCGCCCTGCTGGCAAACGACCCGCCCGAGCTGGTGCCGGGCAGCTTCGTCTCCGGCCGGCTGCGTGCCTACCGGACCGACCGGCTGTTTCGCACCCGCACCATCTCCGGTAGCCCTGTTCTGATTTTGACCTTGATTGAGCATAAATCCAAACCTGACCCGCGCATCGGACTGCAACTCCTCGGCTATCAATGCCAGATTCTGGAGCGCTGGGCCGCCCATGAAGGCAAAACCATGGACGGTACATTCCGACCTCTACCGGCCCTGGTGACGCTGGTCGTGTATAACGGCGCCGAGAACTGGAACGTCCCGCTTACCCTTGCTGAGGCCACTGAGGCCGACGCGGCTATCCGCCCCTGGGTGCTTGACTTCCGTTACACTCTGCTCAGCCTCAAATCGGTTCCCGACGCGCGGCTATCCGCGGAGAAGGTGCTTCGGGTCGGCCTGCTCGTCCTGAAGCACGGCATCGAGGCCAGACAGGACCGGGAGCGGCTGACGATGCTGCTCCGCTCGGCCAGCGCACTGGGCGAGGACGACCTCGTGACCCTCGTCTACTATCTCGTTGGCGACCCCGACGGCCCCGATGCCGATACAGTCCGCGCCATTCTTGACGAACTCATGCCTGATGATGGAGAGCGTATCATGTCAACCGCAGCGGAGCAGTGGAAAGCCGAGGGATTCAACCTGGGTCTGATCCAGGGGGAGATCAAGGGAGAGGCAAGGGGAGAGGCAAAGGGAAAGGCCACTATGTTCATGCGCCAGCTTCGGCGGCGTTTCCCAACCCTGCCCGACGCCATCGAATCTCGCGTCCGTGACGCCAGCAGCGACCAGCTTGACGAGTGGAGCGAGCGCTTCGTCGACGCGCGGACCCTTGCCGACATCTTCGACACCGAGTCGTCTCACTGAGGGTTGAGGTTCCCACGTTCCCACCCTCCCGAACTTCCACCCCTCCTCCACTCCTATAGAGGCCGGCGGGTACTGGTGGTTGAAGGCCGTTGCAGGTCCGGTTAGCGCTAAACGCGATGCGGATGCAGGCGATTGCGGCCTCTTGTCGGCGAGTGCCAGCGGTCGTTCGACGGACTCAAAATCTGTTGTCTGTGAGGACGTGCCAGTTCGAGTCTGGCCGGGGGCACCAAGGGTTTCAACGAAGTGCGGGCGGTTTGGGTGGGTAAAGTGCCGGCCGCGGGTGGGTGCTCCCCCTGGTTCCACTCCGGGGTGGGCTTTGGGATCGGGTGCGACTCCAGAGGTGCTCTATGTGGTTGCCATGGCGACCTTGTAGTGCTGGCGGTCGACTAGGCGCAGGTCGGTCGCCAGCCGAAACAAAATTTGCAGCTTGCTCAGCCTGATATTGACCGCGGCCAGGACGCCGCCCCGGTTGCGGTGTTCTCGATCCGGTGGCCCAGCAGGTACTTCTGGCGGTTGGGAAAATCCGTCCAACACTGGCACAAGCCAGAGCAAGAACTGGTAAGTTCTTTCTAAAGCTAGTCCGGTGTGGCGTCCCTCATCCGAAGACATGGTGATATCAAAGAAAAGTTATCCACAATAAAATGTAGACACCATGGGCTGAGGTGGACCCCGCTGTCTGGACAGCGATGGGGCGGAGTTAAGAGAGAGTCCCGCCGGGTGCCTTTGCGCCGATCAGCCGCGGAGCGGGTGGAGCGCTTGGGAAGGTTACCATCGCCTTTCCAATAGTCAAATCTAATT
>CAIOBP010000234.1 GCA_903856295.1 uncultured Rhodospirillales bacterium | reverse complement strand
GAGGGCATCAACAGCTTGGTCCAGGCAGCCAAGGCCAAGGCACGGGGATACCGCTCTACCCGCAACCTGGCCGCGATAATCTACCTCGTCGCCGGAAAGCTAGAACTCAAGCTACCCACGTGAAACAGCGAAGAGCCGTTTCTCAACGAGAAGACCAGCTTCACCAATGAAGATGCAAAGATCATAATAAGCTCCATCACTAATTTGATTGATTCGACCCCACCAAATATATCGGCATACGCTCTAAGCCCGATCAGCAACACTCCAACTCGCAATCAAGATGCCAACACATTAAAAGATAAGTCTCACTCTCTGGCAGAGGCGAACTCGCTCACAATTTCGGACTATTACAAGGCGATAAATCAAAGAAATGACACCATTGATAAACTAAAAAAAGAAAATAGCGACCTGATAAAAAAATTAGACCACGATCAACAGATCACAGCGGAAAGCCTTAGAAGTATTCATGAAACTAACAAGACAATGCCAAATGTTATCGAAAATATTCGATCATGCCTTGATGATACCTCCATGACCTCACTCGATACAATAGCACAATGCCTTGCGAAATTCGCCGCGCCCCCAAAAATCGAAGCATCATGGCTGGATTGGTCATGGTGGGCAATCGGCATTCTTGTTGTCATCATCTTGGTTGTTTATTTAATTGGCGCCATCCTTGAGTATTACCGCTCGCAGGATGACGATCAGGCGCAAGCATTGCCGCCGCTTCGCACCGAGCCGATGGCACGGTCACCTGTGGTGGTGAGCGAAGTTACCCGCGAAATCTTTCGTGTATCCAGCAGTCTGAAAGAAGAGCTTCGTCACCTTCATGTTCTCATGAACGGCAAGCCCCTTCCTGAAATTCCCGAGCACAAGATGCTCGCCGCGCTGGT
Organism: uncultured Rhodospirillales bacterium; assembly: GCA_903856295.1. Taxonomy (GTDB): domain Bacteria; phylum Pseudomonadota; class Alphaproteobacteria; order Azospirillales; family Azospirillaceae; genus BOG-933. The sequence goes on along the minus strand of CAIOBP010000234.1, from coordinate 18,752 downwards.
CGAAGATATGCGGGATGTTGGCGCCATCCGCCAAACTGTGGTGGCCACCCTCGACCGTCTGGGCGCCTCCCCGCCCTCCGATCGGGATCGCCTGCTGTTGCTGGTGACTCAGATTCCGGGGCTCTTCGAGGCACTGCGCGCAGACCGTGAAAAACACCAGTGGCACCTCAAAGACCTGGAACGGGATATCGAGGCGCTTAAGAAAGACAAACAAGACGCCATCGGCCGGACCGATCAGGCATCAAAGTATTTATCGAACATGGTCGGATTGCTGGTCAAGGCGCCGGATGACGCGAATCCCTGGACCACCGCACAATCATTGTTCGACGAATGCCCGGAGACTCGTGAACTCCGCTTTGCCATGGCGGCGATTACCCCGGCCTGGGAGCGAATGCGCCAGGATCAGATCGTCAGGAATCGCCAAGACGTGGTGGAGATGCTGTGCATCGACGCGATATTCGATGGCTTGATGGAGCTGAGAAATGGCACGCCTCTTGGGACAGGCATCGATAATCTGTGGGGTATCGGACTGTCCGCTGGGTTCAATGGAACAAACTGGCTGCACAAGCTGTTCAGGGCGGAAATAATCCTGAACGGATACTTCTCACAGACAGCCGAACTACAGCCCCTCAGATATCTGATTTGCGCGACCTCGTCCGTGATGCGATCGCTCCTGTTCCTGACCGGCAGATCCGTCAGTCGAATTTCGATTGGCGCCACCTCTCCTGATGGCTTTGGTCAGCTGGCACCAAGCCAGGACTTCCTCAGAATACCGGAAATTCGAAGCTATCAAGAAAAGAAGCATCTCAACCTTGTTGGGAAGGTCATCGATGTCTCCACCTTCGGTTATTGGAGGAGCGATGAACAACCGAAGCCGTGCAAGGTCATCCTGTTTAATCAGGCGGCACTGGAAGTCGCCGTCAGCGAGGCGAGAAGGAGCCCGTCGGCATGAGCGCGGTCGTGATCCTGCTGCCTTTGCTCTGGTCGGGGCTCATCGCCCTGATCTTGATCCTGGTGCCGGTGGCCGCCGGCCTGGGCACGCCGGACGCGCCGCAGGTGCCGGTGGCCGCAGTGCCGCCCGCGCTCGTGACCGCCACCCGGCCGGTGGCGGCCGGCCCCACCACGGCGCTCGAGTTTCTCGCCTTTGCCAATGGCGCGGGGGCGCGGAGCAACGGTGCGGATGCCTTCCTGGACGAGATCGAAACCGTCTCCCTGCGGCTGGTCAATGAAGAGCGCCTGCGTGCCAAATTGCCGCCCCTGCTGCTCGACGATCGCCTGAGCGCGGCCGCCCGGGCGCACAGCCGCGACATGCTGGTCCGAGGCTTCTTCGACCATGTCAGCCCGGAAGGGCTGACGCCCGCCGATCGGATCGCGGGGGTTCACCGCCGCCATATCGGCACCAGCGGTGAAAACATCTGGGGGCAGACTGGCGCGAATGGCGGCAAAGCCGGAAGCGTCGCCGCGCTGGCGATCAAGGGGCTGATGGCCAGCCCCGGTCACCGGGAAAACATTTTGCGCGAGACCTTCACGCATATCGGGGTGGGGGCCGCCGGTGACGGACAGCATGTCCGGCTGACCCAACTCTTCGGGGGGCGCAAGGCCCTGCTCGACAGCGATCTGCCGGCGATGGTCCGGGTGGGCACCCCGCTAGCGCTGGCCGCGACGCCCTCTTCGGCCGACACCAGAACGCGCGGCCGGACGGCGGAGCGCTTCGCCCTGTTCGCGGCGGATCGCGGGCAGGCGGTCCAGGGACCCGACCCGATCGCGAACGCCGTGGTGCGCGCCGCTCCGGGCATTTACCGGCTCCAGCTCTACTTTTCCGAGACTGGCGGCTGGACGATCGCCTTCGGTCCCGACCTGAAGGTCGCGCCATGACACGGCCATCCTCGGGAAAACTGCTGGAGGAGGCGCTGGTCCTGCTGGGGGGCGCCGATGATCAGCGGCAGGCTGGCATGGCCCATCTGCAAAAGCTGATCGCCGGCCACGCCAACAGTCGCGAGGCCGAGCGGGCGCGCGAACTGCTGGCCAGCCAGCGCCCCTACCATCCGCCCTCCGACACCTGCCGGGACTGGAAGAATCGCTGGACCAGGATCCAGGGCATCGGCAGTCCCGCTCTGCCCAGATTGCTACAGGAGGTTTTTGCGGCGCCCTCCGAGCCCGCTCTGGAGACTCTGAAGGGGGTGGTGGCGAAGACGGTCGCGGGGTGGCTCGACAGCGAAACCGAAGCGTGGCGCCGCGCCAAGCCGGGAACGCTGCCGCCGGACCACGAAACGCTGGCGCCATCCGCCGACGCCACCGGAGCCGCCCCCCTGCTCGAAGCCTTGACGCGGTGGCGCGAGGTCGCGACCGCTCACCGGCTGGCCTGGGTTCAGAGCAAGTTTGCCGCGGCCGAGGCCCAAACAGACCCGGAGCAAGCCGCCCAGGCCCTAACCGAGTTGAGAAACCAGCCCGGAGCCGTGGTGTCCGGGCTTCAGGCCAGACTGGGAGCGCTGCTCGCGCGCCGGCATGAGATCAGCAGCGCCCTCGCGGCCTGCCCCGACTGCGCCCCGACCGCTTGGAGCGACCTCTTCTCTCGTGCCGACGCCGCCCGGCGACTGGCCTTTTTGCGCGAAAGCGGCGTGCTGAATGCCGATGATCGGCAAAGAGTCGGCGCCGGACTGGCGGCCGAGACGCTCTGGCGGCGGCAATTCCTGGCGAACCGCGCGCAAGCCTGCCGAACCCCCGACGATCTCGCCGCCTGGCATGCCAACGCCACGACCGTCTCGGCCGACCCGCCTGCCGCCGACGACATCGCGCCGGCACTGCAGCAGTGGGTGGTCTCGCTATCCGCCGCCCTCGCCGGCAGCACCGACCCCGGCCATCTCGAGGCGCTGGCCGCAGACCTGGCCGGTTGGCGGGATCGCCTGCCCGAGCCGGCGGTGAGGTGGCTCGACGATCGCCACGCGGAACTGTGCGGTTACGCTCAGCTGTGGCGCGACCCGACGGCCGGGCCGGCGGCCATCGGCCTCGAGCCGGTGCTGCCGCCCCCCGCGGCGGTGGTCGATGTCATCGCCCGTTATCAGCTCCGGCAGGCGGACGTCGCCGCCCTGCTTGCCGACATCTCCCAACCTGAGGTGACGACCGAGGCCCTCGAGGTCGCGCTTGACCGTCTCGCCGCCCTGGCCGACGACCTTCCGGACGCGCCATGGTGCGCCTCCGCCGCCTTCCGGGCCGGGGACCGCCTGTTCTATCGCCACCTCGCCGCCACCCTGACGGGCAACCGGCAACCGGCGCTGCGCCCGCTGGCTGAGCGGCTGGCCCGGTATGGTACGGAGCCTGACGCCCAGCACTATCAAACACTGCTCGAGCGGTGGGACACGCTGACCACCCTGCTTGAGGCGCTGTCCCAGCGTCCTCGCGCACCGGCCGGACATCTGCGGCGCTGGAGTCTGGCACGGGAAGCCGCCGCGCACCTGCCGCTGCCCATCGCCGCCGCGGTGAAACACGGCATCCAGTCGGTGCGGGACGCCGCACTGGCCGCCGTCGGGCGGTGGCTCGCGACGACACCCGAGGACAGTCCGCTCGAAGAGGAACCCTGGCTGCCGATCCTGAAGCAACTGGTCGGGAGCGAAACCGATGCCGGAGCGGCGGCCCATGCCCGCTCGCTCGCGGTTGCCATCCATCGCAGAGCCTTGGCCGGCGCCCTGACGAACGGACAGGACGCTGTCATCCAGACCACGCTTTCGGCCCTCGAGGAGATCGGCGCCGCCCCTGACGAACTCGAGCGCTGGCGCCTGCGGGCGGCACTCCGCAGCGCCTGCGTCACTGGTGGCGCGGCGCTGTTCGCCTTCGTTCGGAAGCGCTGGGATGCGTTGCGGGGAACGCTGGCGGCGCCGGAGCTTGGCAAGATTGTAGCCGACGCCGCGTTCGCGGTGGCCGAAGACAGCCGGGAAGCCGGACCCGCCTCGCAGCTGATCGGCAATACTCTCGGTCTCGCCCCCCTGGACACCGAAACCCTCGGCCGTCTGGAACGCTTGCGCGACTGGTTCGCTCTGGTCACCGCCCTGACCGCCGGCACTCCCGACGACGCGCGCGACCGGTTGGTGGCGGTGCTGATGACCGGTGTTCCAAACGATCTGAGCACGGCGTTCGCGGCTTTGGGGCACAGTCCCATGGTCCGGGAGGAAGCCACGATCGCCGTTCTGTTCCAGTGTGGTGGCCGGCGGCTGTCGCCACCGCTGGAAGGTGGGGCTGTTGATCCGCTGGACTCCCTGGTCGCCCGGTCGCGCGCCCTCGCGACCTCCGTGGAGCAGACGCTGACCGGAACCGACCTCTTGCCTCCCAACGCCTTGAGCGCGTGGCGCCAACGGCTGTCCGCAGAGCAAACACTCTGGGAAACCCTGGCCAGATCCTTGGCGTTCCTGCCCTTCACCGTCCCAACGGCGTCTCCGCCGGCCGAACTGGCCGCCGCGGCGCGGCACCTCGGCGAGGCCCTGGCGCTGTTCGAAGAGGTCGAGCAGATCAAGGACAGCGACTTCCGGCACCCCGATTCCCTGAACCGGCTGGACTTGCTGCGCGAGCAGTGCCAGCACGCCCTGCCCGCGGGCGCGTTGAGAGAAAGCCTGCTCACCGGCCTCAAACAGTTGGAACCGATGACCCGGCAGCCCAACCATTGGCGGCACTGGCAGGCTCTGCTGAAGACCATCGATCACAGCCGGGAAACCGGGGCGTTCACCGCCGCCGCCGCCGCCCTGGAGGCCATGCGCGCGGGCATCGCCGCCGCCGGTCTGACCGGCCGGCGTGGCGAGGCGGCGCTGGTCCGCGCGGCCGCCACGGCGGTCGCGTCCATGGGGCCGGCGCTGCCCCCCCTGATGGCCGAGGCCAGTCTGGATGGGGTGATCCAGGTTCTGCACGCGCTGGAAGAGAATGAGGTGGTCGTTCGCGATGCCTTGCGGGCAATCCGCAGCGCCGCTCCGACCGTTCCCGTCGGGGGACGCCTCAAAGAGCGCGCTCAGGAGAGCCAGGCGTTTCTCAAACGGTTCGCGATGCAAGAGCCCTTGTCTCACCGCGCGCAAGCCAGGGTCCAAGACCTCCTTGAAGATCAGGACTTCGACTTTTTAAGGCGGGTCAGCCGACGCTGTCTCCCTGCCTGGATCGTTCAACTGCTGCGGGCGTATGAAGATGCTTGAACCAGTGCGTCTCAGAATTCTCGCCGTCGTCATGGTGTTGATGGCCTGTTGCGGCGACCGGGCGGTCGCGATCGCCCAGATCGCGCCATCACCAGCCCCGTCGCCCGGTATCGACCTCATTTTCTTGATCGATCAGTCGGGGAGCATGTGGCATGACCCGAGATACCCCTCGGGACCGAATGACCGCTGGGGACACCGGATCGTCGCCGCGCACGACACCATCGAACGACTGGCCGAGGATGCGGAATCCGGACAGGCGGTTCATCGGGTGACGGTGATCGACTTCGCCACGATCGCGACCGTCGCGCTCGACACCTACGAGATCCGCCGCCAGCCCGGTCAGCCCGGCGCCGCCCTCAGCCAGGCGCGCATGATGGCCACGAAGTATGTGGCGGAACGCAAAGACCCGCGGAATGTCTTCACAGACACGGCGGCCGCGTTCCGCCTCGCCGCGACGGCACTCCAGAAATTCGGCCCCGCCCCGGCGAACCGGCGCCGCGTGCTGATCCTGATCACCGACGGCCGTCCTTACGTCGACAGCGGCAATCCCGATCGCATGCTGGAGACGCAGCGCCGCGATATTCAGTCCAGCATCGACGGACTCAAGAAACTGGGGGTCCACATCTCCGTTCTTGGGCTTTCCGACGCCACCGACTATTGGAATAGCAGCAAAAACGGCCTGAGGGATGGCGAATACTGGGAAAAAGCGACCGGTGGCAATGCCACGCTGGCCCAGCATGCGTTTCCGGATTTGCACCAGATCATCGGCGGCCTGCTCGACCCCTGGCTGGCCAGCAAAAGCGTGGTGGTTTCGGGAGATACCGTCATCATCCCGCCTTTTCTGCGCCGCGCCGTGTTCAGCGCGGTGTTCGATCAACCGGATGCCCCCCTGGATATTTACGATCCGTCGGGGCGCTTGGTCCGGACGCCCCCAGCCAATCCCGGAGCGAGATTGCGCCGGATCGCAATCGCCAATCCGACCGCCGGTATTTGGCGGATCGTCCGGCAGACCGGCTTCAGCTATTTCATCCGTCTGGAAACACAACCGCCCGGCGTGGAGCGCTTGGAGCCTCTCGGGCTGGCGGCCCTACAGACGACGACAAAGCTGACCCTGCGCCTCACCGGAGACGGCGGGGCGCCAATGGCGGTGGCCGCCCCGGATATCGTCGCGGCCACCGTCACCATCGTCAGCCCATCGGGGGGCGCCACGGCCCGGCCCTTGGCCGTGCTGGCCGATGGCGCATTGACCACGGACTGGCTGCCCGCCGAGGGGGGGCGTCACGATCTGAGGGTCTCCCTGCAGGCCCGCCATGCCGGCTCCACCGTGGATGTGTTCGCCGGCACCGGCGCCGGTGCCCAGGCGACGGTCGAGGTCTCGACGCAGCGGCCGGTGTTCCTGGCCCTCGTGGCGCCCGATCCCTCGGTGACCATCACCACATATGGCGGAACTCCTACGGTCGACACCGAGTTCGGATTGGTGGAGCCGGACGGCAAGCCCTTGTCCCCTGCCGATGTCGGCCTCTCCGATCCGACGGCGTTTCTGTCGCTTCAGACCATCGATCCCGCCGGACTGGCGATCGGAACGCCGATCGCCGCGACCTTCGACAAAACCACCGGCCATTGGCGCATCCCGGTGCCGGTGGCCATCGCCTGGTCGGCCGGCGAGGGCTGGTGGGGGCCGGCGCAGGTTCGGTTGCGGGCGCAACCCGCCACACTCCAACTGGCTGGCGACCGGGTGCTGGACAGCCTGCGCCTGCCCAAGGGGAGCGAGCACCTGCGCTTGGCCGCCGATCCCTGGACCGTCGGACCGATCGCCGTCGCGCTGCCTTTCGCACTGCTGGTGCTGGCGTGTCTGGTGCTGGGAGCCCTGAGTCTGGCGGCCATCGCCGGATTGCTGCTGCGGGGCATCCCTGCGGCGATCATCCACGCCCGCGACACCGGTTCGGGGCGGCGCCTGGAAATCAGCGTTTACGATCCGGTCGCCGACCCCTTCCGCCAATCGGCCAGGACAATCCCGGTCGGCGGGCGGAGCCGGGTCTGCGCCGATCGCAGCATCGTGCTCCAGGTCGCGGGGGTCCCGACCACGCTCCCGACATTCCGCTTCATCCGCGATCTCGCGGACACGCGCACGCCGACGGGGGAGTTGCGCTACCGCTGGCCCAAGGACACACGGGATCGAACGATGCGGCTGCGCGCCGGAGAAGCGGTACGACAGCTTATGGGAAACGATGCAAGTCAGTGTGTCGTATCTCTCAATGTACGCAAAATTTAACGACCAATTCCTGGAGACATTATCATGGCGATGCAAGCACTCGTTTTGGGTTTCGGCGGCTCTGGCGCCCACATCCTCACCTATCTCAAGGAGCTGATCGTCTTCAAGAATGGGGCTCTGCCCAAGACCATGCGATTTCTGCTCTTCGATACCATCGCCGACTGGCAGCCGGGCAAGACGATCTCGATTCTAGGTGGAAAGTCGCAAGAAGTGACCGCGACGGCGCGCAGCCACGAGGAAGGCACCTCTCTCGACCAGAAAGCCGAATACTTTCACCTCGGCGACCGCAATCCCAGTCTCGCCGACATCGTGAACCGTCATCTGCGCCGCGATGACGCGGTCGAAACCTATCCCCATCTGGCGCGCTGGCTCAACGCGACCTGGCTCAATCTGAATGTTTCCGACGATAAACTCAACATCGCGGAAGGCGCCGCCCAGCAGCGCCAGATTGGCCGCTTCGGCCTGTTTCAGAACATCGAGCACATTCTGCCCCAGTTGAAGCGCGACATGGCCGAGTTGAAGCAGCGCGGTGGTGGCGCGACCCTGAATGTCTGGATCGTCGGATCGTCGGCCGGCGGCACCGGCGCCGGCTGCCTGATCGACGCCGCGCTGATCGCCCGGATGGCGGCGCCACCGCAAACCAAGGTTCGCATCAACGGCGTGATCGTGTTGCCCGACACCTATACCGGCGTCGAGGGCATCAGCAAGGCCCGGGCCTATGCCGTGTTCCGCGAAATCGACCGCCTCCAGCGCCGGGGCTTCAAAACGGAAGACGACGTGCACGATCCGTCTGGAAATCCCTATCACTTTGCCCAGAGTTACAATGTCTCCGGCACCTACCGAGCCATAATCAACAACAAGCTGTTCGACAGTATCTTCACCATCGGCAAACCGTGCCCAGGTGAAGAAAAACGGCAGGCCTTCTTCAGTTCCGCCGTGGCGGCGATGGATACGTTCCTCGACGAGAATTGCGGGCCGCGGATGCTAGAGCACGAGGTCAACAGCGATTACGATCTGGTGTCATTCGGGGCCGCTCGGCTTTACATCCCGATGAAGACCTATGAGGAATTGTTCGCCTGGCAGGAGGTGGCGGCGTGGCTGGAGGCGGCCAGCGCCGCCAACACCAGCAAACCGGGGGCGGTGCATTTCGGCTCGGTCGGCGATCGCGAACGCGAAGCCGGCGACCGGGTCAAACGACTGCTACCGTTCTTCGAAACGCTCCAGGGCCTGTCCACCAAGTCCCGCGAGGAGGTCAGCGCCTTCGCCCAGACCCTCGATCCGAAATCGCTGGTCGCGCGGGCGCTCCAGGTCGCGTCCTCGACCATTGGCGGCACCGATGCCGCCGCCGCCCGCCTGGCCGACAGTGTGCCGCTCACCTATATCGACCCCTTCCTGTCCTTGAAGGAGCCGGACGAGGATCGTGTTCCTGTCGATGCCCGTCTGGTCAAGACCTACAAGGAAAACCGCAAGGCCAAGGGCGCCAGGGAAAGCCAGGAGGCCTCGCGCGAGCGCTTCATTCTGGAACTCGACGGCGCCGCCAAACGCTACCGGGACATGTCCGGTGCGGCCGGCAGCTTCGAACAGGGCCAGCGCGCTCTGTTCGAACTGATGAGCAAGGCGTTGATCGCGCGGGTCGACGAAGAAATTCTGCGGGAATTCACCAGTAGCGGCTTAGCCGTTTCGGCAAACCACCCCGGAGAGGGGACCGTCCTGACCCGCCTGCATCAGGAACTGCAATGGATCACCACCAGCGAGGATGGGGGAAAACTGAACCAGCTGCGGGAAATCGTAAATAATTTTATTGAAGACCTCGTCAATCAGCGCAACTCCGCTGAGAAATCCGCAAACTCCGCCCTGGTTGATCTGCGCGAGGCCCGCCCCGGACTGCTGGGCGGATTCGGCGACTGGGTCGACTCCTACCAGGAGGATGTGCGGAGCCGCATGCTCGCGATGGTCCGCTTTCATCAGCGCCTGGAACTGCTGCGCCTGATCAAGCGCTTGCTCGAGAGCGTCGCCGAGCGTTTCGGGCTCTGGCTGCGCCTGCTCGACGACGTCCTGAAGACGCTGGTGCGGGTCAGCGACGGGCGCCGTCCGCTGCTGGAGGTGGTCAACGCCAACCGCAAACGCCTCGAGGTTCGCCTCAATTCGCTGGCCAAGGATACCTGCGCCCTGATCAGCCTGGAAGCCCCGGAAGTCCGCGACACCGGCATGCAGGGCTTTCGCGAGGTTCTGCGCGCACGCGCCACCGACGCCGATGGCCGCTCCCTCCACGACGCCGCGCTGGACGGCGCCCGTTGGGAACCGTCGATCGACGAGCAGGGGCGGCCACACATCACGCTCGTCTACAAATTTGAAGGCGAAGAGAGAAGAGTTTCGCGCCGAGATCTGGCCGAAATCAACCTGCACCTGAAGGATATCTTCCTGCCCCGGATTTCCAGCAAGCTCAACGGGGTAAATATTTTTGAATACCTTGAGCATGTCAAGAAGACGGTGGGGTTCAGCACCGAAAAAATGATGGGACGCCTGAACGACGCCGCGACCGTGCTCGCCGAGACCTCCAAGGCGGCGGAAGCCAAGCTGGTCTACAAGAATCCCGGGGACGTCAATCAGCAAACGCTGGCTGAAGCGCTCCAGGGCGCCTTGGGCAAACTGACGGGCGTTCGGGCGACGGATTCTGAAAACCAGCACTCGGACGTCAACTCGCTCACCCTGCTTAAAACCGTGAAGCCCAATCCCGATGAAATCGAGGATCTCCACGCCTGTTCGGAAGACTATCTCGACAAGTTGCGGCGGGCGACGATGGGCAAGGCCGACCACGACACGCCGATCCGCCGCGCCCAGGTCTATCATCTGCTCCGGGGCGAGCAGGAGGCCTGGTACATCGAGCGGCAGCTAAGCCGGAAGTCGAGCACTCTGTTCCGCGTCTCGGATCTATTACCGCCCCGACTGGTCCGGTTGCTTGAAGACCCCGACCGCATCAAGGCATTCGTCGATGGTGTGGCCACCGGCGTCATCGCCTATGAGGGGGGCAACTGGCTGTTCCGTGACCGCATTGCCAAAAAGGAGCTGAGGCTCGTCACCCAATCGGCCAACCTGATGCGGGCCGCCGTGGTGTTCGTGATTCAACAGGTCGAAGATCGCCCGAATTCAACCGAACACCTGAGTCTCACCAATGCCCAGAAGAGCGCGGTACAAGCGGCCCAGGAAAAGGGCCTCGTCAAGACCGAGATGGTGCAAGCCTTCGTCAATGGAACCGAGCTGGAAGACCTGCTGAATAACCACATCAGGCAGACCGGCGCGCCGGAAAGCCGGGATTTTCAGGACGCGGAACAGATCAAGCGCGGGCTGTCGCGGATTTTCCGCTTCTACGGCGACCCGGAAGTGCGCACGACGCTGGCCGCCCGCGCCGAGCTGTAATCCCCGTTCTGGCCTGTCACATCCGCGAGAGGGTCGCTTTCATGCCGACGCGCCTGTTCCTGATCGGTCTCCTGGCTTGGCTGCTGCTGCCGACGGCCATGATCGGCGGCTTCTATGCGTATACGCGCGCCGGGAATGCCGTCCCTCAGAATGCCGTTCCTCAGACCGGGGGGCGCCTCGCCTGCTCGGTCAATCGCGACCTCGCATTCACCGGCGACGCGCTGACCTATGCCATCACCTTCGACGGCCGTGCCCTGACCCCGGGCCAGGCGCCGGCCCGGCCGGTCGATCTGGTGCTGGTGGTCGATACCTCGCCCTCCATCGGGGCGGCCTTGCCATTGCTGACGAACGCGGTCCAGGCGGCGGCGCAAAGCCTGGCCCAGAGCGTCAGCAGCCGTTTCGCCGTGATCAGTTTCGCCACTCAAGGCAAGCTGGAAGCGAATTGGACCCGGTCGCTGACCGAGCTGGCCAGCGCGCTGTCGACCCTGACCCGGGGCGACGGCACCGATATCGACCCGGTGTTTCCCATCGTCGAGCAACTCCGGCAGCAGGGAGAACCCGGAGCCCGCACCATTCTCGTCTTCTTCACCGATGGCGAGTTCGGCATCAGTCCGGCGGCCGCGCAAGCGGCCCAGACCCTGCGCGCGGCCGGGGGCGATATCTATTTCGTCGGGGTGCCGGGACTCGCGTTACCGCAAACGCTCCTGACACTGGCCGGCCAGCCGGATCATGTGCTGGACAGCGCGTCCGCGGGCGACCTCGGCTTACAGTTCGCACAGCTGCGCAATCAGATCGTCGACGCCGACGGCATCGGCTTCAACGCGCAGATCAGCCAGTTTCTCGACTCCCGCAATTTTCCGCTGCCGGCCGCCGCCGCGACCTGGGGGCGGAACGCCGACGGCCGGTTCACCCTTTTCGCCGGTACGCTGGCGCCGACCGTCCAGACCTTCAGCCATCCCCTGATCGCCGAGACCATCGGGCTCTGGCGGGTCGGCTATGCCCCGGCGGTTCTGTCCTTTGTCGACACCGAGCAAAAGCCGGCGCGCCTGGATTGCCCCCAGCGGCCGCTGCTGCTGGTGCTCAGCCCGTGGCTGCTGGCGCTGCTGTACGGCCCGGCCCTGCTGTGGCTGCTCGCCTATCTGGCCACCCTCGCAAAAGCGCCCGAGCGGCCCGCGACCTATGACCATCTGGAGGTGCCGCCGCTGCCGGCGCCGATTCCCCTGCCGCCGCCGAGCGTGCCGCGCCATGTCCCGGCCGTGCCGATTCCGACCCTGGTCATCGCCCTCGGGGGCGCCGGAGCGGCCGCCATCCCGCACATGGTCGAACAGGTCGCCCGCTTGAGCGGCGGGCTCCCCGAGACAGCCCATTCCTGGCTGGTGCTGGACCTTGATGCCAGGACCACATCGGCGATGCCGGCCAGCGCCGGCCATATCGCGCCGGCGCTGGCCGAATTGGAGACACTGCTGACCGCCCCCGGCCCGTGGCCGGCGCATCTCGCCTGGTTTCCCACAGAACGCTATCGCGACGCCAACCGGGCCCAGTTGAGCGTCATGCGCGGCAGCGGCGGCGACCGGTTGCTCGGACGCCTCGCCTTCTGCCGCTGGGCTGAGCGGGGGGATCTGGCCGGAACCCTGCAAACGGCGGTGTCGGACCTCATGGGCCGCGCCTCCCCCGATGGAGTCCGCCAAGTGATCCTCGTAGCCGGCGAGACCGGCGGCTTTGGCAGCGCCGCGATTCTCGATACCGCGCGTTTGGTTCGCCGGATCGCTTGCGGCGTCTCCGGCACCATGCCGCCCGAGTTGCTCGCCCTGCTCATCCGGGACGAAAGCACCCATGATGACGGCGCCCTGGCCAACCGCGAGGCGTTAAGGCGGGAACTGGAAACGGCTCAGCTGACCGGCGCGTTGGGCGGGCCGTGGCCTCGCTTCACCGACCGGAACGACCCGCTGCTGGACGCGCCCGACACGCATCCGCCGTTCAACTGGCTCTTTGCCGTGACCGGACCCGATGCCGCCGCCGCGATCGCGCATAGCGGCCATCTGGCGGCAGTGCTCATGGACCGCCGGCCACGCTGGCAGATGCTGTCGCATCTGGCCCGGCACGAAACGTTATTGCCCTGGCCGGTCGCGATCACCACCATCCAGGTCCGGGAGGATTTGGTGCGCGGCTGGCTGGCCGCCGAACTCTTCCTGCGGGTGGTCGGCAAGGACGGGCTGGTCGAACTCGAACCCGCGCCCGGCGGGGGGTACCGTCCCGTGGAGCCTGCCGCCTCCCGCGTCACGGACCTCCTGAGGCAATGGGCGAGCGACGACGCCGGACCGTTCCCCTGGCGCGACCTGTTGGCGCGGGCGGCCGATGCGCCCCGGCCAGAGCCGTCCGATCAGGGAATGACGACCCTCCAGCCCGACCGGACCGACCAGGGCGCATGGATGCGCCGCACGCTGGCGGCCGAGGTCACCCGGCGTTTGGTCGGCGGCCCGAGCGGCAACGGCTGGCAGCGCGGATTGCCGGCGGCGGCGGCCCCCGCGGTTCTGCGCCATCTTGCCAACCGGCTTGACGCTCAGGCCACCGATCCGGATACCGAGTGCCGCGCCCTGATCGCAGCCGACGCTCGGGCCATGGCCGACAACCTCGACCTTTGGTTGCGGGAGATCGCCGCCGCGACCGCATGCGCCGCCGCCAGCCGCGCGGCCCTCGCGGCCAAACTCGCCGCCCCCACGCCGCCGGGACTGGTGACGCTGGATGCCCTGCCCGCCGATACCAACGAGTTGGTCCGCGCCGCCTTGACCTCGTGGGTGCCCGGGTATCGGGACGTGATCTCGGCGCTGCGCGAGCGCTTGCACTTCGCCGTGGTTTGGAACCGGGATCAACCGCGCATTATGCTGCGGTGCTATATTGGCCTGCTGCGGGATTACGCCAACCCGAAGGTCGGCTGCCAGGAATTGCTCCGCCTGCTGACCGACGCCGCCGCTCTGACCGCGGCGGAACCGGGAGAACGGCTGCGCCAGCGCTTGGCGGCCGGCGACAAAGGATTGGCCGACGCCCTCGTTCAGGACCTCCGCTCGCCACGCTATTCGCTGCTGGTCCTGCCGGTGACGCTGCCCAATGGCTCCGCGACCGACGCGGTGCAGTTTGCCCAATTCGCGGCGGCGGTACGCGACCCCCTCGGCTACGGCGGACGGCACGATATCGCCGGCGATGAACGGGCCACCGTTCGCCGGGTCGCGATCAGCGATCCCGACTCCGGGCCACCGACGGTCACGGGTCCGCTGCCCCTGACCAGCTCCGCGGAAGTCGAGGCCGAGCGCATGCGTGCCCGCTTGCGCGGCCGGTTCAAGCGGACGATCCCGCCCTTGCCCCCGGCATTGCGCCTCGCCCTGGCGGATGGCCCGGGATTTGCCGCGTTCGCCCGGGCCTATAACCGGGGCGCGATCATTCCAGTGACCGACACATCGGGGCGCGTTCAGTGGGGAGTGGCCGGAACCGCGACACCGCTCACCGGAGGCGCCCGGTCGGACTTGGCAACGGCGGCGCTGGCCTTCGTCCGGCTTCCCGACGACCAGAGGCCCGACGCACAGAGGCCCGGCGACCAGCAGGATACCCCGCCCGGGGCGGGCGAACCGCCGGTGATGGCCGCCCTTGACGCTTGGCTGAACGGCAGCGGCGCCAAGTGGAATGACGCCGCGGTACAGGCCACGGTGGTATTGGTAGAGGGGGATCGCGCGTGATCACAGCGCTTGAAATCATTTCCGGCATCCTTGTCTTCTGGATGGCCGCAGGCTTCATCCTGCTGATGCGCGGCGCCCGGGCTTCGGGGAGTGCATTCCGGCGCACGGTCGGGCTCGCCCGGGTCACCACCGGTCAATCGGTGCCGGTAACCCTTAGGGTGCGCCCCGAGATGCGGGACTTCAGGGTCGAACCCCACGATGTCGTGCTCCTGCTCGATAATTCCAGCAGCATGGGCAACGCGCCCGGCAGCCCGCTGTGGACGGCGCGGCGCGCCGCCGCCGGTTTTGTCCGGCGGCTGCCGGCAGAGATTCGCGTCGGCGTCATCGTCTTCGACCATGAACCCCACGTGCTCTGCGACCTGACCGCCGACAAGGCCGCCGCCGCAAAAGCCATCGAGGGTATTGTCAGCGGCGGCGGCACCGCGATCCATTTGGCCCTCGAGCAGGCGGTGCTGCTCCTGGAGGCGCAGGACCGGGAAGCCCGAACCGTCATTCTCCTGTCCGACGGCGGCAGCCCGGTTGAACCGGCCATGGCCGCAGGGACCCGGCTGGCGGCGTTATCCTCAACACGGCTGATCTGTGCCGGTGTCGGTCCCTCGGCGGACATGACGCTGCTGCAAAGCCTCGCCACGAAAACGGATCGGGGCCAGTGTATCGCGGTCAGCCGGCCCGCGGACATCCAGCCCTTGTTCCAATGTCTGGTGGCGGTGGTGAGCAGCGGCGGCGCCTGGACCGGAATACTGGACGAATACGCCGCCGCCCCTGGGCGCTTCGATGTCTCTCACACCTCCGGGCTGTCACCCGCCCAGGTGGTCGAAGAGATATCGCACACCCGGATCACCTGGGTCATCCCGGTCTTCGATGCCGAACCGGCGGTGGTGAGCTATGAGTTGATTGCCCAGAGCCCCGGTTGGCACGCGGTCGCCGCTCCGAACGCACGGCTGAGCTGGCATATGCCGGATGGCACGCTTCAGGAGGTGCGCGGCCCCGCCGGCCCGCGGGTGCTGGTGCTGCCGCGTTGGCTCGGCTGGAGTTGGCCGCTGCTCAACCCCCTGTTCTGGATGCTGGTCTCGTCCTGGAATAAACGGCGGCCGGTGATGGCGGAGGTCGGGCCGGAGCTGATCCCCCCGAACCTCCCGACCCTGCCGGAAGCCCCGCCGCTGCCAAATCATCCGATCTACCAGCCAACCCCGGAGCCCTCGCTCATCATCGGCCTGGGACGGTTCGGGGATGCGGTGGTTCAACGGCTGGCCACGCTTCTGGCCGACCGGGGCGTGACCGGACAGGCGGTCAAGCTGACCGCCATCCGCTTCGGCCATCCAATCAACCGCCCGCCGCAGCCCGGCACCCCAAGCTTGGCCGGGGACCGCCGGATCGATCTGTGCACCGATCTGCGCCAAGACCTGCTGGCGCGCCGCGCATCCGGCCGCGAGTTATCCTGGCTCCAGTCTTCGGAGGGTCTCGGGCGCACAACGCCGCTCAGCACCCTCTATGGCGCGCTCGGAGACCGCCGGCTGGCCCGGTTGGCGGCGCTGGCCGAAGCCAGCCGGATTGCCGAGCACCTGCTCGCCGACTACGCGCAGGCTGTTGCCGAGCGCCCCGGAGACGAACCGCCCCTGGCCATGCTGGTTGCGGCCGCCGACGATCCGGAAGGCAGCGGCTTGCTGGCCGAGGTCGCGCATATTCTGGCCGCGCGCGGCGTTTCGGTCACCGCCCTGTTGGCCCCGGTCGCCGGGGACAGCGACGATATCGCCGGAGCCCGCGGTCTCGCTCTGGAATTGGACCGTCTGGTCAATCTTCCGGGGGTTCCCGTGGCGTCGGAACGCTGCGACCCGCCCGTAACCGTTCGCCGTGTGTTCGACCGGGTTCTGATCAGCCATGGCAGCCACCCGGACCACCGGCTAGGCCACCGGCCAGGCCACCGGATTGAGGATGTTGCGGGGGTGTTGTGGACGTGGCTGACCGCCGCCGGCGTCCGCGACGCCTTGCGGCCGGTGCGGGTTGCCACCATCGATGTTGCCTGGGCGAGTGTGCCGGACCTGGGATTTTGGCGGTGGGTGCGGGCCGAAGCCCTGAGCACGCTGGTCTGCGAGGACTGGCTGGGCCTCAGGGCCGGCCGGTTGCTGCCGATGCCGGCGGAGGCGAAGCTGGAAGCCGTGGTGTCGGCCTTTCTGACCGGCACCGGCCTGCGCCACCCCCCGAGCCATACCGTGCGCATCGCCAGCGCCCTCGACGTTGAAAAGCGCCCGGTCATGGCGGTGCTCGTGCTCAGCGAGGGCGCAGGGTTGCCCGCCGAGGCGCCCGACCATGTCCAGATCGTCTGGTGCGACCGGCAGCGGGCGGCCCATCTCGCTTATATCAGGGACTGGGCGCAGGGCATTCTCGATACCGAACACCAGCAGGGTCGCTGGGGGTTGCCGCTGCTCGCCGGAGCCCTGGTGACCCTCATGGGCGTTCTCGGTCGCGCCCAGGAGACTGTCGACCGGACGCAGGGCGACGTGCGGACCATCGGCGCCAGAGCCATGATGGCCGGCGCCCTGCTGCGCGATCTTCGCAGCCAGATCGATGCGCTGCGGCGCCAAACCGGGCATTGGATCGCCAGAGTGGCCGGCATTCAGCCGGCTCTTACCGCCGACGCTCCGGCCCCGCCGATGCCCGCCGCGGCAGCCTGGCTGGCCGAAAGCGGCGAACGCGTTGCCGCGGTTGCCGAACTGCCGCCGCTGGCCCGCCAGATCACCGAGGCCCGTGTGGCCACCTGGATCGAGCGATACGGGCGCCCCCTCGTGCGGGGACTGGCGTTCGAGCTTCATGAACGAGACGGAACCCTCGACCTGAAGCTGAGAATGGCCGGCGGCCGCTATGGCCTCGACGCCGACATCGCCACTGAGATTCCCGCGGCCTTCGACAGTTACCGTGATGCCGTCCGCGACTGGCCGACCGCCGCCGCCTTCACCCTGGCCGCAGGCGATCGGGCCTCGGGAGCGTCTTCAGGACCCGTGGTTCGCGTCGGCCGCCATGCCGCCACCGTGCTGCCCGGATCAGGCTCGGTCGCCGATGATCGGGATCCGTTCGTCGTCGCCGCCATCGCGGTGCGTGACGAGGATATCCTGTCCGCTTTAGGGCTGTCCGAGGATGCCGCGGCCGATGCCATCCATGTCCACGCGGAGGAAGCCGAAGCCGCCCGCCTGATCTCCCGCGTTCACCTGCAGAGGCAGGAGCGGACGCCGCCATTGCCACCCCTGGCCCGCAGAGTGGCCCGGGATCCGCTCGCCGCTTGGGCTTTTTTTAACGATCTCGCCGCCGGTCGCGTCCGTCTCGATGGCCACACATGGTGCCTGGACAGAAACGGACAGACCCTGCCCCTGACCATGGCTCCCCCTCAGGGCGATCCCCAGGCACTGTTTGAAACGGTCTTGCGGCAGGTTCTGATCGACGGCCTCGACGCCTCCGGACAGCCGATCCCCCCGCCGGAGCCAATGATCGACCTCGGCGCAAGCCCGGAGACCATGACCGCCCACCCTCTGCTCAATGGCTGGCACAACGATCGCAACCTCGCCGCGTACCGAACCTTAATCGCAGGCCTGCGCCTTACCTGCGGCACGAACACTTAATCGATTGCACCAGCTCTTGATGTACATGCTTTAGGAATCATCAACCAAGATTAAATCTACCTGACATAGCAGACGAATACGATTGTATGCATCAAAATATCGCTTCATGACGAAGATTACCATTTTAATCCGCCGGGATTCTGCGCTACTCTCTTGAAAGTCTGGGTGAGATAGTTTTATGGAGAAGAGGATGTCTGAGGTAGCTCTTTGGCCCCTGCTTGTTACCATCAGCACAGCTGGCGTTATGGTATCAACAATACTTGCCGGAAAATATCTCCTGCAGAAAGATAGCGACTCCCTATGCAATCTCGCCGGGCACTTTTCCAGAATAGTTCTGTTTGTAAGCTTCTTACTGGCATATTATGTGGCTCTTCGCTGTTTCACGTGGGTAGCTTGAGTTCTAGCTTTCCGGCGTAGAGGTAGATTATCGCGGCCAGGTTGCGGGTAGAGCGGTATCCCCGTGCCTTGGCCTTGGCTGCCTGGACCAAGCTGTTGATGCCCTCGATCAGGCCGTTGGCGATGCCGGACTGGAACCAGCGCAGAATGCCGTCCCAGT
>CAIOBP010000233.1 GCA_903856295.1 uncultured Rhodospirillales bacterium | reverse complement strand
CGCTTGGTTTCAGCATTGCTCGCAGAGGTCGATGAGGACTGGATGACTGGTAAGATATACATAAATCTGGCGGCGTAACTACCCGCCTCGAATCAAGTCGTCTTCTGCGCGAATTTACAGAAAAAAACTTGCACGGCCTTACGTAGCTCATATAACCTTACGGTGAGGGTAGTCCAGTTGCACCGTGATGGCCAGCGCGTGTCGTTGAGGTGCCGCCGCGGTGTGTTCGGGGAACATGTTGGGAGCGGGATGGTGCGAGTCCACTCGGGGGTTGCCGTTCGTTTGCTTGCGGGGTTGTCGGTCATGGCGACGCTGGCGGTGTCGGCGAGCCTGATCGGCCATTTTGCCGTCGCTGGCTACAAGGCCCCCTTCCTGCAGACCGTGAATGTCGATCTGCCCAATCTGATCGCGACCTCCCGTCTGGCCCAGGATGCGGTTTCCATGACCGCGAACGCGCCCGCCCTGGTGCTGGCCCGCTCGCAGTCGGTGCGCCGGGACGCGATGGCGCGCGTCGAGGAGCAGGTCGAGAGCATGAAGTCGTTGGTCGGGCATTTCCCGGAGGGGGATGTGGCCATCGACACGGTGCAGTATGTCGTGAAGCAGGGCGCGGTCCTGGTCGACAACCTCAAGGTTCTGGACCGGCGGGGCGACGAGCGGATCGAATTGGACCTGGCACTCGGCCGGGGCTTGGCGGAACTGCGTTCGCTGGAGGCCAGCGTCGGCGCGGTGGCTCCGCCGTCATGGCCGGGGGGCGACGCGGTGCGCGACTGGAAGCTCTCCGCCCAGCATACCCTGGTTCATCTGGCGCTGACCGCGGGCGCCATGAGCCCGTCGGAGCTTGAGGCGCTTCGGAGCGAGGTCGCCGGCGGTGTCGATCAGACCCTGCGGCTGTCGGGATCGCTGCCGTCGTCGCTGGTGGAGCAGGCGCGGTCGCTGTCCCGGAGCATCGAGGCGCTGGGCAGCGGGGATGCCGGTTTGCCGGCGCTCAAGACCCGGCGCCTTGCCGTCGGTGACCAGATCAGGGCGCTGATGAATCGCAACAAGGTGCTGTCCGACGAGATGGCGGCCCTGGTGGCGAGCGTCGCCAGCAGCATCGAAGGCACGGCGATGAGCCGGAGTTCGGAGGTTATCCGCAGCAGCGAGCGGCAGTCGCTGCTGCTGGTGGTGATCGCCGGAATCTGTATCGGCGGTGCCGTTCTGGTCATCCTCGACATCAACCGCAGCGTCATTCGCCGCTTGCGGGCCCTGGTCGCCATCATGATGAACGCGGTCAAGGGCCGGCGCACCCTGGTCATTCCGATCCAGGCGGACGACGAAATCGGCGAACTCGGGCGGGCGTTCCAGTTCTTCGTCGCGACCATCGAAATGCGCGAGGCGGCGCTCCGGGGCTCCGAGCAGCGGCTGGCCGATATCATCAATCTGCTGCCCGACGCGACCGTGGTCATCGATCTTGAGGGCAAGGTTCTGTTCTGGAACCACGCCGTGGAGGTGATGACCGGCATTCCGGCCGCCGAAATCGTCGGGAAGGGAGACTACGAGTATGCCCTGCCGTTCTACGGCAAACGGCGGCCGATCCTGGTTGACATGGCGCTGCGTGCCGATGCCTTCATCCCCGGCGCCTACTCGATGTTCGAAGTGCGGGGCGATACCATCTGGGCGGAAACCAGCATCGATGATTTGCTGGGCCGGCCGGTCAGCCTGCGCGGTTCGGCCTCGGTGGTGCGGAACTCCGACGGCAAGGTGGTCGGCGCCATCGAGACCATTTTCGACATCACCGAGCGCCGGGTGATGATCGATGATCTGCGCAAGGCCAAGGATGTCGCCGAGCGCGCCAGCCAGTCGAAGTCGGTGTTCCTGGCGACCATGAGCCATGAACTGCGGACGCCGCTGAATTCGATCATCGGGTTTGCCGATTTCGTGTCCACGGAAATATTCGGCCCGGTTGGCAACTATCAATATGTCGAGCATGCCGAATATGCCCGGCAGAGCGCTCAGCATCTTCTTGATATCATCAACGGCATTCTCGATCTTTCCAAGATCGAGGCTGGGATGGTCAAACTCGAACTGGTGCGGGTGCCGGTGGCCTCGACGGTGACCCGGAGCGTCCGCATGGTGCAGGATCTGGCGCTCGGCTCGCACATCGTCATCAAAACCGCGATTCCGCCCAAAATTCCCGATTTATGGGCCGATGAACGGGCGATGCGTCAGATATTGATCAATTTGCTGGGCAACGCCATCAAGTTCAATGTCGATGGCGGCAGTATCCTGGTCACGGTTCTTGAAGCCGGTGATTTCATCGAGGTCGTGGTAGCCGACACCGGGGCCGGCATTCCCGCCAACGAGATCGAAAGAGTGCTCAAGCCGTTCGAGCAGATCGACAATCAGTATTCGCGGACGCAGGGCGGGACCGGCCTTGGTCTGTCGATCGTCGAGGGACTGGTCGCCCTCCATGGCGGCACCCTCACCATCGCGAGCGCGGTCGGCAAGGGGACCGCGGTGACGGTCCGTCTCCCCTGCGCGCGCGATCCTGCGGGGCGGTGACGGCGGCGAGGTGTTCGGTGGTCGCGCCGTCCGCCGGTTCCGCCGCATGGCCGCCGCGCGACGCGAAAGGCGGCAGGGAAAGCCGGAGCCGCCGGGCGTTGACGAAGTCCAGCAGGGCGGCTTCGTCGTCGAGGGCGTGGCGGTCGACCTGCCAGCCGCTGGGGCGGTGCAACACCATGAAATCCCGGGAGCGCAGCCAGCGGATCATCTCGTCGGTCGAAGCGGCGATGACAGCGGGCTGGGGCGGGCGTTGCTCGCGCATCAGGCGAACCAGGGGTCGGGGGGCGGGCGGCGGCGGTTCCGGACTGGTGGGCGGCAGGATGGTCGTCTGGTGCCGGCGCCGGGCGACTCGGAAAGGGGCGGGGCCGACCAGTTCCTGAAGCTTTTGCTGAATGGCGTCGACACTGCGGCCGGGCAGGGCCTCGGCGATGGCGGCGAGGCTTGCGCCCGTGGCGTGAAGCGCCAGCACGGTTTCGCGTTCGGTGTTGGCCCAGGGCTTGCGGAAGCGCTGGCTGGTGATGCTGAGCTGACGCAACTTGTCGGCGACCGAAGACCGGGGGTGTCCGGTGGACTCGGCGATCTGGCGCAGGCTGCGGCCCTCGTCGAGCATTCGCTCCAGCACGAAAAGGTCCTGCTGGGTCCAGGGGAGGGCGGTGTCGCGGCGGCGCAGGCCCAACCGGCGGCTCATGTTGGACACCGCCTCCACCGAGCGGTTGAGCCGGTTGGCGATTTCGGTGCAGCTCAAGCGCTCGGCGTGCAGAGCCTGGAGGGCGTCCCGGTCGTCATCCGACCAGGGCCGCAATTGCGCTCCCCGCCCGTGGTGTGGCGGTGCGGCGGCGGATTTCGCGGCAGTGGCGTTGGGAAAAGCGTCCATCGGCATCGGATTGGCCATCGCGGCATAATCGAGGCGAACATCAGGTCGGAGGAGTGTGAAATCAGTGTCGCGCTCCACGCCCGCGAATAGCAAGCACACGTAAGGTGATGATCTGTCAATTGAGCATAAAGATAATAGCCATAAGGATAATATCCGGAGGGTTTGCCCGAATACTGCGGTGCGCCATGAGCTGCTGTGGAATCAACCGGTTCAGGCCGGGTGGCTCTGGCTTTCCGCCTGGATCAGCGCGGCGAGGCCGAGGAAGGCCGGCAAAGGATGGGTGACGAGGTGGCAGGGGATCGAGGCCAGATAGCCGCGCTGGGGGCCTTTTTCCTCGAAGCGCCGCCGGAAGGCCGAGCGGTCGAGAAAGTCGGCGAGGCGGGGCGCGATGCCGCCGCTGACATAGGCGCCGCCGCGCGCGCCCAAAGTCAGCGCCAGATCGCCGGCGACGGTGCCGAGAAAGGCCGCGAACAGCTCCAGCGCTTCGCGGCAGCGCGGGCAGGTTCCGGCCAGCGCCGCGGTGGTGATTTCGGCCGGCGACAGCGCCTCGGGGGCCTGTCCGCCGAGTTCGGACAGCGCGCGGTAAAGATTGACCAGTCCGGGACCCGAGAGGGCGCGCTCGGCCGAAACGGCGCCGAAGCGCTGGCGCAAGCGGGCCAGGACCTCGCTTTCCCGGTCATCGGCCGGCGCCAGGGTGACGTGGCCGCCCTCGCCCGAAAGCGCGGTCCAACCGCCGTCCGGGGTCGCGATCAGGCCGGAGACGCCAAGGCCGCTGCCGGGACCGAGCACCGCGATCGGCGCGCCGGCGACGGCGTGGCGGCCGGGACCGCCGATCGGGCGGCTGTCGCCGGGGCCGAGGTGGGGCACGGCCAGGGCCACGGCGGTGAAGTCGTTGACGACTTCCAGCCGGGTCAGGCCAAGCGCGGCCCGGAGCGCGCGGATCGAAAAGTGCCAGGAGAGGTTGGTGAGGGTGACCTCGTCCCCCGTCACCGGCCCGGCAACCGCGAACGCCGCCCGCGTTGGCGCGATTCCGGGCCGGATCGCGTCGAGAAACCCCTGGACCGCCGCTTCGAGAGAGCCGAAGCCGGCGCTGGGCAGCACCAGCGTGCGGTCGGGGCAGCCATCGCCGGTCAACGTGAAGCGGGCGTGGGTGGCGCCGATATCCGCCAGCAGCAGGGGGGGGGAGGGCGAGGTGTGTGCAGTGGTCATGGCTGGGTTGCGACAGGCTGGTGTGGGGCGTGGGCACTGACCGGGGCCGCAGGGTGCCCAAGGTGGCGGCTGCCCGAAAGTGTCGTTGAAAAAGCGTTAAAATTCAAGAGGATGCTTGGTGCATATCCGAAAAATTAAGGATGTAATGTTCCTGAATTAATTAATTTCGGCGCAACCGGCCGGGCGCCAGAGGGGCGGAATCGAGGCGGTTTTCTTCAATAGCTTGATAAAGCAGCGTATTTTTGTTCTTGACCTTCTGTGTGCAGTGCAGCATAGTCCGTATCGCGATGTCGAGCGCGCTTCGGCGCGATTGGTTTCGTAACGCACTTCTTGGGCGTTTCCTCCCTAAACTCGGGCCGCGCTTTCGAGCGCGGCCTTTTTTATGCCCGCATTTTATGTCCGCTCGGTGCCGAGCTGATGCTTCGCCAGCAGGCGGCGAAGCTGGTGATAGCCAAGGCCGAGGGCCGTTGCCGCCTGCTTCTGATTGAATCGGGCCGCTTCGAGCGCGCCTTCCAGCACCGTTCGTTCGAAGGCGGCGACCCGCGTCTCGAAATCGCCGGAGACTTCCGGCGCTGGCGCCATGCTGGCCGGGGTCGCGCTCCGGGGGGTGGGCGCCGGCCGATAGGGCGAGGCGAAGGGATCGAGGGTGATCTCGCTCAGCGGCGCCTCGGGTTTGGTTGTGCGTCCGACCGAGCGCTCAACGGCGTTGCGCAACTCGCGAACATTGCCGGGCCAGGGGTGGCGGGTCAGGCAGGCCAGCGCGGCGGCAGTGAAGCCGGGAAACCAGGAGCGGCCAAGCTGCCGGCTCATGGTCATGGCGAAATGTTCGGCCAGCACCGGAATATCCTCCGGGCGGGCCCGGAGCGGCGGCAGGGTGATCACCTCGAAGGCCAGGCGGTCCAGCAGGTCGGCGCGAAACTTTCCCGCTGCCGCCAGGGCGGGCAGATCGGCGTTGGTGGCGCCGATCACCCGGACGTCGCAGGCCAGGGTCTGGCTGCCGCCCACCCGCTCGAACTCGCCATACTCGACGGCGCGCAGCAGCTTTTCCTGCACGGCCGGCGAGCAGGTGGCGATTTCGTCGAGAAACAGGCTGCCATCCTGCGCCAACTCGAAGCGGCCGACATGGCGCTTGACCGCGCCGGTGAAGGCCCCGGCCTCGTGGCCGAACAGCTCTGACTCGAGCAGCGATTCGGCCAGAGCGGCGCAATTGAGCTTGACCAGTGGCCGGTCCCAGCGTCGCGACAGGAAGTGCAGCCGCGCGGCGACCAACTCCTTGCCGGTGCCGCGTTCGCCGATCACCAGCACCGGCCGGTCGAGCGCCGCCACCCGCGACACCTCGTCGAGCATGGCGAGAAAGGCGGGGGATTGGCCGATCAGGGAGGGCAGGGACGCGGATGCCGGGGGCATGATGAAAAAGCGGATGTTAGCGAAAATCGCTAATAACTATCGGATATAGCGGCTTCCGTTGTCAAGGGGCTCTCAAGAGCCGTTGTTTTTCAACGAAAGTCCTCTTGGCACGGTGGTTGCAAAACCATTCGGTATCGCCATTCACCCCGCCAGAGGACACCGGTCATGGGCATTTTCTCCCGCCTTTCCGACATCATCAATTCCAACCTCAACGCGCTGATGGATCGCGCCGAGGATCCGGAAAAGATGATCCGCCTGATCATTCAGGAGATGGAAGACACGCTGGTCGAGGTTCGCTCCTCGACGGTGCGGATCATCGCCGAAAAGAAGGAACTGGAGCGCAAGATCGCGGTCATCCGCTCCGACTGCGCCGAGTGGACGCGCAAGGCCGAGGTCGCGCTGTCCAAGGGCCGGGAGGATCTGGCCAAGGCCGCGCTCACCGCCAAGTCCAAGGCCGGCGAGGCCGCCGACGCGCTGGCGGCGGATATGGCGCCGCTGGCCGAGGCGCTGACCAAATCCGACGCCGACATCCGCTGCCTCCAGGCCAAGCTCAACGACGCCCGCGCCCGCGAAAAGACGGTGTCGATGCGCAAGCAATCGGCGGTCAACCGGGTGAAGGTCCGGGCCAAGCTCCACGACGACCGCATCACCAACGCCTTCGCCCGCTTCGAGGCGGTGGAACGCAGCCTTGACGAACTCGAGGGCAAGGCCGAATCCTACGATCTCGGCGCGGCCAAGACCTTGGCCGAGCAGATCAACGATCTCGACGCCTCCGACAAGGTCGAGGGCGAACTGGCGGAACTCAAGGCGAAACTGGCGGCCAAAACCGCCAAGGCGGGGTAAGCGGCGATGTCGGATTTCGCGATTGTCATGATGGTGCTGTTTCTGACCTTCGTGGCGCCCTTGTGGATTGTGTTCCACTATGTCACCCGCTGGCGCACCGCCAAGGCGCTGACCGCCGAGGATGAGCGGCTGCTCGGCGAGCTTTGGGAAAGCGCCGAGCGCATGGAGGGCCGCATCCAGGCCCTCGAGCGCATCCTCGACACCGAGGCGCCCGGCTGGCGCTCCAAGCAATAGGGAAAAGGGGAGGGGAGAATAATCATGGCGCTCAAGTCACCCTTTTCGTCGCCCAATCCGCACAAGCTGTGGCGCAATCCCGCCGCCGGCAAGGTGTTCGGGGTGTGCGCCGGCATGTCCGATTATTTCGGCCTGGACCTGTTCATGGTGCGTGCCGTCACTCTGGTCAGCCTGTTCTTCTTCTCGGTGCCGGTGCTCGTCGGCTATTGCCTGTTTGCCCTGATTCTTCCGGCGCGGCCGCCCAGCCTCTACCGTTCGCCCGCCGAGGAGGAATTCTGGCGCGCGGTCAGTACCCGCCCCGATGTCACCATGTCGGCGGTGAAGCACCGGTTCCGCGATCTCGAAAAACGTCTGCGCTCCCTCGAAACCCATGTCAGCAGTGCGGAATTCGATCTCAGCCGCGCCATTCGCGACCTGGAGCGGTGATTGAAGCCCGCGCTTGGGCTATGATCGAACCCGAGCGACCCCACAGCCCGAGCGAGAGGACATCATGAGCGCAGGACTCATCATCACCGACAGTGCCGCGAAGCGTATCGGCCGGATCATCGCCGCCGAGGGCAGGGAAGGGCTGATGCTGCGGCTCTCGGTGTCCGGTGGCGGCTGTTCCGGATTTCGCTACGGCTTCGCCCTCGACGACACGTTGACCGAGGAGGACCATCTTTTCGAGCATGGCGGCATCAAGATCGCGGTCGATGCCGTTTCCCTCGATCTGGTGGCCGGGGCGACCCTGGATTATGTCGAGGATCTGATCGGCGCCGCCTTCCAGGTCCGCAACCCCAACGCCACCGCGTCCTGCGGCTGCGGGGCGTCCTTTGCGGTGTAAAGGCGGCGCGCGGTGTGAGGCGGCCTGAAAATCATTGCAGCCGTCCGACTTCGGTTTTTGACGGCGGGCGCGGTTGCTGGCATGGTGCGGCCAACCGTCATATGAGGCTCAGGCGATCATGTCCGATCAGGAAACCACCCCGACTTTCGATGAAATCCGCGCCATCATCGCCGCCCTGCCCGGTCTGGATGCCGGAGCCGCCGCCGCCGCCCGGGCGAAGCAGGATTGCCTGACCAAGCCCCAGGGCTCGCTCGGACGTCTCGAAGAGCTGGCCACCTGGATGGCCGCCTGGCAGGGGCGGGCGGCGCCGGAGTTGCGGCGGGCGCGGGTCGCGGTGTTCGCGGGCAATCATGGCGTGGTCGCCCAGGGCGTTTCGGCCTTTCCGGCCTCGGTGACCAAGCAGATGGTGGCCAATTTTTCCGCCGGTGGCGCGGCGGTCAACCAGATTTGCGGTGTCGTCGACGCCGAACTCCGAGTCTACGAACTCGATCTGGACAGTCCCACCCTCGATTTCACCACCGGCCCGGCCATGGAGGAGGAAGACTGCGCCCGCGCCATGGCTTACGGCATGATGGCGGTTGACGCCAACCTGCACCTGCTGGCTCTGGGCGAAATGGGCATCGGCAACACCACGTCGGGCGCGGCGCTGTGCCGGGCCCTGTTCGGTGGCACGGCGGCGGATTGGGTCGGGCGCGGCACCGGGGTCGACGATGCCGGGGTTCAGCGCAAGATCGACGCCATCGAGGCGGCCATCGCCCGTAACGCCGCGGCGCTGGGCGATCCGCTGGAAATTCTCCGCTGTTTCGGCGGCTACGAGTTGGCCGCGATCGTCGGCGCGGTGATCGCGGCGCGGCTGGCCCGCACCCCCGTGGTGCTCGACGGCTACACCTGCACGGCGGCGGCGGCGGTGCTGTTCGCCATCGATCCGGGCTTGCTCGAGCATTGCGTGGTCGGCCACTGCTCGGCCGAACCCGGCCACGCGCGGCTGCTGCGCACGCTCGGCAAGGTGCCGCTGCTCGATTACGGCATGCGTCTGGGCGAGGGCTCGGGGGCGGCGCTGGCGATCCCGGTCATTCGCTCGGCGGTGGCTTGCCTCACCGGCATGGCCACTTTCGAGCAGGCCGGGGTGAGCGGGCGCGACGGCGCCTGACGAATTCTGGGGCATCGCGACCAGTTGTCTCTGGCACTCTTGGCCGGGATTGTTTAAGACAACGGTCACGATCCACGGTCGCGTCAGCGCGGCCGCGGTTTCGTGCGTTTTCGAGTTTCGGTTTCGAGTTTCACCGACAAAGTTTAAGGGCGGGCCATGGAAACGGTGGTGCTGGTGATTCATCTGCTGATCGCGCTGTCGCTGGTTGGCGTCATCCTGATTCAGAAGTCCGAGGGTGGCGGCCTTGGCATCGGCGGTGGCGGCGGCATGGGCGGCATGATGACCGCGCGCGGCACCGCCAACCTGTTGACCCGGGCCACCGCGATTCTCGCCGCCTGCTTCATGTTCACCAGCGTCACCCTGGCGCTGATGGCCGGGCGGCACAATGCCCCGGTCTCGATCATCGACACCATCCCGGTTCCGGAAAAGCCGGCCGCGCCAGCGGAATCGGGGAGCCCGGCCGCGCAGGCGGCGCCCGCCGCTCCGGCGGTGCCGGCCGAGCCTGCCAAGCCTGCCGCCCCGATCGCTCAGTGACGTTTCGCCCAGTGAGTCTTGCACAGTAACGGCCCATGACGCGCTTCATTTTCATCACCGGCGGTGTGGTTTCGTCCTTGGGTAAGGGGCTGGCCTCGGCGGCGCTCGGCGCTTTGCTTCAGGCGCGCGGCTATTCCGTGCGCCTGCGCAAGCTCGACCCCTACCTCAATGTCGATCCCGGCACCATGAGCCCGTACCAGCACGGCGAGGTCTTCGTCACCGACGATGGCGCCGAGACCGATCTGGACCTGGGTCATTACGAGCGTTTCACCGGGGTGTCGGCGCGCAAGTCCGACAACATCACCACCGGCCGCATCTATTCCCAGGTGATCGCCAAGGAGCGGCGGGGCGATTATCTCGGCGCGACGGTGCAGGTGATTCCCCACGTCACCGATGAGATCAAGGAGTTCATCGGCGGCGATCTCTCGGGTGAGGACTTCGTGCTGTGCGAGATCGGCGGCACGGTCGGCGATATCGAGAGCCTGCCGTTCCTGGAGGCGATCCGCCAGTTCGGCAACGATGTTGGTCCGGAGCGGGCGCTGTTCGTCCATCTGACCCTGCTGCCCTATATTCCGACCGCCGGGGAACTCAAGACCAAGCCGACCCAGCATTCGGTCAAGGAATTGCTGTCGGTGGGCATTCAGCCCTCGATCCTGCTGTGCCGGGCCGACCGGCCGATTCCCGAGGCCGAGCGGCGCAAGATCGCGCTGTTCTGCAACATCCGCCAGGAGCGGGTGATCGCCGCCCTCGACGTCGACACCATCTATCAGGTGCCGATCAGCTATCACGAGCAGGGCTTCGACCAGCAGGTGCTGGCCTATTTCGGCCTGCACACCGATCACAAGCCCGATCTCGATCGCTGGCGCGAAGTGGCGCGGCGGGTGCGCGGTCCCGAGGGCGAGGTTTCCATCGCCATCGTCGGCAAGTACACCGCGCTCAAGGACAGCTACAAGTCGCTGGTCGAGGCGCTGGTTCACGGCGGCATCGCCAACAATGTCCGGGTCGACATCAAGTGGCTGGATTCCGAGATTTTCGAGTCCGAGAACACCATCCATTATCTTGAGGGCGTGCACGGCATTCTGGTCCCCGGCGGCTTCGGCGAGCGCGGTACCGAGGGCATGATCCGGGCCGCCCAGTTCGCCCGCGAGCGTGCCATTCCCTATTTCGGCATCTGCTTCGGCATGCAGATGGCGGTGATCGAGGCCGCGCGCAATCTGGCCGGCATGCCCAATGCCGGTTCCTCCGAGTTTCAGCGCAATCACGATCCGGTGATCGGGCTGATGACCGAGTGGGCGCGCGGCAACGAGGTCGAGCGGCGCGAGGCCAGCAGCGATCTCGGCGGCACCATGCGCCTCGGCGCCTATCCCGCCCATTTGCGTGGCGGCAGCCGGGCTCACGAGATTTATGGCGACACTCTGATCAGCGAGCGCCACCGTCACCGCTACGAGGTCAACATCAACCTCAAGAAGCGGTTGGAAGAGGCGGGCCTGTGCTTCTCCGGCCTGTCGCCCGATGGCGAGTTGCCGGAAATCGTCGAGCGCGTCGACCATCCCTGGTTCGTCGGCGTCCAGTTCCATCCCGAGTTGAAGTCGCGGCCCTTCGACCCCCATCCGCTGTTCAAGGATTTTATCCGGGGCGCGGTGGAGCAGAGCCGGTTGGTGTAGCCGGCTTGACTTGACCCTGGGGCAGGGCGGATGATGGCACGACGCAGGGAGATGCCGATGGCCGTTTCCAACCACGACATTCTGGCCGCGCTCGAGGCCATGGGCGCCCATTTCAATCGGCGGATGGACGGGTTCGACGCCAAGTTGGACCAGACCAACGCGCGGATCGACCAGACCAATGCGCGGTTGGACGAGGTTATTGCGACTCAAGCCGTTCACGGTAAGCGTTTGGACGGTATCGAAGCCCGGATTTACGCCGCCGATTGTGACTTGCGCGAAATCAAGGGGCCGCAATCGATCATTTTGATATGGTTCCAGTCCATGGATCAACGCTTCGGTGCTTTGATGGCGCCGGTAACACCGCCCCGCGCTGGCGGCGCCAAAGGATAGAATTTTTCATGCCCCCCCGTACCGTCACCATCGGTTCCGTCGCCTTCGCCAATGACCGGCCGTTTTCGCTGATCGCCGGGCCGTGCCAGCTCGAGAGCCGGCAGCATGCCCTCGAGATCAGCCAGGCGCTGGTCGAGATGACGGCCAAGCTCGGGATCGGGCTGGTCTACAAATCCTCGTTCGACAAGGCCAACCGCACCTCGATTTCCGGGACGCGCGGGGTCGGCATGGCCAAGGGGCTGGAGATTCTGGCCGAAATCCGCGAGGTGCGGAAGGTGCCCGTGCTGACCGACGTTCACGAGATTGGTCAGTGCGCCCCGGCGGCCGAGGTGGTTGACGTCCTCCAGATTCCGGCCTTCCTCTGCCGGCAGACCGATCTGCTGGTGGCGGCGGCGCGTACCGGCAAGCCGGTCAATGTCAAGAAGGGCCAGTTCCTGGCGCCCTGGGACATGGTCAACGTCGTCAAGAAGCTCAGCGACTCCGGCAACGACAACATCCTGGTGTGCGAGCGCGGCGCCAGCTTCGGTTACAACACCCTGGTTTCGGACATGCGCTCGCTGCCGATCATGGCGAAAATGGGCTATCCGGTGATCTACGACGCCACCCACTCGGTGCAGCAGCCGGGCGGGCTGGGCGGTGCTTCGGGCGGGCAGCGGGAATTCGTGCCGGTGCTGGCGCGGGCGGCCATGGCCATCGGGGTGGCGGGCCTGTTCCTGGAGACCCACGAGGACCCGGATCGCGCACCCAGTGATGGGCCAAATATGATACCTTTAAATAGGTTACAGGAACTTCTTGAAACTTTGGTCGAATTTGATAAGGTGGCCAAAGCGCGGCCATTGCCGCCGCTGGTCTAAGGCGGTTCCGACCAAGACATGATCGGCGCTCTGCCCTGGCCGTTTGTTGCAGGGCGGAGCGCACGGGTCATGGGGAAAAGCCGCCGCTTGGGAGCCGCGATCCTGGTGCTGTCGGCTGTGGCCGCCGGTCCGGCGCTCGCCTCTGCGGTGGTGCGCAGCCTCGGGCAGGCGCCCGAGGGCGCGTCCGGACACTTGGCGGTTCGCTCCTACGAGACCGCCGCCACCACCGAAACCATGGTTGCCCACGATTGCGCCCTTGCCGAGGGCGGCGACGCGGCGGCGGCCTACCGGCTTGGACGGCGCTACCTGTTCGGCATGGGGGTGGCGCGGGACCGTCGCATGGGCGTGGCCTGGATCGCCGCCTCGGCCTCGCGCGGTCACGAGCCGGCGATTCGGGTGATGGAGCTGGTTCCGGAGAGCATCGGCCGGGTGCGGCCCTGGTGCCGCAACAACCTGGAGCCGGTGCGCACCGTTGCCGCTCCCGCGGGCGACGTCGTGGGCATCGTCGAGCGGCTGGCCCCGGAATACGGTCTCGACCCCAGGCTGGTGCTGGCGGTGATTCAGGTCGAGTCGGCCTATCGCACCGACGCGGTGTCGTCCAAGGAGGCCGCCGGCCTGATGCAGCTGATTCCGGCGACGGCCGCCCGCTTTGGCGTGCGCGACGTCTTCGACCCGGTGGAGAATGTGCGGGGCGGCATGGCCTATCTGCGCTGGCTGCTGGCCCATTTCCGGGGCGATCTGTCCTTGACCCTGGCCGCCTACAATGCCGGCGAGGGCGCGGTGGAACGCTATCGCGGCGTGCCGCCCTATCCCGAGACCCAGGCCTATCTCAGGCTGGTCCGGGCGCTGTACCCCGAAACCGCGCACAGCTTCGACCCGTCGGTGGCGGCGCCTTCGGTGACGGTTTTCCGCTAGATAACTCTATGATTTTAGAGCAGATTCACGCTTCGAGGTGAGTCCACCTCTTCGCGATCTGCTCTGGCCGGGCGCGCCGATATCACATTCCGGAGCCGAGGGACTGGGAGGTGTTGCTGTTGAGCAGGGCGTCGACGTCCTTGAGGTCGCCACCGGTTTTCATCGCCAGATAGGACTTGCTCACGGCATCCTCGAGTTCGCCCTCGCGCTGGAGCATCTTCTTGAACTCCTTGCCGTGCTTGCCGCCGGACATTTTGGTGTCCACGTGCTGGGCCTGAACGATGGTCTTCTTCGCCAACCCCATGATGCGGAAGGCGTCGTAGAAGAAGCGCTCGTCCGGGTCCGTGGGCGCGCCGGGCGGAGTGTCGCCGGCGGCGGAGTCGAGAGGAGCGGCGGCGGCCTTGGTCTTCAGAGCGGCCAGATCGTCCTGGGCCTGACTCTCGCTCTCGAAATCGCTGGTGGAGCCCCCCAGTCCGGCCTTCTTTTCATCGAGGGTGGCGGCGGCGTAATCGCGGGCGGCGCCGGCCACGCCGCGCGCGACTCTCACCGCGCCCTTGGCGATTTCCCTGGGATCGGTGCCGAGCAGGCGCAGGAGTTGGAGCTGCTTCTTGTAGCCCTCGAGCTTTTGCCGGAGGAACCCCTTGTACTGACTCGCCGCCTGTCCCTTGGCATCGATGATTGCGCCCAAGGCCTGTTGCGCGCGCTGGGCGTCGGCATTGGCGGCGGCCGTGGCGGGGCTGGGCTGGGCGGAAGTGTCGGCGGCTGAAGCGCTGACCGCCTCCTTCGACAGCGACACCGTCACCGCGTCTTCGGTATGGACGGCGACCGCCGAGGCCTGGACGACGGTCGCGCCCGGCTTCGAGGCTTTGTCGGAGAAATAACGGTTGGCGGCCGATAACGCGCTGCCAGCGTTGCGATTGATCGTATCGAGCATCGGTTTCTGCCTTCTGCAAGACCGCTCGTGTCGAAATTCCCCCCCATGATAGCAAAGTCCGGGGCGGCGCAGAAGGGGCGCTGCGACATCATCCGGACTTGCCACATTGGCGATGGGAGTTTATTTGTCCCCGGCATTCGTCATCCTTTCCAGCGAGAGTCCGATCGATGAGTGCGATAACCGACATCCACGCCCGTGAAATTCTGGACAGCCGGGGAAATCCGACCGTCGAGGTCGATGTGACTCTGGAATCCGGAGCCGAGGGCCGCGCCGCGGTGCCGTCCGGCGCCTCCACCGGCGCTCACGAGGCCAATGAGCTGCGCGACGGCGACAAGAGCCGCTATCTCGGCAAGGGGGTTCTGAAGGCCGTGGAGTCGGTCAATGGCGAGATTTTCGACGCCCTGGTCGGTCTCGACGCCAGCGATCAGATCGCCCTCGACCAGATGATGATCGAGTTGGACGGCACGCCCAACAAGGCCCGCCTGGGCGCCAACGCCATTCTCGGCGTCAGCCTCGCGGTGGCGCGGGCGGCGGCGATGGATTCCGGCCTGCCGCTTTACCGCTATGTCGGCGGCGCTTTCGCCAATGTGCTGCCGGTGCCGATGATGAACATCATCAATGGCGGCGCGCACGCGGATAACCCGATCGACATTCAGGAATTCATGATCATGCCGGTGTCGGCCGGTTCGGTCGCCGACGCCATTCGCATGGGCGCCGAGGTCTTCCATGCCCTCAAGAAGAAGCTGAAGGATGCCGGTCACAACACCAATGTCGGCGACGAGGGCGGCTTCGCCCCCAACCTCGCTTCGACCGAGGATGCCATCGGGTTCGTGATGAAGGCCATCGAGTCCGCCGGTTACAAGCCGGGCGAGGACGTCTATCTGGCCCTCGACGCCGCTTCGACCGAGTTCTACAAGGACGGCAAGTATCACCTGGAAGGCGAGGGCAAGGTGCTGTCGTCCGAGCAGATGGTGGCCTATTACGAGAGCTTGGTCGGCCGTTATCCGATCATTTCCATCGAAGACGGCATGGCCGAGGATGATTGGGAGGGCTGGGCCGCCCTGACCCGCGCCATCGGCAAGAAGACCCAGTTGGTCGGCGACGATCTCTTCGTCACCAACCCGAAGCGTCTCGCCCAGGGCATCAAGGCCGGCACCGCGAACTCGATTCTGGTCAAGGTCAACCAGATCGGCACGCTCAGCGAGACTCTGGAGGCGGTCGATCTCGCCCACAAGTCGGGCTACACCGCCGTGCTGTCCCACCGTTCGGGCGAGACCGAGGACTCGACGATCGCCGATCTGGCGGTGGCCACCAATTGCGGTCAGATCAAGACCGGCTCGCTGTCGCGCTCCGACCGGCTGGCCAAGTACAACCAGTTGATCCGGATCGAGGAAAAGCTGGGCAACGCCGCGACCTACGCCGGCCGGCGCATCCTCAAGGCCTGAGGCGCCGGTAACTCCCCGCCAAAGGCCTCGCGGCCTTTGGCGGGGGCTTGGTTGGTTTTGGCGCTGTCAGCGTTTGGTTGATGGCGCCAGCCAGTTCATCGCCTTGGTGGTGGGCGTCTGTTTGCGCGTCGGTGCCGGCGGCTGGAGCGCGGCGTGGTATGGCGGCGGCGCGGGGCGCGGCTCGAGTGCCGGCTGCGGATGCTGCTGATGGTGGTGGTGCGGCGGTGGCGCGGCGGGTGGTGTGTATGCCGGTTCCGGCGGCGGCGTCCGGGGGGCCTGCGGCGGCGGCGATTGGGGCTCGGTGAACGAGCGGCGCAGGGTTTGTTCGATCAGGTCGGCGGCCGGAGCGGCCGGGGGGCGTGTGTCGGGTGAACGGCGCGCGATGGTGACTTCGAGGCGCCTCGAGGCGTCGCGGATTTCGATCAGCGATGCCATGGCGTC
This sequence comes from uncultured Rhodospirillales bacterium, assembly GCA_903856295.1. Classification (GTDB taxonomy): domain Bacteria; phylum Pseudomonadota; class Alphaproteobacteria; order Azospirillales; family Azospirillaceae; genus BOG-933. Next base: position 7,641 of record CAIOBP010000233.1, on the reverse strand, counting down.
GCTCAGCAGTGGCGACAACCGGGCTGGATCCTGGCTTTCCGCGGCGTCGAGCGCGCCCAGGCACTGGCGGACCCGCTCGACCTCATTCTCGATCAGAATCTGGAGATCGGCGGTCCCGGCCAGAATCCGGGTGATTTCCTGGCGCAGCGACGAGATTTCACACGCTTGACGCAATTGGTGAAATCCAAAGGCTTGCGACGTCTTCCGGTCGGCCGGATCGTTTTGGGACATGGCGGCTACCGCAAAAATTCCGGAAGCCACGCGCTTGCTTCCGTGGGCAGCATCATAACCGATATCTGCTTTCATGGAGAAGATGGTCGTTGGCGGCGGGAATCCATTTGCGTGCCGTCATTCAATAATTTATCACTGAGGACTGGATCCTCGTGAAGCCATCGCGCACCCGGCAAACAAAAGGTGCGAGCTTTTGTACTATTGACGGAGCGTTGGTGTCGGCAAAACTGACGGTACTATGGAAGGGTAAGGGAACGGCCGGCGCCTCGCGGCAGGCGTTGGCGGAGCTTTTTTCCGGCAATATGGTTCAGGGTATCATTCAGCAATCGGGACGGGCAGCGGCCGTGACTCTCAAACGCGATGATCTGGAGAAGCTCCTGGCTTCACGCTCCGGCGGCGCGCGCAGCGCGCTCCAGTCGGTCAAGGATGCCTATGCCGAAATCGGGCTGATGCGCGAGGAGGGCGTGACCTGGGCCGAAATCGCCGAACTGCTCGGGCAAAACGGCGCGGTTGGACGCGACGGCAAGCCTTTCGCTCCGGCGACGGTTCGGGCGGCGTTTTTTCTGGTCGGTGCCGAGGTGCGTCAGGGACAGGTCGGTGGCGATGAGGCTCCGGCCGCTTCTCCCGCCGAACCGCCGCGAGTCGCCGAGGAGCCCGCGGAGGCTGCCGGAGAGAGTTCCTCCGGGTATGAACCATCCGAACTCCCGCCCATGCCGCCGCTGCGGAACGAACAGCCCGAACCGGTTCCCGAACCCGCGCCGGAACCGGAGCCCGAACCCGAACCCGAACCTATCCCGGAGCCTGAGCCCGAGCCTGAACCGGTTCCCGAGTTCGAACCCGAGTCTGCCCCTGTTCCGGAGCCGGAGCCTGATCCGGAGCCGGTGCGGGTCGAGTCGACGGTGCCGGACTGGGGCGTGGTGGGTGGTGGAGTGATCGCAGACCTGATTCCCGAGGACGAGGCGGCTGCCGAGGTCGAAATGGACATGGATTCCGAGACCGAGTTGCTCCCGCCGCCAGAGCCGCCGGCCCGCCCGGCGCCCCGCTCCGCGCCGCTTCCCCATTCCGGCGATATGTGGTTGCTGCGGGCGGTGAGCGAGCCGAAGCAAGAAATCACAGAGCAAGATCAGCCTGTTGTTCCGAAGGTCGTGCCCAAGGCGGTGCGCAGGGCGGTCGTCGAAGCCCCGGTTGCCCCCCCGGTGGTGAAGCCGGCTCCCGAGCCGCCGCCACCACCATCACCACCGCCCGTGGTGCCGGAAGCGGTTGCAGAGACGGTTCCACCCAAGAGATCATTTACACATCAAACGGCGATGACGTACGACTGGTGGACCCGGCGCACAGACGGCTCGACGTGACCCCCGCGTTTGAGCTAATTGAGAGCCACTGAGGCGCTCACGAGGACGACGCAAACATTCGAAAGGCTTCATCCATGCTTGGTTCGATACTTGTCCTGAATGATCGTGGGGGTGTGGGCAAGACGTTGCTGTCGCACCACCTGCTCTCCACCGCGATGCTTGAGGGCTTGGCCTTGCGCGTCGTCGAGTACGAGGTCAATGAGCGCCTTGCCCGCCTGTTCGGCCCGGAGACGGTCGAGCACCGGCGGATTTCCCAGGATTTCGTCAATCTCATGGGCTCCGGCGGCGACGGCTTCTTCGAGTTCTGGGATAATATCGGCCCCGAATTGCAGCGCGGCGGCCGCCTGTTCGACTTTGGCGGCAATATCAGCCAGTGGTTCTTCAATTGGGCCGAGGTTTCCGGCTTCGACTACTATGTCGGCGACGGCTCGCGTCTGGTGTTCATGGTGCCGGTGACCGTCGATCTCGCCTCGCTCCAGACCGGCATGGCCACTCTTGAGCGCATTGCCGCGATCGCGCCGGGCGCCAAGCGGGTTCTGGTCGAGAATGGCTTCTCCGGCTCGTTCTCGCAGTTGGAAGACACCCATTACGCCCGCCGCAAGGCCGAGATGGTCGAGCGCGAGAATGTCGCCGTGATCACCATGCCGGCCTGCACCGCTCCGGCCTGGGCGCGCCTGACCGGTCATCGGCTGGATCAGATCGCGACCATGACCCGCGAGGATCTGGTGAAGCTTGGCATGTCGCCGCCGGTGGCGTCGCGCTCGCTGATCGTGATTCACGACTGGCTGCGTTCGATTCGCCAGCAGTTGACCCCCTATCTCACCGATGTTTTCCGTTCGACTCCGACCGGTGCCACGGCGCGCCCTGGTAAGGGGAGCCGTCAGGCGGTGGTCTGATACGCTGAATGCCTTTCCTCCTTCCGGCTCGATCCGCGTTGGAGTCGCGTGGCGGGCCGGGGCGGCGGGGCGGCTTTTCGGTGGTTGGTGAAGTTCTGCGGGTACGGGTCGCGGTGGCCGCGATCCGTTTCTGTCCACCCTGAGCGGTGGTGGAACGAGAGGAAGCATGGCGCGGAACCTCGTGGCACTCGGTTTGTGGCGAAAGGCGCTGGTCGCCAGCGTCCGCCTGGATGGCCCCGATCTTTCGGCGCGCCAGATGGCCCTGCTGCTGACCGTTTATTTGTGCGATCCGCCCCACACCGTGCGCGGTCTTGCCGGGGTGCTCAACATTTCCAAACCGGCGATCACCCGCGCCCTCGATCGTCTTTCGGTTCTCGGCTTCATCAAGCGCAAGCGCGATACCGAGGACCGGCGCAATGTCCTGGTGCAGCGGACGGTCCAGGGCTCGGTATTTCTCAGTGAGTTTTCCGAATTGGTGGTGGCGGCCGGCGCGGTCGCGCCGTCCGATCTCGCCCAGATCGTCAAGGGCGAGGAATTGGGCAAGCTGGCTCAGGCCGAGTTCGACCGCGTGCGCGGTCAAGCCGCCGGTGGCGGGGTTTCGTGACTGCGGCCTGTCCCGATTCGCGCCGTCACCCCTGGAGGGCGGACCTCGCGGCCGTTGGGCTTGAGGGCAGGGTGCCTTCGGCGCGGTTCGTCGCCGGTCATCCGAGACAGGTTCGCCAGGGGTGCGTCAGCCTGAAATCGAGTCCCGAGGAGGGAGGGGAGCAGGCCAGTCAGCTTCTATTCGGCGAGACTTTCACCGTTTATGACGAGGCCGATGGCTGGGCCTGGGGCCAGTGCGGGACCGATGGTTATGTCGGCTATGTCCGTGCCGCCGCGCTGTCTCCGGACATTGCACCCCCCAGTCACCATGTCGCCGCGCTCAGAAGCTTCCTCTATGCCGAACCCGCGCTCAAGCGGCCGCCGCTCGATTGCCTCAGTCTGGCCTCTTCGGTGGCGGTGGCCGGCGGCGAGCGGAACGGCTATTTGCCGCTGGCAACCGGAGGCTGGATGTTTGCCGGTCATCTCGCGCGGTTGAGCGTTATCGAACCGGATTACGTCACCACTGCGTTGCGTCTGCTCGGGGCGCCCTATTTGTGGGGGGGGCGTTCCAGTCTCGGCATCGATTGCTCGGCGCTGGTGCAGGTTGCGCTGTCGGCCGCCGGCATCGCCGCGCCCCGGGATAGCGACATGCAGCGCAACGAGGTCGGGGTGTCGCTCGGTCCGGTGCCGGCGGATGGCCTGGGGGTGCCGTTTCAGCGCGGCGATATCGTGTTTTTTCCCGGTCATGTCGGGATCATGCTCGATCATGACAGGTTGGTCCACGCCACCGCTTTTGTGATGGCTGTGACCATCGAACCGCTGGCGGCGGTGATCGGCCGCACCGATCCAACCCGTGGCGGCGGTTTGCTGGCGGTGCGGCGCATTGATTAGAAGCGTGCAATTTCAATATATTGAAATGCATCCTTGATAAGAAGCATTGATATGTCCGGCTTCAAGCCTTGCCAGTGTTGCATGGCAGCATGGCGGAGTCCGAGGGGCATTGGCGCGCTTAAAATTAGCGTTGTTCTTGAATAATTGCAGCCTTCATCCTATGCTGTGGGTTGAACTTTACTCTGCCGGGGCGTGCGTGCGCGGGTTGGTGCCCGCGGGTGTTCGCCTGGGGCCGCGAGGCCGACACCCGGGCATGTGAAGGAGGCTTGTGCCGTGAGTACGATCAACACCGGCTATGCCAGTCCGTATTCCGCGCCGACTGCTGCGACCAGCACGCCGGCAAATTTCGGTCCCGGCCAGTTGAAGGCCAGCAACGAGCAGGCGGAAGTCAGCCAATCGCAGGCCCAGGAGTCCCGCGAGAGCGAGAGAAAGGCCAATTCCGGCTACACCACCGCGACCCGGGGTAGCCAGCTGAATATCACTGTGTAGGCGTGCCGTTTCCTTTGTTGCGGCGCCCCCGCCCGCTTCCACCGCCAAGCGGTTATCGCTGTGCGTCTGAAGGGGTCTGGGGCCTGTGGCCCTAGTGGGGTCCCGGGGGCAAGGCCCCGGGTCGCCGAAGGCCAGGGGCTCTGCCCCTGGACCCCGCCAAAGGCCGGCGGCCTTTGGAAACCGGGACTTTTTCAGAACAATTCGATCGTGCCTTCGATGTGGGTGGTGCGCAGCTTCGCGGCGAAGTTGGCTTCGGACTGCATGACGTCGTCGGTTCCGGCGCTGCCGAGCAGGCGCCTCTGGGTGCGTCCTCCGACGGGAAAGAAGCGGACGCCGCGCGCCTGGGTGCCGCCGACATCCCAGCTGATGGTCGGGATGCCTTCGTTGGCCAGGTAGTTCATCACGAATTCGACGTTGTTGTTGCCGATCGAGCTGTTGAAACCGTTGATGGCGCCGCCGCCGAAAATCTTGGCGCGCAGCCGGTCGCGCCGGCCGGTGCGGCCGAGCAGGCGGTTGATCAACTGCTCCATCGCGGCACCGCCGTAACGGGCCGAGGCGCTGAGGCGGTCATCCGCGCAATCGGCGAGCAGGAAGTGGTTCATGCCACCGATGCCGGCCTCGGGATCGAACAGGCAGGTCGCGACACAGGACCCCAGGGTGGTGGTGATCACGACATCGGGCTCATGACTGACCACGCAATCCCCGACCACGACACTGATCACCCGGGCGCCGATCCGGGAGTCGTGATAGCTGCGCGCCTCATCCTCCCGTTCCTGAATGCGCTGCGTGACCGGCCGGGGCGTTCTGCGCTGCGTGGCTTCGTACATCGTGACCGTTCCGCCTTTGTCCGGTGATCGCTCCGCCACCATTTCATGCTCAGTGTAACAAACTCCACCCGCGCGTTAAAGCGGCCGCTTCAGACCAGCCGGCCGCTGCCGTTGAACCTCTGTTCGATCAGATCGAAGGCCGCGCGCAGCCCTTGGGCCTCGCCGCCTTCGGGGCGGCCGGGGCGGCTCGTGGTGTTCCAGCCCATGATATCGAGGTGCGCCCACGGCGTTCCCTGGGAGACGAAGCTTTCCAGGAACAGCGCGCCGATGATCGCGCCGGCATGGCCGTGGCTGGCGACATTGGACAGATCGGCGACCTTGCTCTCCAGCCCCTTGCGATAGGACTGCCACAAGGGCAGGCGCCAGAGCGGGTCGGCGGTGGCTTCGCCGGACGCGATCAGGTCGGCGGCCAGGGTGTCGTTGTTGCTGAACAGCGCCCCGACCTCGGGGCCGAGGGCGGCGCGGGCGGCACCGGTCAGGGTGGCGAAATCGAGCAGCAGCTCGGGTTTTTCCCGGTCGGCCTCGGCGAGGGTGTCGGCCAGAACCAACCGCCCCTCGGCATCGGTGTTGCCGACCTCGACGGTCAGGCCCTTGCGGGTGGTGATGACGTCGAGCGGACGGAGGGCGTTGCCGGAGACCGCGTTGTCCACTGCCGGAATCAACACCCTGAGACGAATCGGCAGGCCGGCCATCATGATCATGCGGGCCAGGCCGAGAACATGGGCGGCGCCGGCCATGTCCTTTTTCATCAGCAGCATGTTGGACGAGGGCTTGAGATCGAGACCGCCGGAATCGAAACAGACGCCTTTGCCGATCAGAGTCACCTTGGCATCGGTGCGCCGGCCCCAGGTGAAGTCGATCAGGCGCGGCGCCCGCGTGCTGGCCCGGCCGACGGCGTGTATCGCCGGGAAGTTCTGGGCCAGCAGCTCGGAGCCGGTGACGACCTTGAGCGTTCCCTCGAATTCCTCGGCCAGGGACTGGGCGATCTCGGCGAGTTCGGCCGGGCCGAGGTCGCCGGCCGGGGTGTTGATCAGATCGCGCACGAAGAAGCTGGCGCCGGCGGCGCGTTCGACGGCTGCCCGCTCCGAGCCCTTTGGCCAAACCAGCACCGGCAGCAGCTTTTCAGAGGCGCGGTAGCGGCTGAAGCCATAACTGCCGAGCGCCCAGCCGAGCGCCGCGCGATTGGCGGCGAGAGCGCCGAGATCGGTGTCGATGCGATAGCTGCCCGACGGCAGGGTGGTCGGCAGCCCGGCGTAGGCCCAGGGATCGTCGGCGGTGCCGAGTCCGAGCAGAACCCGTGCCAGCCGGCCGTTTTCGCCGCTGATCAGGCTGACCTGACCGGGTTCGGCGGTAAAACCGGTACTGCTTGTCCACCCGGCGACGGCGTCCGGCTGGGCAGACAGCCAGGGCGCCAGCTGGTCGCGGGTCAGGGGAGTGATCGGCAGGGTTTCTGCGCCGGATCGGGCGCGCAGGGCGGCTAGCACGGCTGTGAATCCTAAGAACGGGAAGAAGGCACGAGAACCCAAGATGGCGCGCCGGCTCCGATCTGAAAAGAGGAAATATGCTTTGACCGGCATTGCCGTGACTCTATTGTCGTCTGGTGGCCGGTTCCCCGGCCGGAAGGGCAGCCCGGAGGATGGAAACGATGGCGTTTTTGACCCTGGTGATCGGCAACAAGGCCTATTCCTCGTGGTCGCTCAGGCCCTGGCTGGCGCTGCGTCACGCTGGGGCGGTGTTCGATGAGCGGGTGATTCCCTTGCGCCAGCCCGAGACCAAGCCGGAGATTCTCGCTCATTCGGCAGCGGGCAAGGTGCCGGTGCTGCACATCGACGGTGCTACGGTCTGGGGCGGCGCTACGGTCTGGGAGTCGCTGGCCATTTGCGAGGCGGTGGCCGAGCTGTATCCCGCCGCCGGACTTTGGCCCGACGATCCCGCCGCGCGCGCGCTGGCGCGGGCGGCGGCGACCGAGATGCATGGCGGCTTTCCCGAAGTGCGCAAGGCCTTTCCCATGGACCTCAAGCGGTCGCCGGCCGAGCGTCCGGTGTCCGAGGCGGCGGTGTCCGAGATCGCGCGCCTCTGCGCACTCTGGGGCGATCTGCGCGGCCGGTTCGGGCTGGGTGGACCGTTTCTGTTCGGCCGCTTCACGGTGGCTGACGCCATGTATGCTCCGGTCTGCGCCCGCTTCGATACCTACCGGGTCCCCCTGGATGAAGTGTCCCTGGCCTATGTCCGCGCGGTGCTGGCGCTGCCCGCCATGATCGAATGGCGGCGCTCGGCTCAGGAAGAGCCTTGGGAAATCGCCTACTAATGGGGTTTGGGGCCTGCGGCCCCGGTGGGGTTCCAAGGGGCAAGGCCCCTTGGTCGCCGAAGGGG
>CAIOBP010000232.1 GCA_903856295.1 uncultured Rhodospirillales bacterium | reverse complement strand
CTCCGGGAGGCCCGGCTGCGCAGTATCAGCAAGCAATTAATTTACAGAAGCTAGTATGTATGCACAAACCGGCCGCGCGCCACGTGGCGCGGAAATCCTGATGAGTCAGGATTTCAACAAGAGAGGATTATTTATACCAGATCGCATCCATGGCTTTTCTGCCCTTATCCGCCTGGATGGGGGGCGGTTTCATCCTGGACTGGTGTTTCCGCGCGGCGTCGAGGGAGGCTCGCTTGGCCCGGTTGGCCATGACCACCCCGGCCGGAACGCCGTTATACATGGCGCGCAAATAGAACAAGGGGTTCTGCGAGGGCTGGGACAGGTCCTTGCGCCGCGCCGACCGCAAATCCTCGCATCCCGCCAGATATGTCTCAAGGTGGGAGTCGGAATTATTGATATGGCCGGTCAGGCGGTCTTTGATTTGGGCAACATCCGCGGTTGTGAGGGTAATCTGTTCCGCCCGGACCTGGGCGCATAAATTCTCGAGGATACGCAGCAGCATGATGTGTTCGTTGCTGTGCTCGCGGACCAGCGGATAGTGATACCGTCCCATCAGCCCTTCCTCGCGCTGGTGGTGAGCGTTGATCTGATTGACAAAATCGGTCAGAACCGACAGCACCCGCTCCGCGCGGGATTCGATCCGGCACAGAAATTTCTGCGACACGGTTTTATTCAGAACAGTCAGAGTCTGATATAATTCGACATGATCGCTATTCACGACAGAATAAATGTTGCGATTGAAGCAATTGTAAATGAGACCCATGAATCCAATCACTGACGTCACCATGGCAAGCCGGCCCCGGCAAGATACCGGGATCAAGCCTCGAATAGGCACTCTCGACCTAGCTGTCTACCCGGAAGCTGCGGGCGGAGTGCGACGCTTTGATGCATCGAGCGGCACCCTTACGGTGATTTGCGTATATGTGATCTCTGCTTGCGGAGACGGCCGCTTTACCCTGCGGGGCCGGCAGCGGTTCACAGCAGTGGCCGGCGGACTTCGTAGACGTCTTCCTCGCTCAGCATGCGGGCGGTGAAGCCGAGCCGGCGCGTCAGGCGCATCATGTCGCGGTTGTCGGGCAGGACCTGACCGACGATCTCCGGCGTGCCGCGCTCCTTGCAGTAGCGGAACATCTTTTCCAGCAATTGCCCGCCCAGCCCCAGCCCCTTGAGATCGGAGCGGATGACCATCGAGAATTCGGCGGCGCTGTTGTCGGGATCGGTGATGGTGCGCACGATGCCGAGGGTTTCCATTTCGCCGTCGGGGCCGGGGGCGGTGGCGATGAAGGCCATCTCGCGGTCGTAATCGATCTGGGTCAGGCGCGCCATCTGGGTGTGCTCCAGTTGGCGCACGAAGCCGAAGAAGCGGAAACGGATGTCCTCCGGCGTCAAACGGGCGATGAACTCGTGGTGCGCCGGTTCGTCCTCGGGACGGATTGGCCGGGCCAGCGCCTCGCGGCCATCGCGCAGGGTCAGGGTTTCCTCAAGCTCCCTGGGATAGGGGCGGATGGCGAGGCGGCGGCGGTCCTCGCCGGTCACGGGCGCCACCCGCAGCCGCACCCCGAAGGCCCTGAGACAGCCGCCCTCGGCCTGCACCGGGTTGAGGTCGAGGTCGACGATCTCCGGCAGATCGATGATCAGCTGGGAAATCCGCACCAGCGCCCGCCGCAGCGCCGCCAGCCCGGGCGTCGCGGTCTCGCGGGTGGCGGCCAGGGCGCGGAAGACCCGGGTGCGCATCATCAGTTCGTGGGCCAGCGGCGGATTGAGCGGCGGCAACCCGACGGCGGTGTCGCGGCTGACCAGTGCCGCCTCGCCGCCCTCGCCGAACAGGATCACCGGCCCGAACACCGCGTCGGTGGTGATGCCGAGAATCAACTGCCGGCCCGGGCCGAGCACGCCACCGATGCGGGCGGCGATGCCGTAGGCGCCGAGCACCGTCGTCGCCTCGGCGTCGCTCAACACCTCACGCCCTTCGGCCAGGGCTCCGGCGATCACGGCGCGGGCTCCGGCGGCGTCGGGGGTGAAGTCGAAGGGGGTCGAGGGCGGGGTTTCGATCAGCATCGCCTGATTGCGCCGGTGGTGCACCACCTGGAGGAAGGCGCGCGCCGCCCGGGCCGGCGTGTCGTAAGAGGGGATGCCGGCGCTGGCGAACAGCCTGCGCGCCCGCGCCGCGGTTTCGTCGCCGACCCAGCTGGTGACGACGTTGCCGCCGACCTTGCCGACGGTGTGGAGGACGGCGGCGGCGGTTTCCTCGGGGCAGACGACGCCGCTGGGGGCATGGATCACCAGAATGCGGTCGACGGTCTCGTCCTCGAGCAGGATTTTGAGGGCGGCGGCATAGCGGCTGCCATCGGCGTCGATCAGCACGTCGACCGGGTTGGTGCGCGACCAGGCCATGGGCAGGGCACGGTCGAGCTTGGCGATGGTCGCGGCGGGCAGTGGCACCAGTTCGCCCTGGGCGGCGAACATTTCGTCGCTGGCGATGGTGGCCAGGGTGGCGCTGTTGGTCAGGATGGTCAGCCGCTCGTGATGGAGCGGCTTGGCCACCGCCAGGGTGTCGACGGCGCCGAACAACTCATCGAGATAGGGCACCCGCAGCACGCCCGCGCGCCGGAGCGCGGCGTCGGCGACGTCGTCGGGAGTGGCCAGGGCGGCGGTGGTCGAGGTCGGGAAGGCGGGGGGCGGGGTGGTGTGCGGACGCTTGATGCACAGCACCGGCTTGCTGCGCGCCGCCGAGCGCAACGCCGAGAGGAAGTTGCCCCGCTCGCTGAAATCCTCAAGAAACAGCAGAATGGCGCGGGTCTGCGGGTCGCGGGCCAGATAATCGACGGCGTCGTCGAAGCCGATGTTGGCGCAGTCGCCGAGGGAGAGAAACGCCGAGAAGCCGATGTTCTTCGGCCGCGCCCAATCCAGCACCGTCGAGGCCATGCCGGCGCTGCGGCAGACGAAGCCGAGCTTGCCGGGCAGGGCGTCGACATGGGCGAAGCTGGCGTTGACCCGGTTGCCCGGCACCAGCAGCCCCAGGCAGTTCGGCCCCAGCAGGTGGACACCGGCCTCGCAGGCCGCCTCGCGGATGCCGTCGAGCAGTGCCGGCCCCTGACTCTGATAGCTGTGGGCGTAGCCGCCGGTGATGGCCACCGCCGCCCGCACGCCGCGCGCGCCCAGCGCCCGGATCTGCCCGGCCACGGTGTCGGAGGGGCTGCAAATCACCGCGAGATCGGGGACCAGGGGCAGGCTGGCCACATTAGGATAGCACAGCACGCCCGCCACATGGGTGCGGCCGGGATTGACCGGCATGATCGGCCCGTCGAAGCCGCCGGCCAGCAGGTTGCGCATCACCACCGCCCCCGACCGTCTCGGCTTGGCCGAGGCCCCGATCACCGCGATCGAGCGCGGCTGGAACAGGCGCTGGAGATGATGGACGCTCATGGCGGCGGCGGTGTTGGCGTTTCGAGATTTTGCCTGAGCAGCGGCGCGTAGAGCCGGTCTTCGTGCAGGATGTGGTCGGTGAGCCAACTCATCAGGAAGTCGAGCACGTCGGCCGACAGCCGGCCCGAGAGACCGTTGACGAAGCGCTCGCGCAGCGTCGTCACCTGCCGGAACAGGGTGGCATGGCGGTCGGCGTGATCGTCCAGGCCGGTGTATCCGAGTCGCGTCAGAATCTGTTCCTCACGGGCAAAATGCACGTTGGTGTACTGGATCAGTTCGTCGAGCACGAATTCGACCGAGGTGCGGTCGTCGCCGGATTCGGCGGTGGTCAGCTGATCGATGATGTCGATCAGGGTCCGGTGATCGTTGTCGATCTCCGGGTGGCCGACGCTCATGTCGTCGGTCCAGCAAACGCGCGAGCGCCCGACCCGGTTGGAGATGACCGTGAGGAAGGCGTTGACCACCGCCTGATCGAACTGGGCGCCGCCGCGCTCGATGATGTAGGCGATCGCCTCGCGGATCGGCCAGGCCTTCTTGTACGGACGGTTGGAGGTCAGGGCGTCGAAGACGTCGGCCACGGCGACGATGCGGGCCGATAGCGGGATGTCGGAGCCCTTGAGACGGTTGGGGTAGCCGGTGCCGTCGAACGCCTCGTGGTGGCCGGTGGCGATCTCCCAGCCAAGGGTCAGATAGGTGTTGTCGGACACCATCTTGCGGGCTTTTTCGAGACTCTTGCCGCCGACCAGGGGGTGGGTCTCCATCACCTTGCGCTCTTCGGGGGTGAGGCGGCCGGGCTTCTTGAGGATGCCGTCGGGAATGCCGACCTTGCCCAGATCGTGGAGCATCGAGGCCAACCCGACCTGTTCGACGAATTGGGGGTCGGTGATTTCGGAATGCTCACGCCGCTTCAGTTCGCGGGCGATTTCTCCGGTCAGGCGCGCCACCCGCAGCACATGCTCCCCGGTGTCGGTGTCGCGGTTTTCGGCGAGATCGGCGAGGGCGATCACCGTCGCCTTGTTGGAGCGGCGGGATTCCTCCATCAGGTAGACATTGTCGAAGGCCGCGGTGACGATGGTCGAGAACACCTCGATCAGCGCCGCCAGGGATTCGCCGGGTGGCGCCTGGGCCGCGATCAGCGCCGCGCCCGACCAGCGCCCCGGCACCTGAAGCGCGAGGACGATGCGCCGGGTCTCGACGCAGTGGCGCTGGCTGGTGATGGCGGCCTCGACGGTCTCGGCATCGGCGGCGTCGAGCACCCGGGTCAGGGACCGGCCGATGGTGCCGGCATAGCAGCCGGAACCCGCGACCACGGTGGTTTCCGTCAGGAGCGTGATGTGGTTGGTCTGGCGGGCGCAGAACAGCGCGCCTTCGGTCACGCCGCCTCCGGCCTCGATCACCGCGACCGCCTGGGGCAGCATGTAATCGAGGAAGTGATGCATCAGGTTGGAGCGGAACATGCCGGCGGCGGACTCGGCGATCCGGTGCAGGGCCTGATTGTTGGTTTCGACGGTGCGGATGTCGCGATAGGAGCGCAGGGCGGTGATGGTGCAGACCATCAGCCGTTCATGGGTGAGTTCGGTCTTGGCGCGGTAGTCGTTGATGTCGAAATCGACGATCACCTGCAACTCGGGGGCGCTGCCCGGCTGGTCGGTGCGCAGGACGATGCGGACCGCGCGGTTGCCCAGGGTCTGGCGGACATAGCGGGCGAACTTCAGGCCGGCATCCTCGGTTTCCATCACCACATCGAGGAGAATCAGCGCGATGTCCGGGGTCTTGGCCAGAATCTCCCGGGCCTGATCGGCCGAATAGGCGCTGATCAGCGCCGCCGGCCGGCTCTCGAAGGTGAAGTTGCGCAGCGACAGCCGGGTGACGGCATGGACTTCCAGATCATCATCGACGACCAGAATCCGCCAGGGATCGCGCGCGACCGGCGGGGCGGTGTCCGGGACGTCCTCGTCCTCCGCGATCAGGTACTCATCATCGGCGGCCCCGGCGGTTTCGTCGCCATGGGCCGAGGAGGAGTATCCGATGAAAGCGGCGCCATTCATGCTGATCGCGGCATCCCAAGACGAAGGGCCGGGGACCGGGCGGATCACCAGCGAGCGGTAATCATACCGATGGAACGCGGCTCCAGCTACAGATTATCTCGATTCGGCTCACTGGCTCACTTTGTCGCAGCGTGTTTCGGTCCTTAAGCTTAAGCTATCGAAGGGCTAGCGCTCGCGGGGTTCGTGTTCGGGCACCATGCGGCTGGTCCAGGCGAAGGCGTGGCTGAGCATGTCGCGGGCCTTGGCTTCGGTCCGGGGGCCTTGGCCGTCGTGGATGGTGAGCAAAACGACGCCGGCGCGGATCAACCCCTCGGCGAGGGCGACGTCGTCGAAGTGGCTGCTCCGGCTCATCAAATCGAGATGGTTCAGCACCTTGGCGAAATCGGCGTCGCTCAGGGTCATCGGGGGGGCATCCGCCATGTCGGTCGAAGGATTGGTCATAGCATCGGCTCGCGGCGGCTGTCGAGATTCAGGGAGAGGGTGGGGAGCGGCGGCTATTTGCCCGAGGCGATCCGCTCCAATTCATCACGGTTCAGTTCGAAGACGTTGGGGGCGACTTCGTGAATGGCGCCGCTGCGCTTGATTTCAGCGACGGTTCTGCTGGCGGTTTCAGTGGTCACGCCCAGGAGGGCGCCGACGTCTTCCCGGCCGAACAGGTGGCAGCGGGCGCCGAGGGAAACCGGAAGCGCCAGAAACAGCCGGGAGACCCGCTGGCGGGCGCTGCCGCTGGTCAGTTCCCGCAGGCACTCCTGGGTCTTGACCATGGACTCGTGCCACTTCTTCATCAGCTGGCCATGAAGTTTCGGGGCCAGCCGGACGACGACTTCTTTCGGAATCTTGCACACGGTCGCCGACTGAAGCACGACGGCGGTATGCCCGTAGCATTCCGAGGTCACCGCCTCCAGTCCGCTGACATGGCCCTGGCTGAGAAGATTGACGATTCTCCAGCTGCCGTCGGACAATGTTTGCTCGAGTTTGATCAAACCTTCGCGGACGGTATAAAGATAGTCGGCCTTGTCGCCGTGCTGGTAAAGGGTGGCGCCGGGCGGCAGCCACAAATCCTGGATCGGCAGATGGATGCCGTTGAAGTCCGCGCTTTCCAGGCCCGCGAACAGCACGAGATCGCGAATCGCACAGCTTTCACATGACGCCAGACCGTGCCAGGCGGCCTGAATTTCTGGCTCGCGCATGCTTTCCGATAACCTTCAGGGGCACCACTCCGGCCTCTCTGTATCAGGTCGATCCGCTCCTCTCCAGTGCAATTGCTGCGCTACTCCTGTGTCCGGCGCCGGAGCGGGCGCCGCGTCGTGCCAAAATGTCGCACCGTGGCGGGGGACAAAATCGTCGCGGGTTGGGAATTCGCAATGCGCCAGGGCGGCTGTTTGTGTAGCTGTCCTCATGCCGGATTTGAGTATGGCGTGAGCATCGGCTCCCATGATCTTGAATAGATCATGGAAGCGCATGAGGCTGCTGAATTCGCTGGAGGAAAATGTGAAGGTCTCTGTGACGTTCGACATCAACAAGGCTCGGCTTGTTCATCTTGACTGGGTGCTGCGCATCGAAAAAGCTTTGGAGCTTGGGCCGGACTCGGCGCCCTGTGCCTTGCAGCATTATCAGGATTGCGAACTTGGGCTGTGGTTGCACGGTGAGGGGCGGTCCAAATACCGACAGTATGACGACATTCGCCAGTTGACCGTCGAGCATCGCCGGTTTCACCACGCGGTCGAGCATCTGCTGCTGGCGCTTCATGAAGGCAACAAGATCAAAACGCGGGAATTGTTGATCGGCGTTCGCTACATGAGCAAGGATATCATTTACCTGCTGACGCTGCTGGAGCTGAGAACCATCGAAAAGCAAAGAACGGTTCAGCTGGGTGGCGGCCTTTTTTCATTCATTGATTCGCTGTTTGCAACGGAAAGCGCGTGGCTTGAGCCACCGAAGGCCAAGGATGGCAGTCCGTCGGTCGATATCACCTATGCCAGACTGGCTCATCTGCGCTGGGCCTCGCGGCTGGATCATCGCTTCAAGAATTATGGCCAGGGAGTCGCGCTCCAGTCCCATGACGCCTGCGATTTTGGCGCGTGGATACAGAGAATCGGCATGAAGAAATACTCAGACCTTGAAGAGATTCATCTTCTCGATGTGGTGCACAAGAGTTTCCACGAGGAGGCGGCGCGAATCATCCGGCATCTGCAAAATCGCCACCTGCAGAGAGCCGACGAGGCCTACACGGATGTTCAGAATTTGAGCCGGGAGATCGCCTGGCTGCTGACCATTCTCGAATATCGTCTCGCTCCTCTCGAAGCGGTGGCGGCGTCTGCTGCCCGCGCCGCTCCCCCAGCTCCGTCGGCGCAGACCCAGATCGTGCAGGCGGCGGTGGTGGGCCCGGTCAATCAACTCTCCCCGATCATGGCGGTTGCCGAGCATTTGATTGGACGATGAATGACCGGGAAATGCCAAAATCCGCTATTTGACTCGGCCTATTGCCCGCCATCGCTGATGACGCTGGTGGTTTGCGGCGTCGCATCGGCAAAGCTGATCGCCTCCGTCATTATCTCCCAGACCGATAGTTTGCCGGCCTGGGTCGACACCATGATCGATACCGCTGTCATCATGGCTTTTGCCGGAACGATCTGCTTCTTTTCTTCGAGAGGGCGGCCGGGACGAGGGCTGGGGCGGAAATGTCATGATGAGAGCCGGCGGGGGCCGGGCGATGCCGGCTTGATGAACGCGGTGCTGAATACCGCGCTGGACGGCATCATCCAGATAGACGCGGCCGGGCGTGTCACCGGTTGGAACAATCAGGCCGAGGCGATTTTCGGATGGTCCAAGGCGGACGCGTTGCATCGGCGCGTCTCCGAGTTGATCATTCCCAGTCGCTGGCGCTCCGCCCATGATCTGGCCATGACTGCCGCCAGTACCGAAAAGCGGCGCAATTGGCCGGGGCGCCGGTTCGAGGTCAGCGCCTTGCACAGATCCGGCCGGGAATTTCCGGTCGAACTGACGATTTGTTCGCATGGTTCCGCGGAAGCCCCGGGTTTTATTGCCTTCGTCCGGGATCTGTCCGAACATAATCTGGTCGAGGACAATCATATTCTGGCGACGGCGGTGATCGAGCATAGCGGCGAGGGCATCGTCATCACCGATGCCAGCAACCGGATCGTCTCGGTCAACCCGGCCTTTACCGAAATAACCGGATACGCTCCCGAAGAGGTCATCGGCAGTGATCCAAAGATTCTCAGCTCCGGGTTTCATGACACGTCGTTTTATGAAGCGATCTGGTCGAGCATTCACAGTACTGGCCGGTGGCAGGGCGAGGTCTGGAACCGCAGAAAGACCGGAGAGGTTTATCCAGAGTGGCTGTCCATCGCCTGCTGCCGCTGCGATAAGGGCTATGTCAGCAACTATATCGCGATTTTCTCCGACATCACCGCCAGGAAGGTGGCGGAGGAGAGAATGGAGCGGCTGGCATACTTCGATCATCTCACGGGATTGCCCAACCGGGCGCTGCTCAAGGATCGTCTTGATCAGGCGGTGGCCAACGCCAGAAGAAATCATAAGAAGATAGCCGTGCTTTTTCTCGATCTCGACCGGTTCAAGTCAATCAATGACACCCATGGTCATCATATCGGTGATTTGCTGCTGACCGATGTCGCGGATCGTCTGCGCTCTGGTTTACGGGAGGAGGATACGGTTTCCAGACTGGGCGGCGATGAGTTTGTCGTTGTTCTTCCCGATGTTGCCGATGAGCGGCATGTCAAAGGCGTCGCCGAGAAATTAATTGATACGATGTCGCAACCCTTTACAATCGACGATCTTGCCATTCGAACGGGTACAAGCGTTGGAATTGCGATGTTTCCGCAGGATGGCTTCTCGGGCGGATCTCTCATGAAGGCGGCCGACACGGCGATGTACCGCGCGAAGCAAGCTGGGCGCGGGACCTGCCGTTTCTCCGGTCGTCATGAGTGATTCCGCTATGGATTGCCGGTCGTGATTGCAGGGGATGTGGCCATGAGCCAGTCGGATGATAAAATAAGCGCGGCATTGAACTCGGTGTTTGCCAGTGCGTTTCTGTCTGTCGCCAAGCTTGTCGTGGGCCTGATGACGGGGAGTCTTGGTATTCTCTCCGAGGCCGCGCATTCATTGCTTGATCTCAGCGCGGCGGGTTTGACCTATTTTGCGGTGCGGGTTTCCGATCAGCCGGCGGACAGCGGGCATCCCTATGGCCACGGCAAGATCGAAAGCGTCTCGGCGCTGATCGAAACCGGGCTGTTGTTCATCACGGCGCTGTTGATTCTCCGGGAAGCGGTGCTGCGCCTGATCCATGGCGGCGAGGCGGTCGCGGTGACGTGGTACGCCATCGCGGTGATCGTGCTGTCGATCGTCGTCGATTTCACGCGCTCGCGGGCGCTGATGAAGGTGGCGAAGGAGACTCGCAGTCAGGCGCTGGAGGCCGACGCCCTGCACTTTTCCTCCGACATCCTGTCTTCGGCGGTGGTGCTGGTCGGGCTGGGGTGCGCCGCGGCCGGCTATTCCAAAGGCGACGCCCTCGCCGCCATCGGGGTTTCCTTCTTCGTCTTCGGTGTCGGTTACGATCTGGGCAAGCGCACGATCAATGTGCTGATCGACGCCGCGCCCGACGGTATCGCCGAGCGGCTCGGAGAGGTGGCGCGGGCGGTCGACGGCGTCGCCAGGGTCGATCTGGTGCGGGCGCGGCCGGCGGGCAGCACGGTGTTCGTGGAAATCCTGGTCCGGGTCAGCCGCACCATGCCGCTCGATCGCGCCGAGCAGGTGTGCGCCGCCGTCGCCGCGGCGGTGATCGCGGCGGTGCCCGAGGCGTCGCCCTCGGTCAAGGCGTTGCCGGTGGCGCTCGACAACGAGTCGGTGATCGACACCGTGAGGATGACCGCCGCCCGGCTGGGGCTGATGGTCCACGACATCGGCGTGCACTCTCTGGGGGAGCGCAGCCACGTCAGCTTCGATATCGAGGTCGAGGAAACCATGTCGATCCTTGACGCCCACAAGGTCGCCGATGGTATCGAACTGGCGATTCGGGAGGAACTCGGCGAGGACATTTATGTCGACACCCACATCGATCCGCGCCGTTTCAACGTCGTGAACGGCAGCGCGGTCGCGCGCGAACAGCGCGAGGACATGACCGCCAGGATCGAGCATCTCGCCCGCGCGGTTCACGATGTCCAGGATATCCGAAAGGTCTGGATTCAGGACGGCGACGACGGGCTGTACGTCTCCCTGCGCTGCCTGTTCGCTCCGGACACCGCCATACGTACGGTACACGCGGCGACGGTCACCGTCGAAACCCACATTCGCCACAATCTTCCCGGTGTTAGCCGCGTGGTGGTTCACGCCGAACCGACCACCGCGGCATCCCCCCCTTGACGGAGAGTAAACATGGCTGAACAGGATACTGAGCGGGCGCTGGATCAGGCGACGATGGCCGGGGCGACCCTGGGCGGGGTCGCGGGCGTCGCCGTCGGCAGCGGCACCGGCCTGGGGCTGGGCCTGTGCGCCCTGAGCGGCGGCATCACCTGCGGCGTGATGCTGCCCGCCGCCGGTGCCTTTCTCGGCGCTCTGGCGGTGAAGCGCTGGTTCGAGGGCCGGAATGCCCGCCGCCGGGTGGCAAAACCCCGCTCTCCGGCCACGCCCGGCCAGACCCGCTCACGCTGAACCTGTCCTTTCACCAACGATCGCGCCAATAGTGGAGACCGATGATGCCTGTTACGAAACTTTGTCCCCTCGGCAATATTCCCGGTTCCGGCATGGGCATGGGGGCCGGGCAGGGGGTGGGCCAGAACGCCGGCCTGTTCCACATGGGCGCCGGAGCGGGCCATGGGGCGCATCTCGGGGCGGGCGCCGGCGGCGGATTGCTGTCCTGCCCGGCCGGCTCGGGGCTGCTGCCCGGTCTGCACGCCCAGGGCGCCATGGCGGGGAGTGCGAAAGGGATGGTCGCCGCCATGGGGGCCAATGGCGCGATGGTCCAGGCCCCCTCGGCGGCGTCGAAGGCGGTGATTGCCGGCGGTATCGGGGCCGGGAGCAAGGGCGTCAGTCTTGGCCTGGGCATCGGTCTCGGCTTGTGGGGACCGGTGGTGCTGGCGGCGGCGAGCGCGGCCGGCGCCGTCTATTTCTGGCGGCGCTTCCATGAGGGCCGGATGCCGACCGAGGATGAGAGTGAAATGTCCGAGGCCCTGTCCTCGCGGTAGGGCGGATCGCGAAGCGGCGGCATCGCCTCGCGGCGTGACTCCGCCCTGGACACAAATCGTTACAGAGCGGCCGCTCCGGGATGAGCCCCCCGGGGCGGCCGCGCGTGTTTGCCGGAAGCCACACCCGACGGAGAACGCTTCCGGGCGGGGAAATTTCGTTGTGATTCCGCACGCTTTCAGGGATTATTGACAGAGTGCCGGAGCTTTGATCTGTCAACGGGTTGGCGGGTCAAAGAGTTGGCAGGCCAAAGAGTTGGCAGGCCAAAGAGTTGGCAGGAATGTGACCGGGGTCACTGCGCAGCGGCCCGATAGCCACTAACTTTCTGAAGACGGTGGGGGTTCGCCCCTTTTCACGCTTCCAGTGGTGACGACGCAGATGACCATCTCCCTCAACAATAACGGTTCAAACACCCTGACCCAGGGCCAGGCCGTCTCTTTGTCGTCGCTGTTTTCGGTTTCCGGGAGCGGCAATCCGCAGTATCTGATTCTGTCCGGCTGCGACCGCAACGAATACACGGCGTCGATGACGCCCAATTACGGCACGGTGAGCGGCAACGGCCACACCGCGAGCTTTTTCCAGGACTATGATGACTTCCACTCGCTGTCGATCGGCTTTACCCTGACCAACAATGGGTATTACAACTCGACATACGGGTATTTTTCAAATCTGACCTTTACTGGCTCGTCGACGCTCTACGAGAATGAGTATCTGTCTCTGTATGGCGCCAACTCGTCTTCCGCGTTTTCCGGCTATAGCGTCAGTGGCGGCTACAGCAGCGCCTATCTTGCCGGCAATGTTTCGAATTTCTACGGCAGCGCCTGCTTGACGACCATCAGCCCGTCGACGGCGAATGCGATGCTGCCGGGCTCTCATATCAACGGTCAGGCCCTGCCGTCGGACATCAGCGCCGTGGCCGCCAGCTTCGTCGGCAAGGCCTGGAATGATTCGGGCTGCTGGGTTCTGACCAGCGAGATCGCGAACATCGCGGGTGCGGCGTTGCCGATCGCGAGCACGGCGACGGCGCCGACGGTCGCGAACGGAGAATGGGTCACCGTCTACAACGGTCAGAACGGCGTCAACCAGAACTGGCTCTCGACCTTGCGGCCGGGCGATGTCGTCGGCGTCGACTGGACGAACGGCTCGGGGCATATCGCGACCATTGTCTCCGGTTTCGGCACCAGCGCGCTGCTGATCGACAATTCCGGCCGGCTGGCGCACGACGGTTCGGCCAATGACATCGTCATCGCGGCGGCGCATAGCGCGTCCGACGAGTTTTCGACCGGTGTCGTCCAGAGCAGTGTCTCCGTGTTCCGTCTCGACGCGCCCTATTCGGTGGAGAGCGCGAGCGCGACCTCGAACACCAACACCACCGTCGGCATCGCCAGCCTGGTGTCCTTCGTCGATCCGGCCGGGCAGTCGATCGCCCAGTATCAGTTTTACGACAGCGGCGACGACAGCTTCGTGGTCAATGGCGCCACCGTTTCGGCCACGAACGCCGGACAGGCGCTCACGGTGTCGTCCCTCAACGGCGTCTCTCTGAAAACCGGCAGCGCGGCGGGGACCGATACCCTGAAAATCCGCGCCTATAACGGCGCCTACTGGGGCGACTGGCAGTCGGTGTCGATCCGGGAGACCGCCGGCAGTGGCGGCGGGACGACGACGACCACGACCACGCAGGATTCCTCGTCGGGTCTGTTCAGCACCATGACGCTGGCCCAGGTCAAGGCGATGACCATGGCGGCGCTGTCGGCGGTGTCGGCGGGGGACATCTCCTCGCTTGGCCTGTCGCAGCTCGGGGCGCTGTCGGCGGCGCAGATCAAGGCGCTGGCCTCGGATGTGATCGCCGCGCTGTCGCTGGATCAGGTGGTGGCGCTGTCGCTGTCGCAGCTGAAGGCGCTGAGCAACGGACAGCTGGGGGCGCTGACCTCGGATCAGCTGGCGGCGCTCTCCACCAGCCAGCTCGGGGCGCTGTCGACGGCCCAATGGAAGGTTTTGGCGGCCAGTCAATTGGCGGGCCTGTCGGGGGCTCAGATGCAGGCACTGCCCGCCGCTCTGGCCGCCGCTTTCTCGGCCGATACCCTGGCGGCGCTGGCGCCGTCGCTGATCTCGTCGCTGTCGCAGACCCAAGTGAAGGCGCTGTCGTCGACCCAGGTTGGTGCGCTGACCCCGGAGCAGATCGCGGCGCTGGGCACCTCGCAGATCGCCGTTCTGAGCGGCGGCCAGTTCGCCGCCTTGGGCGCCACTCAGTTGGGCGCCATCACCAGCGAGCAAATGGCGGCGGTCACGGCGACCCAGATCAAGGCGCTGAGCGCCACGGCCATCACATCGCTGCCGGCGGCCATGCTGGCCGGGCTGACTCCGACCCAGATCAAGGCGCTGCCGACCAATTCGGTCAAGGCGCTGACCTCAAGTGCCCTGGGCTCCTTGAGCCCCGATCAGTTGGCCGGGCTGGGCGCTGCGCAGCTTCAGCAACTCTCGGCGGCTCAGATATCGGGATTCGGCGCCGACCAGCTGGCCTCGCTGAATTCGACTCAGATCAACGGTCTTTCCGCCACCGGCATCGCGAGCCTGAGCGCCGATCAGGTCTCCGGCCTGTCCTCGGCTCAGCTCAAATCGCTGGCGACCCCCCTGCTCAAAGCCCTTGGTTCCGATGCGCTGGCCGGCTTGTCGGTGGCGCAGCTGGAGTCCCTGTCCTCGACCCAGCTCCAGGCGTTGACGACGGCGCAGGTCGCGGCGCTGACCGCGACTCAGATCGCCGGATTGACCACCGGTCAGGTCGCCGCCATCGGCAGCGCTCAGATGCAGGGACTGTCGGCCGAGCAGATGGCGGCGCTGACCCTGCCCGCGATCGGCGCCCTGACTGCGGCTCAGATCAAGGCGATGAGCGCGTCGACCTTCACGAATCTGACGGCGGTGCAGATCGGGGCCTTCAGCGCCACCCAGGTCAAGGCGCTGACTTCGCCCGAGATGGCGTCGCTGAGCGCCGAAGACCTCGCGGTTTTGACCGCACCGCTGGTGGGGGCGCTGTCGGCGAACCAGCTCAAGGCCTTGAAGGCGAGCCAGCTCGGCAGCCTGAGCGCCGATCAGATGGGCTGGCTGACCGGGACGCAGCTCAACTCTCTCGCCGCCACGGCGATCGCCGGGCTGACCCAGCAGCAGCTTGGCGGTTTGACCGCCGGCCAGATCGCGCAGCTGGGCACGCCGTTCCTCAAGTCCCTGAGCGGCGATGAACTGGCGTCCCTGTCGGAGCCGCAGCTCGACGCCCTGACCGGCGCGCAGGTCCAGTCCCTGGCGACCGCCCAGCTGGCGGCGCTGAGCGGCGCGCAGGTCGCCGGTCTGGCCACCGCTCAGATTTCGGCCCTGACCGCTACGCAGCTGAAGGGGCTTTCGGTCGATCAACTCGACAGCCTGACCAGCGATCAGCTCGTCGCCGTGCCTGTGTCCTTGATCAAGAGCATGAGCACGGCGACCCTGGCGGCTTTGACGCCGGCTCAGCTGGGGGCGCTCTCGAACACCCAGCTTCAGGCGCTGTCGGGGGACGCGATCCGCTCGCTCGGCACCGACGACATCGCCGCGCTCAGCGCCGGTCAGTTCGACGCCCTGTCGGCGGCGCAATTGAAGGCGGTCACGGCGCCGCAGGTCGCGAGCCTCCGCTCGGATCAGCTGGCCGGGCTGTCGGGAGCCCAGCTCAACGGCTTCTCCGCCACGGCGTTCGCCGGCGTGTCGGCGGGACAGCTGGGCAGCCTCTCCGCCACCCAGATCAAGGCGCTGACCACGCCGCTGGTCAAGTCCCTCAGCCTCGACGCCATGGCGGGGCTCGGCGCGTCGACACTGGACTCGTTCTCCGCCGCTCAGATCGCGGCGCTGTCGACCGCCCAGGTCGGCGCGGTCAACGGCTCGGTGCTGGGCTCGCTTTCGGCCGATCAGACCAAGAGCCTGAGCGCCGGGCAGCTCAAGGCGTTCTCGGGGGTTCAGATGGCGGCGTTGTCGCCGGCCTTCATGGGCTTCCTCTCGAAATCCCAGTCGAAGTCCTTCACCTCCGACCAACTCGCGGTCATGTCTCCCAGCCAATTGACGCAGAATCCCTATCTGGCGATAACCTCCTGACCGGGCGGATTTCTTGAGCGAGGCGTTTTTTTTGAACGAGATTGACAACCAAGCCGATGACTGACGGCGGCCGGGATATCGAAGCGGACAGTCTGTCCGATCGTCAGCGCTTTTGGGGGCTGACGGTGGTGATGGTCAGCGCCGTCGCTGTCGGCATGACCCTGGGCATGACCATTCCCCTGATCGCCCTCAGCATGGCCGCCGCCGGGGCCGGTGCGGCGCTGGTCGGAATCAACGCCGCCATGCCCGCCCTCGCCGTGATGGCGACGGCGCCGCTGGCGCCGCGTCTGATCGCCCGGTTGGGCACGGTGCCGACCCTGGTGCTGGGCTGTCTGGTTTCGGCGCTGGCGCTGGCGTTGTTTCCCGTGCTCGAGTCGCTGCCGGCTTGGTTCGGGTTGCGCTTCGCCATGGGGTTCGGGCTGGCGCTGCAATGGGTGGTCAGCGAGACCTGGCTCAGCCGGATCGCCGTCAACGCCAGCCGTGGCCGCGCGGTCAGCCTCTATGCGACGCTGTGGGCGGCGGGCATCGCTCTAGGGCCGGTGCTGCTGTCGGTGACCGGAATCGAGGGCGCGCGGCCCTACCTCATCGCCACCGGGTTGCTGCTGCTGGCGGCGGTGCCGCCGTTGCTCGGGCGGCGCTGCGTGCCCGCCGGCGGCGTGCGCGCCGACGGCGGCGGCTGGTCGTGGGCGTTGTTCGGGGTGGCGCCGGGGACGATTCTGGCCGGCTTCACCGCCGGTTTCGCGGAGATTTCCCTGATGACCCTGCTGCCGCTCTATGGCGAGGGCGCCGGGCTCGGCCAGTCGGCGGCGGTGATGATGGTTTCGGTGTTCGCGGCCGGCGGGCTGGTCTGGCAATTGCCCTTGGGCTGGCTGGCCGACCGTACCGGGCCGGGACGGGTGCTGATCGCCGCCTCGCTGCTCAGCCTGCTGTTCGCCGGGGGCTTCGACGCGGTGGCGATGGCCGGGAGCGGGCTGGTGTGGCCGTTGCTGTTTTTGTGGGGCGGGGCGACCTCGGGCTATTACACCCTGGGCCTGACCGAGATCGGCCACCGCTTTCCGCCCGCCGACCTCGCCCACGCCAACGTGTTGTTCATCGTCGCCTACACCGCCGGCACCGTCGCCGGTCCCTCGATCGTTGGCGCGGCCCTCGATGTCTGGCCGCGTCATGGCCTGCCGCTGAGCGTGGCGTTGCTGTATTGTCTCTATCTGGCCGCGGTGGCGCGGGGCACGCGGCGCGGATAACCCGGACAGATCATGGAATGGACCGATCAGGCGCTGGTGCTCTCGGCGCGCCCCCAGGGCGAGAGTTCGGCGCTGGTCTGCCTGCTCACCGAGGCGCGCGGCCGTCACTCCGGGCTGGTCCGGGGCGCCCGCAGCGCGGGGCGCCGCGCCAGTGTCGAGCCCGGAACCCTGGTGCGCGCCCGCTGGCGTGCCCGGCTGTCCGAACAACTGGGCACCCTGACCCTGGAGCCGCTGCGCAGCCACGGTGCCGCGCTGCTGGATCAGCCCGAGCGGCTGGCGGCGCTGGTGTCCGCTTGCGCGCTGGTCGAGGCCGGGTTGTCCGAGCACGATCCGCACCCGGCGCTCTATCGTGGCCTGCTGGCGCTGTTCGAGGCCCTCGAGCAACCGGCCTGGGCCGAGGCGACGGTGCGTTGGGAGTTGGGCCTGCTGGCCGAGCTGGGCTTCGGTCTCGACCTCTCCTGCTGCGCCGTCACCGGCTCCGTCGAAGAGTTGACCGCGGTCAGCCCGCGCAGCGGCCGGGCGGTGTCGCGGGCGGCGGCGGCGCCCTGGGGCGACCGTCTGCTGGCCTTGCCCGGCTTCCTGGTCGGGCGGGGCGGTGGAGGCGTACGGGATGTACGCCTGGGGTTGGCCCTGACCGGCTATTTCCTGGAGCGCCACCTTCCGGGCGGTTTACCACCGGCGCGGCGGCGCTTCGCGGAACGGGCTGGCCGAGAGCCACCAGATCTGGTAGCCATGCCCGGTATTCCCTGACCCGAAGCGTACCCCGAAAAGCCCCATGAAGCCCATTCCGGCCGATTCCGACGTTCAGGACAAGCCGTTAGCGGAAGCGCTCTCCGAGCGCTACCTTGCTTATGCGCTGTCGACGATCATGGCGCGCTCGCTGCCCGATGTCCGCGACGGCCTGAAACCCGTCCACCGGCGCCTGCTCTTCGCCATGAGCATTCTCAAGCTGGAGCCCGATCTGCCGCCCAAGAAGTCGGCGCGGGTGGTCGGCGACGTCATCGGCAAGTTTCATCCCCATGGCGATGTCGCGGTGTACGACGCCCTCGTACGCCTCGCCCAGGATTTCGCCGTACGCTACCGGCTGATCGATGGTCAGGGTAATTTCGGCAACATCGACGGCGATAACGCCGCCGCCATGCGATACACCGAGGCCCGCCTGACCGAGGTGGCGCGGGCGCTGCTCGAGGGGATCGACGAGGATTCGGTCGACTTCCGCGCGACATACGATGGCGATGGCGAGGAGCCGGTGGTGTTGCCGGCCAATTTTCCCAATCTGCTGGCCAACGGCGCCACGGGGATCGCGGTCGGTATGGCCACCTCGATTCCGCCCCACAATGTCGGCGAAATCTGCGACGCCCTGCGCCACTTGATCAAAACGCCGGACGCCTCGGTCGAGTCGCTGGTGGCGCTGATGCCGGGGCCGGATTTTCCCACCGGCGGCCTGCTGGTCGAGCCGCGCGCCTCGGTGATCGAGAGCTATCGCACCGGCCGGGGCTCGTTCCGGCTGCGCGCCCGCTGGTCGGTGGAAAAGCTGGCCCAGGGCACGTGGCAGATCGTGGTCACGGAAATTCCCTATCAGGTGCAGAAATCGCGGCTGGTCGAGAAGATCGCCGAGTTGTTGACCGCCAAGAAGCTGTTCCTGCTCGAAGACGTACGGGACGAGTCGGCCGAGGACGTACGGCTGGTGCTGGTGCCCAAGAGCCGCAATGTCGATCCCGAAGTGCTGATGGCCTCGCTGTTCCAGAGCACCGATCTGGAGGTGCGCTTCAGCCTCAACATGAATGTGCTCGACGCCGACAATGTGCCGCGGGTGATGACTCTGCGGCAGGTGCTGAAGGCCTTTCTCGATCACCGTCACGAGGTCTTGCAGCGGCGCTCCCATCACCGGCTGGCCAAGATCGGGCACCGGCTGGAGGTTTTGGACGGCTTTCTGATCGCCTACCTCAATCTCGACGAGGTGATCCGGATCATCCGCTATGAAGAAAAGCCGAAAGAGGAGCTGATGCGCCGCTTTCAGCTCACCGAGGTGCAGACCGAGGCCATCCTCAACATGCGGCTGCGGGCGCTGCACAAGCTGGAGGAGCTGGCCATCCGGCGCGAGCACGACGCGCTGGCCAAGGAGAAGGCCGCCCTCGAGGAGTTGCTGGCCAAGGAGACGCTGCGCTGGCAGATGATCGGGGCCGAGATCGCCGAGATCAAGAAGAAGTTCGGCAAGGCCACCGAGTTGGGCAAGCGCCGCACCGATATTGCCGATGCGCCCAAGGATATCGAGATTCCCCTGGAGGCCACGGTCGAACGGGAACAAGTCACGGTTCTGTGTTCGGACAAGGGGTGGATCCGCGCGGTCAAGGGCTGGCTGGCCGAAACCGACACCACCGAGATCAAATACAAGGAGGGAGATCAGCCGCGCTTCATCATCCACACCGAAACCACCGACAAGCTGATTCTGTTCGGCACCAATGGCCGCTTCTACACGCTCGGCGTCGACAAGCTGCCGCGCGGGCGGGGGTTCGGCGAACCGGTGCGGCTGATGATCGATCTCGGCAACGAGGCCGAGATCGTCGCCCTGTTCAAGCATCAACCCGGCCGGCGGCTGGTGGTGGCCTCCGAGGATGGTCGCGGCTTTCAGATCGAGGAAACCGAGGTGCTGGCCCAGACCCGCACCGGCAAGCAGGTGCTCAATCTTGAGGACACTCTCGAGGCGCGGATTTGCGTGCCGGTCAATGCCGAACGCGGTGATGATGCCGTGGCGGTGATCGGTAACAATCGGAAGTTGCTGGTGTTCATGCTGGAAGAACTGCCGGTGATGACCCGGGGCCGGGGCGTCATACTCCAGAAATACAAGGATGCCAGCTTAGCCGATCTGGTCACCTTGAAGCTGGTGGCGGGGCTGTCGTGGCGGAGCGGTGAACGGACGCGGACCGAGAGCGATTTGCGCCCCTGGCTCGGCGCGCGCGCCGCCGTCGGCAAGTTTCCGCCCAACGGCTTTCCGAAGATCAACAAGTTTCTCTGATGGTGCCGCGACCGGGAGCGAGGAAAGCCGGAGATGACCTATCTGCTTGTGGCGCTCGGAAGCGCGTTGGGCGGTACGCTCCGCTATTGGCTGTCAGGTATGATCGCTTTATGGGCCGGGGCGGCGTTTCCCTGGGGGACGCTGGTGATCAATGTCAGCGGTTCGTTCATCATCGGCTTTTTCGCGGTGCTGACCGGGCCGGACGGACGGTTTTTCGTGCCCGGTGAGTGGCGGCAGTTTTTCATGACCGGCATTTGCGGCGGCTACACCACTTTCTCGTCCTTCAGTCTTCAGACCCTGACCCTGGCCCAGGACGGCGAGTGGTTCGATGCCGGGTTGAACATCGGCCTTTCGGTTTTTCTGTGTCTGCTCGGAGTCTGGCTCGGGGCTGTCGGCGCCATGGTCCTCAATAAGTAATCTTTCCGGAAGTAATTTTTCCGGCGCCGGTAATCCGACGCGGCGGCTGACTGTCGGCCGTATCACCCTGCGGACGGGCGGGGGCCTTGGTACTGGGAGTGCACGAACTCGCCCAGCCGCTTGTCGGTCAGCAGAATGTGCCCGCGAATCCAGTTTTTGACAAAGGTCAGCAGCTTGCCCAGAATCTCACTTTCGCTGCCGGTTTGGGCGTGGGCCAGATCGTCAAGGGCGCGGATGAAGGATTCGTGCTGCCGGTGATGACCTTCCATCTCGGGGTAGCTGACGGACGCCATGACCCGCTCTTCGCTGGCAAAATGATAATCGGCGTACTCGAAGAGTTTCTTGAGTGTGGCAGCCGCGATTTCGGCTTCGCCAGCGCTACCGGCGGCTTTGACCAACTCATTGTAAATATTGATCAGGTGACCATGCTCCTGATCGATCGAGTCTACGCCAATTCGGTATTCGTCCGTGAGTTGGATCGGCGTGAAATTCGTGTCCATGGCTTTACCCCGTGCCCGGCAATTTTCGGGACTTATCATACACATTATAAGCTGTTGCAACAACGATGAATGCGCCGTCGCTCCGGCTCAAGAGGTCGTGGTGCCGTCTGCTGCGGGAGCCGGGGACTTGGCCGCCTTCTGTTGCCGCCGGACTTTTTCGACCAGCAACTCGAACGGCTTCAGAATCAGGGACTCGAGTTCAGGCTGGCGTTCGAGCCGGGCCAGGGCGAAGGCGGCGGCTTCGATCACCGCGAGGCTTTCCCGCCGGGGCTCGCGGCGCAACTTGCCATAGCGGGAGCGCGCGGGCGGGTTGAGCACCAGCCGGTGCGCCTTGAGCAGCCAGGGGTTGCGCCACCACAGGCTCTTGGCCTGACTCCAGGTGCCGTCGATCAGGATCAGGCCATGCAGCGAGCGGAGGATGGCCGGCGCCTCGGCCAGCCGTTCGCCCTTGCGGCCGAGCACCAGAAGCTCCGGCTCGCCCTCGCGCGGCGCTTCCTTGGCGGCGCCGAGATAGAGTACGGCCCAGCGCCGCATCTCGACATCGTCATCGTCGATGACGCGTTTCAGGCTCGGCCAGGACAGGCCGACCCGCAACACCGAGTTTTCCAACTGGCGGTGAGCGATCCAGCCGCTGCCCAAATCCTCGGCCTGTTCCTGGGGGTGCTGGAGGATGACCGTGCCGATGCGGGTGGCGATCGGGGCGAGGGCGGCGCAGACGCATAAATCTTCGGGTTTCTGGCACTGGGGGCAGGTCATGGCACTCACACGATGGTGGGATGGTCGACCAATGCCAGCATCGGCAGGTCGGAGGGGCGGTTGCCATATCCCCAGCTCGGGCCGTTCACCGCGGCGAGCAAAGGGCGTACGCGTTGGGCTTTTTGGGCACGTACACAGTTGCCCGAAGCCAGGCGGCCGGTCAGGCGGCCCTCGCGGGTTTCGACGTCGGTTGCCAGGATGTCATGCACCGGCAGTCCTTCCAGCAAAATCGGCAGGTACACTCCAAGAGCGCCGCTGGCCACCACGATGCGGTGTCCGTCGGCGGCATGGCGGTGCAGGGCTTCGAGCTGCGGCGCCAGCCAGTGCAGCCGGGATTTCAGGCGCCGCGCTGCGTCATACGCACGTGATTCCGGTATGCCCGCAAGGGTGGCGCGCAGCAGCAGTGCCTTGACCGAGCCGGGGAAATCGACATCCACCGGCCGCCCCAGGCCGTGGGCGGTCAGCGCGCCGGCCACGGCGCCGACCATGGCCAGACGCGTACGGCCAACTCCGGCCACCTCATCGAGAAAGCGCGGTAGGCTGTCGCCCTGGATCAGGGTGTCGTCGAAATCGAAGATCGCGATGCCGCGGTTGGGGAGGGGCATCTGGGTTAGCGGACCAGCGCCCGCTGGCGCAGCAAATGGTCGGCGAGCACGGCGGCGACCATGGCTTCCCCCACCGGGACGGCGCGGATGCCGACGCAGGGGTCGTGGCGGCCCTTGGTGATGATCTCGGTGTTCGTTCCTCGGATGTCGACGGTGCGCCGGGGGGTCAGAATCGAACTGGTCGGCTTGACCGCGAATCGGGCGACGATCTCCTGGCCCGACGAGATGCCGCCGAGAATGCCGCCAGCGTGATTCGAGAGGAAGCTGACGCCGCCATCGGGAGATGCCCGCATTTCGTCGGCATTGTCCTCGCCGCTGAGCGCGGCACTGGCGAAGCCCTCGCCGATCTCGACGCCCTTGACGGCGTTGATGCTCATCAGCGCCTTGGCGAGATCGGCATCCAGCTTGTCATACACCGGATCGCCCAACCCCGGCGGCACGTTTTCGGCGACGATCTCGACCACGGCGCCGCAGGACGAACCGGCCTTGCGGATGGCGTCGAGATAATCACCCCAGGCCGGCACGATATCGGGATCGGGGCAGAAGAAGGGGTTGCGCTGCACAGAGAGCCAATCCCAGCGCGCGCGCTCGATCTGATGCGGGCCGAGCTGAATCAGGGCGCCGCGAATCCGGATGCCGTCGCCCAGTACCGCCCGCGCCACCGCTCCCGCCGCCACCCTGGCCGCGGTCTCGCGGGCCGAGGAGCGCCCGCCGCCACGATGGTCACGGATGCCGTACTTCATCCAATAGGTGTAGTCGGCGTGGCCGGGCCGGAACTTCTCGGCGATGTCGCCATAGTCTTTCGAACGCTGGTCGGTGTTTTCTATCAGAAGTTGAATCGGCGTGCCGGTGGTCAGCCCCTCGAACACCCCGGACAGGATTTTGACCTGATCCAACTCCTGGCGCTGGGTGGTGAAGCGCGATTGCCCCGGCCGGCGCTGGTCGAGCCAGGGCTGGATGTCGGCCTCGGTGAGCGGGATGCGCGGCGGCACCCCGTCGACCACGACGCCAATCGCCGGCCCGTGGCTTTCGCCCCAGGTGGTGAAACGGAACAGGGTGCCGAAGCTGTTGCCGGCCATCGCGATGGCTTTCCTCGATCGGCGCCGCTCAGCTCTTGCTGCCGCTCATGGAGTTGAGCAAGGCGCCGGTCTTGTCGGCGTTTTCCACCGAGACCATGCCGACGGTGTGGTAGCCGGCATCGACGTGATGAACCTCGCCGGTGACGCCCGAGCCGAGATCGCTCAAGAGATAGAGTGCCGAGCCGCCGACTTCCTGAATCGTGACATTGCGCTTCAGGGGGGCGTTGTACTCGTTCCACTTCAGGATATAGCGGAAATCGCCGATGCCGCTGGCGGCCAGGGTCTTGATCGGACCCGCCGAGATGGCGTTGACCCGGATGCCCTCGCCGCCCAGATCGGCGGCAAGATAGCGCACGCTGGCCTCGAGAGCGGCTTTGGCCACACCCATGACGTTATAGTGCGGCATCACCCGTTCGGCGCCATAATAGGAGAGGGTGACCAGACTGCCGCCCGCCTTCATCAGCGGCACGGCGCGCTTGGCCACCGCCGTGAACGAGTAGCAGGAGATATCCATGGTGCGCAGGAAGTTGGCGCGCGTGGTATCAAGGTAGCGCCCATCGAGTTCGTTCTTGTCCGAGAAGGCGATCGCGTGCACTACGAAGTCCAGCTTGCCCCAGGCTTTCTCGATCGCCGCGAAGGTGGCGTCGATGCTCGCCTCGTCGGTGACATCGCAGGGCAGCACCAGGGTCGAGCCCAGCGACTCGGCGAGCGGCTTCACGCGCTTGGCCAGCGCGTCGCCCTGATAGGTGAAGGCCAGCTCGGCGCCGTGCGCCGCCACCGTGGTGGCGATGCCCCAGGCGATGGAGCGGTCGTTGGCAACACCCATGATCAGGCCGCGTTTGCCGGACATCAGCGCAGAAGGATTGCTCATCGGGTCCTCGTTGGTAAGAAACGGTGGTAAGGAATGGTGTTGGTGAGGATATGGACTCCCCGGTCGCGGCGCCATACTACACCATTGAGCGTGATGGTCAAACCGGGGCGGGAGGGGTCGGATGCCGGATTCGAAGCGGGAAATGAGCAGATGGCTGCGCGGCCATGTCCGCGCTTTGGTTGCGGGATTGGCCGACGCCGGCCAGTTCTGCTATTATGCGGCGAGAAGATTTTACTTTGATAACTTTTTTAATATAGCGGCGGCAATGGCCTACACCTCGCTGTTGGCGCTGGTGCCGTTCATGACCATTGTGTTCACCATATTTTCCGCGTTTCCGGCCTTTGCCCGCCTGCGGAATCAGCTTCAGGCCATGATGTTCGACACCCTGGTGCCCCAGGTTGGCGACGCCGTGAGCGAATATCTCAATCATTTCATGGAGAATGCCGGCCAGTCGACGGCGTTCGGCGTCATTGGTCTGGCCTTTTCGGCGGTGCTGCTGCTGTCGACCATCGAGACGGCGTTCGGCGAAATCTGGCGGGTCACCGAGCCCCGGCCGCGGGCGATTCGCTTTCTCAGCTTCTGGGCGCTGCTGACTTTGGCGCCGCTGCTGTTCGGCGCCAGCCTGTCCCTGACCAGCGTTCCCCTGTTCAGCGAGGCTTTCGACCGTCTGCATCAGGCGACGGCGCCGCTGACGCGCTTTTCCATGCTGGTGCCGGGACTACTCGAGTTCTGCGGCTTCACGCTGTTGTACATCGCCGTGCCCAACCGGTCGGTGCGCTGGGCCGACGCCTGCTGGGGCGGCGTGGCGGCGGCGGCGCTGCTGGAACTCTCCAAGGCCGGATTCGTCTGGTATCTGCGTTCGTTTCCCGCCTACCAGACCATTTACGGCGCCCTGTCGGTGGTGCCGATCTTCCTGCTCTGGCTTTATGTCGCTTGGTGCACGGTGCTGATCGGCGCGGTGGTCACCGCCTGCCTGCCCGAGTGGCGCGCCGGCAAGCTGATCGCCCATGGCCCCGGCGAGCTGTTGCCGGCGCCCCGGCTGGCGGTGGCGCTGGCGGTGTTGCACGAGTTGATGCACGCGTCGCGTGCCGGCGGTGGCGTGCGGCGGCGGGTGCTGGTCGACCGCATTCCCGTCGGCTCGGTGGTGATCGAGGGCATTCTCGAGCAATTGCGCGATGTGGACTGGGTCGACCGCACCACCCGCAACACCTGGGTGGTCACCCGCGATCTCGCCGAGGTTTCGCTCTACGACCTTCAGGAGGCGATGGGCATCGGCATGCGCGGCTCGGTGCGCGACGTCGAGGAACTGGAGGCGCCCTGGGTGGAGCGTTGCGCCGCGCTGCTCGACGCCGCGGACACCGGCTATCGCGACGTGCTCGACATCACGCTCAAGGACCTGCTGTCGGATGCCCCGGACCTGCTCGGCGGCACCGGCAAGCCGCTGGTGTTTTTGACCACCGGCGAGCGGGACGCCGCACCGGGCGGGGCGGGGGCCTGGGCGCCGGAAAGCTGAGCCCGACGCGGTCCGTGGACAGACCGGGACAAGACAGGCGCTCGGAGCCCCAGGGTAATCGGGTAAAGGAATTCTGTCATGCGAACGTCGTCATGCGCGGGCTTGTCCTGCGTATTCGCGCGGCGACGCCGCGTGGGCGGCCGCGTCAAGCACGGCCATGACGTCAGAGTTTGAGAATAAAAACCTTCGCGCAATGACCCGGTTCGGAGCCTGTCAAACCTTGGTTCGATGTGTTAAAAAGTAGTTGTGGCGTCGGAGCAATCGAAGCGCGGCGTGTTGGTGGATAACCGGCCTCTAAATTTGCATATACGTAATATTACCTAGTGAGAATGCTTAGGGTCTTTTGTGCGATGACCGGATCGATCGGTTTTGGTATTCTGATGCGGTCGACAGGCGGAACAGGCGGGCGGTGATGGCAGGATTCTGGGCATGCTGGGTCAAAAAGTTACTGGGATGCTTTCAGGAGGAATCCCAGGATGGCTGGTCGACTTACGGTGTGACGGCGCTCCTGTATATCGTGTCTTACGTGATCTTGAGCAGGATCAGTTTTCTCCATCCCTTCTCCGAGGTTGGCATTACGCCGTGGGATCCGCCCCAGGGTCTGACGCTGGCGGTGCTGCTGCGGCTCGGGCTGCGCTATGCGCCCGTGGTGCCGGTAGCGATGTTCATCGCCGAGCTTCTGGTCCGCCATCTGGCCGCGCCCTGGTTGCCGGTGCTCCCGACTTTGATCTCGGTGCTGATCACCGCTGGCGGCTATGTCGGGGCGGCGGCGCTGCTGCTGCGCGTCTTCCGGATCGATGCCGGGTTGCGCCGGCAGAACGACGTCGTCATGCTGCTGATCGTCAGCCTGATCGCCGCCTTTCTGGTCGCGTGCGGCACGGTCGAGAGCTTCGTCGGGTTCCATATGATCGGGCGTCCGGACTTCTGGCCGGCGACTTTGCGGTCCTGGCTCGGCGACTATGTCGGCATCCTGACCCTGACGCCCGCGATTCTGGTGTTTACCGGGACGGGTCTGGGCGCCCGCTTGCCCGAGCAGATACAGTCCTCGTTATCCTTCAAGGCCGAGGTGCTGGCCCAGGTGCTGGCGATTATCGGCACCGTCTGGTTCGTGTTCGGGCTGGAGCTTTCGGACGAACTCAGATTGTTCTACCTGCTGTTTCTGCCGTCGATCTGGGTCGCGGTGCGCCACGGCGTGGCGGGGGCCGCGGCCAGCGTGCTGCTGACCGAGGTGTCGCTGAAGCTCGCCTTTCAGGCCCGGGGCTTCGGCGCCGAGACCGTGATCGATTTTCAGATGCTGATGGTCGCTCTGGGGCTGACCAACCTGATGCTGGGGGCGATCGTCAGCGAGCGCCGGTTGATCACCCAGGCGCTGAAGGAGAGCGAAACCCGGGTCAAGGCGATTCTGAACACTGCGCCCGACGCCATTTTGACCCTCGACGATCAGGGGGTCATCGAATCCGCGAATCCCGCCGCCGAAAAGATGTTCGGCTGGGCCGATTGCGATCTGCTCGGCATGTCGGTGGTGACCCTGTTGCCCGGACTGGTTCTGGAGCGCGACCGCTCCCTCAGCGAATATCAGGGCAAGCGGCAGGATGCCACCAGCTTTCCCGCCGAGGTCGCGATCGGCCACGCCGCCGCCAGCAACCGCTTGCGGACGATCGCACTGGTTCGTGATGTCAGCCGCCGGGTCGCGGCCGAAACCCAGGTTCGTCAGCATCAGGTCGAACTCGCGCATGTCGACCGGGTGAGCATCGTCGGAGAAATGGCCTCGGCGATTCTCCATGAGGAAAGTCAGCCGCTGGCGGCGATCGCCGCTTATACCCGGGCCTGCCGCATGCTGCTCCAGTCCCCGGAAGTCGATATCAAGATGGTCGCCCAGGCGCTCGACAAACTGGCGGCCCAGACCATGCGCGCCGGAGCCATCCTCAATCGCATGCGCGACTTTCTCCATCGCGGCGAGATCGAACTGGAGCCGACCGCGGTTCAGGAAATCGTCGACGAGGTGGCGGAGTTCGCCAAGACCGACCTGACCGAGCACGATGTCCGGCTCAAGCTCGATGTCGAGCCCGGGGTGCCCAATGTCATGGCCGACCGGGTCCACGTCCAGCAGGTCATTCTCAATCTGGTGCGCAACGCCGTGGAGGCGCTTTCCGAGTCGCGTAGTGAGACGCGGGAGATCAGGCTGGTGGTGCGCCACCGGGGCAAGCGGGTGGTCTTCGAGGTTCGGGATACCGGGCCGGGAATCGATCGCGCCATTGCCGAGCGGCTGTTCACCCCGTTCACCTCCAGCAAAGACCGCGGCATGGGGCTCGGTCTTTCGATCAGCCGGACGATCATTGCTGCGCACAATGGGCAGTTGCGTCACGTGCCGGCGGAAACCCCGGGCACGACCTTTACCTTTGATCTTCCGATAGCCACTTCCTGAGTTTCACCTTTCCAGCCCCCCAGGGGATGAAGACGATGAACGAGCAAGTTGAGTTCAAGGTCGCGATCATCGACGATGATGACGCGCTGCGCGATGCTTTGGTGGTGCTGGTGACCGCGGCCGGCTGGCATGCCGACGGCTACCCAAGCGCCGAGGCTTTTCTGGCCTCGCTGGATGGCGCCCGGGCCGGTTGCGCCTTGATCGATGTCCGGCTGCCGGGCATGGATGGCATGGAATTGTTCCGCAAGCTGGCCGAGGTCGTGCCCGGCTTTCCGGTGGTGATTCTCACCGGCCATGGCGATGTTCCGATGGCGGTCGAGGCGCTGAAGGCGGGCGCCGTCGACTTCATCGAAAAGCCCTTCGACCCGGATCGTCTGCTGAGCAGCCTGCGTCAGGCGCTCAATCGCGACGCGGTGATTCGGGAGAGCAAGTCGGCGCTCGAAGAGTTTCAGGGCTTGGTCGACAAGCTGACCCCGCGCGAGTGCGAGGTCATGGATTTCATGGTGCTCGGACAATCCAACAAGATGATCGCGGCCAAGCTGGGCATCAGCCCGCGCACCGTCGAAATCTACCGGGCGCGGGTGATGGACAAGATGCAGGTGCGCAGCCTCGCCGAACTGGTGCGCCTGACCCTTCAGGCCAAGGAGCGCGAGCCGGTGTGACGGGCCGTCTGGTCCTTGACAGCTGCGGGAAACCAGGGGCTTTGCCCCTGGACCCGACCAAAGGCCGTGGGCCTTTGGAAACCGGAACGTCTCAGAGTTCAGCCGTGACTGAGGCGGGTGATTTCGTCCTTGATCTTCAGTTTCTCGCGCTTCAACCGGGCGATCAGCTCGGGATCCGAGGACGGGCGGTGGGATTCAACTCTCACTTCCTCCTCGAGCGATTGATGCTTCAACCGCAGAGACTCGATACGGTCCTCAAACGACATTGATTCCCCTCCATCCAGGATTGCGGCCGCCACCCTTGCGGGTCGGGCCGGTGACGACAGGTGCTTTCGCCGATGACCGCTTCCAAAAGGGGCGGGCGAGGACGGCGCCGATTCGATGTGCCAGGGTGGACGTCTGCACCCTGGCCACGCTACAACGGATGCCATGAGCCCAGCCCCGCGCCTTGTCGTCGGTATCAGCGGTGCCTCAGGCGTGATCTTCGGTATCCGCCTGCTGGAGAGTCTACGCCTGTTATCCGTCGAATCCCACCTGATTATGAGCAGGACGGCGGAAGTCACTCTCGTGAAGGAAACCGATATCAAGCTGGAGGAGGTGCGGCGGATCGCCACGGTTTGGCACGACGCCGCGAATCTGGCCGCCCCGGTTTCCAGCGGCAGTTTCAGGACCTTGGGCATGGTGGTGGCGCCGTGTTCGGTGAAAAGCATGAGCGAGATTGCCAGCGGCGTGACCTCGACGTTGCTGACGCGCGCCGCCGACGTGACGCTGAAGGAGCGCCGCCGGCTGGTTTTGATGGTGCGGGAGACGCCGCTGCATCTCGGCCATTTGCGCACCATGACCGCCCTCGCGGAAATGGGGGCGGTGATCGCGCCGCCGGTGCCGGGGATGTACAGCCGTCCCCGGAGCATCGACGAGATGGTCGACCACACCGTCGGGCGGGTGCTGGACCTGTTCGGGCTCGACAGTGGCCGGGTTCGGCGCTGGGGGGAGGGTGACGACGTTTCGTGCTGAGCGGGTTACTTCTCAAACGGATCGATACCGTCGCCAGGACAGCGGGCGCGAAAGGCGACGCGCGCGGTCTTGGCCGGAACCCCCGTGACGACGGGCGGGCCGCCGGCGTCGCAGGTTGAGGCCCAGTACGCCCACCAGAACGGCACGGTCAGGTCATGGACCCGGCGGAAGTACTCGAATGTCGTCCCTTTGCAGGCGAGGGTGGCGAGGGCCGCCTCTTCCTCCTGGTCGATGGCAAGGCCGCCGGTCGCGGCCCTGAGCCGGGCGAGGGGCGCGCTGGCCTCCTGGACGGCGCGGGCGTACGGATTGTCGTGGGCGCTGTCGGGGGCACACGGACCCTTGGGGTGGGAGCAGGCGGCAAGGCTCAGGGCGGCAAGGCTCAGGATTGCCAGCGTGGCGGCGGGTCTCATGAGCGCACCTCGTGTGTCGGGTCCGAAAGCGATGCCAGTTTCTGAGTGGATCATAAGCCAAGCCGCGCCGTCATGGCGTGAA
Organism: uncultured Rhodospirillales bacterium; assembly: GCA_903856295.1. Taxonomy (GTDB): domain Bacteria; phylum Pseudomonadota; class Alphaproteobacteria; order Azospirillales; family Azospirillaceae; genus BOG-933. Next base: position 700 of record CAIOBP010000232.1, on the reverse strand, counting down.
AAACTCGCCCCAACTCACAGCGCGTTCCACACGACCCGGTGGAGAAACGCGATCACCATTTTTGCTCGATCGCCAAATATCAATTGTATAGAATGAGCAGTAGCACGTGGTGCGGGCAGTTGGCGGTGTCCGGGGCGGGGGAGGGCGGCGATGGCTCGGTCGGTCGAGGATGTCAGGAACTGGATGAATATGTTCCGATGGATCGTCAAATTGATTCGCGACGAATACGGTGTCGACGAAAAGCTGCTGGTGCGGACCGCGGCCCTCGAGACCGATTGCGGTCTGGCGATCGATCAGGTCGAGGAGGTGCTGGAGATGATCTCCCAGAGCTTCGTCATCCGGTTTCCCGACGGCACCCTCGATGAGATCGTCAGGTTGGAGGAGTTGTGCATGCTCGCCTCCTGGATCAAGGGCTACTACAAGCGGCCGGAGTTCATTTCCGCGGGGTTCGAGAGCCGCTGCCGGCAGATGAACCAGATCACGGCGTAGCGGGGGCCGGCTTAACGCCCCCAAAAAACGGCGGCGTTCGGCGCCCTTTCAAAAAAACATCACGAAGATCGAAAAAAGCTCTGGACAGGTGTTTGGGTGGGGCCTATAAGCCGGTCCACCGACGGGGTGGCCCGCCGGGCGGTTCGGAAGGGCCGGGGCGCCGGGGACGAAAGTTCAAGTGGCGCAACGGGTTAGCGGAACGGCTTGGTGG
>CAIOBP010000231.1 GCA_903856295.1 uncultured Rhodospirillales bacterium | reverse complement strand
GAGAAGCCTCAACCTCTTTCTTAGAAATAAAGTCTGCGCGAGCTTCAGGACTTAATGAAGAAAGGCGTTCAAGCATATTTTGGCGGCGAAGAACCTTGTCCTGACCTCTAAGTGCCGCATAACTTGTGGTGTGACCATTAACAAAAGTTAGTGGCCGTCGCCCAAGCAATCTGAGATAACCATTAATTCGCAATAAGATGTTGTCATTCAATGTTGCCCCATCCTGCATGTGGTAATATTCAAATACTTTAAGATGCTTTTCGTTACTGAACCTTCCGCAATCTCTGGCAGACAGATAGGCATCCATTACAAGGTAGTCTTCACATTCGTCGAGGGCATATGTAAACATATTGAGGCGCTCGATTAGAATGTATTTTGCCATATTATGTGCCATTACCATGTATGCAATGTTTGGCTTCGTCCCAAACTATTACGTTTGCAATCCGATCCACGTAGCCAATTCCTAACACATGGGAGTGTCACCCATCACGCTCGATTTTCGACGCTGTGCCAGTTGCTGATTTGGCATTGGGCCAATTGGCGGGCATCCTGCGCAGTTTGTGGGTACTCGACCATCGAGACCGACGGCAAAAAATCCATTTCCTCCTATTAAAGAAGAGAAATTATTTCCAAGAAGCTCGGTTTATGTGCGCTATGAACAGATGCGAGAAATTGCAAGCCCCATACCCGCCATGCGTATTTAGAGACAATCGCAAAAACTATTTATTGTTATGGACTGGTTGTCTTTCTAGGTTTTTGTGGTTGAGCGCTACATATAGCGAAATGTTAGAATCGAATCGGTGTTGAACCCAGATTTTGTGTTCAGGAGGGTAGATTATTTTTGGTGTACGCAAAAGTAGTATTACGCAGTTTTTTAGTTTAGTAATAAGTGTGCTATTAAAACAATTAGTTAGGTGTATATTGCGGGAACATCCGGTTGAGGTAGCGTTGCGGCCGGGACATGGGATGGTTTCCGGAAGGCTGGGGGGCTAATGGATGGGGATGAGGTCGACGCGGTCGCGGGGCGGGGCCGGGGCGGTGATACCGAGCGCCATGACGTCGATTCGCAGGGTGTTGACGCCCTCTCCGACCAGAGCTTCGCGCACCTTAAGGGCGCGCTGCAAGGACAAGCGGCGGGCCGGCACCGGGTTTTCCGCCTCGCCGCTGGCGTAGGCCGCGAGCCTCAGGCGCAGCGCCGGCTCCCGGGCCATGGTGTCGGCGAGTTCGTGAATCACGATGGCGGCGGCGGCGGGCAGCTCGGGTGATCCGGGCGGGAACAGCAGCCGGAAACCGGTGCCGATGCCGGCATCCTCCTCGACTCCGCCGGGGGCTCCGGCCGGCGGCGGCGAGGCGGTGACGGCCGGGTCGTCGCTGTCGCCTGACGGTTGTGGCGACGGGCCGGAGGGCCGCAGCAGCGGCTTGGCCATCTGGGGCGGGGCTTTCTGCGCCGTCACCGGGTCGGCGGAGAGCACCAGCGGTTCGGGCAGGGGCAGGGGCGGGATGTCGGTCAGCGGTCCCGGAGCCGGGGGGATTTCCAGCGGCTCCAGGCCGAGCCGCCTGGGGATCGGCAGCGGCTTGGCGTTGCCGGCGTTGAACTCGGCCGGGGACGGCGGCGGCTGGGGTGTCAGCATCGGCTTCGGCGGCGGCGGAGCGTGCGGCGGTTTCGCGCCCGCGCAGCCGGCCATGAGCAGGCAGGTCAGCGCCGCGCCGCTCATTGCCCATCGTTTCGCAGCCCCTGCCATCATCGTCCTCACGCGGGAACGCCGGGAGCGGTGTCCCCCCGCTCCTGTCATACCTCAGCCGGTGCCACGGAACAATCAGGAGGTGGAAACCGCAGGCGCCGGTTCAGCGGTCTTCTTCGGGTTGGCTGCGATCAGCAGTTTCGAGAGCGAGCGGTGCAGGTGGGAGTTGGCGGCCAGCAGGTCGGGACCATAGAGCGGATTGCGGCCACCGCCGATCTCGGTGACGAAGCCGCCGGCTTCGCTGACCATCAGAATTCCGGCCGCGATGTCCCAGGGGCTGAGCCCGGTTTCCCAAAAGCCCTCGTAGCGTCCGGCCGCGACATAGGCGAGGTCGAGCGCCGCCGAGCCGAAGCGCCGGATGCCCGCGACCTCGGCCATCACCGCCGTTTGCTGGCGGAGAAAGTGCGGGTGGTCGCCCCGGCCCTTGAACGGAATGCCGGTGGCGATCAGCGAGTCATCCAGCCGCCGCCGCTCCGACACGCGCAAACGCTGGGCATTGAGGAAGCAGCCCTGGCCCTTCTCGGCCCAGAACATTTCATCGCGCACCGGCTCGTAGACCACGCCGGCGACGATCTCGCCTTCGCGCTCCAGGGCGATCGACACCGCCCAATGGGGCAGGCCGTGCAGGAAGTTGGTGGTGCCGTCGAGTGGATCGACGATCCAGCGGGTGGTTTTGTCGCGGCCCTCGGCGGAGCCCGACTCCTCCATCAGGAAGCCGAAGTCCGGCCGGGCCTTCTGAAGCTCGGCCTTCACCGCCTTCTCGGCCTTGAGGTCGGCGGTGGATACGAAATCCGCCGGCCCCTTGCGCGAAACCTGCAACTGCTCGACTTCACCGAAGTCACGGATCAGCATCTTTCCGGCCTTTTCAGCGGCGCGGATCATGACGTTGATGGTAGCGGACCGGGGTGCCATATGGGTGCGATCAGTCCTTGGCTCGTTCCAGATAAGTGCCTTCGGCGGTATCGACGACGATGCGGGTACCGGCTTCGATGTGGGGGGGCACCATGACGCGGACGCCGTTTTCCAGCTTGGCCGGCTTGTAGGACGAGGACGCGGTCTGGCCCTTGACCACCGGGTCGGCCTCGAGAATCGTCAGGGTGACGGTCTGGGGAATCTCGACACCGAGGGGAGAGCCCTCGTGACTCTGCACCGTGACCTTCATGCCCTCCTGGAGGAACACCGCCGGATCGCCGATGATTTCGCGCTTGATGATGATCTGCTCGAAGCTGTTGTCGTCCATGAAGGTGAAATCATCGCCCTCGTTGAAGAGGAACTGCATCTCGTGATCATCGAGACGGGCGCGCTCCACCGATTCCTGAGTGCGGACGCGCTCGATGGTCTTGGTGCCGGTGCGCACATCCTTCATCTCGATCTGGATGAAGGCGCCGCCCTTGCCGGGCTGGACGATCTGAGTCTTGGCGACCACCCACAGCTTGCCATTATGTTCCATGACATGGCCGGGGCGCATCGTATTGGCGTTCACCTTCATGACGGATACCGTATCATTCCTGTGCGTGGAGTCCCTGTACGGGAGTCGAGTCGGCGCGGACCCTAGCAGCTTGCCGCCCAGGAGGCAACGACGCGCTGGTCCGATCAAGAGGAGGGCGGGCGGTCGCGCTTCAGCGCACGCCCTTCTCGTTGAGGAAGGCGGTGTAGCGGCTGTCGGTGCCCTGGATGTGGTTGACCAGCCAGTTTTTGAGGAAGCTCATCACTTCCATGCTCAGCATGGCGGTGGCGCCGGCGTGGTACTTGCGCTGGATGTCGATCACCTGCTTGGTCAGAACATCGTGCTCTTTCTTGTGTTCTTCGAAGCTGGCGTAGCCCAGCTTCTTGAGCTGGTGTTCCTCGTGGGCGAAATGGGTCTTGGTGTAGTCGACCAACTCGTCGAGAACGCTGCCCAGCGCCTGCCGGCCGCGACCGGCCTGGACTGCGTCGAAGAGATCGTTGATCAGGGCGACCAGTCTCTTGTGCTCGTCATCGAACTGCGCGACGCCGACGCTCATCCGTTCCGTCCACTCCATCAGGGACATCGTCCTGTGCTCCTTCGGTTTTTGTTCAGACCCTTGAACCCACGTTGTTAGTCCCGGCGCGTCCGGATTTCAACCGCCGCGCCACGGAAAAGACTCAAAGCAGGTGCTGGCCGCCGGTGACGAAAATTTCCGAGCCGGTGATATAGGCCATTTCGGGGGTGCACAGGCGGAAGACGATCGCCGAGACATCCTCGGGCGAGCCCAGCCGGTTGAGGGGAATCCGGGGAATCAGCACCTCGGTTTCCGGCGAGAGCATGGCGGTTTCGATCTCGCCCGGCGCCACGGCGTTGACCCGCACCCCGAGCTGGGCGAACTCCACCGCCAGTTCCCGGGTCAGGCCCGAGAGCGCGGCCTTCGAGGTGCTGTAGGCCGAGCCGGCGAACGGATGCACCGCGTGACCGGCGATCGAGGTGATGTTGACGATCGCGCCCTTGGCCCGGGCCAGACCGGCGGCGAAGCCGCGCGCCAGCACCAGCGGCGCGAACAGGTTGAGTTCATACACCGTGCGCCAGCCGGCAATATCGCCATTCAGGCAGCCCAGCCGCTCCTTGAACGGGGTTTTCGGCGAGACTCCGGCATTGTTGACCAGCGCGTGCAGCGGCCCATTTTCGAGAATGCGGTTGGCGGCGGCGATGAAGGCGGCCCGGCTCTCCGGATCGCCGAGATCGGCGACGATGTGGTGAGTCCAGTTGGGGTCGCGCCGGCAATGCTCCGGCACCTCCTCGCGCGAACAGGTGATCACCCGCCACCCCTCATCGCTGAAGCGCTTGACGGTGGCGTGACCAATACCCCGGCTGGCGCCGGTCAGAACAACGGTGGGACGGTGCGGCATGCCCCATCATAGCGCGAAATCGCGTGGCGGGGTAGGGGAGTTAGCCATTCTCCGCCAGGACGCTGCCGGCCAGATAGAGCGAGCCGCAGATCAGCACCCGGTGGGGGCAGGAGTGGGCGGCGGTCAGGGCGGCGAGGGCGGCCGGCGGGCCGGCGGCGGGGGCGGCGTTTGTGATGCCGGCGGCGCGGGCGATGGCGGCGGCGGCTTCGGCGTCGAGGGCGGCGGGCTCGCCCGGAATCGGCACCGCCTGCAACGAGGCGGCGTGAACGGCCAGGGGGGCGAGAAAGTCGGTGGCGCGTTTGGTGGTGAGCATGCCGAAGATCAGCGCCAACGGCATGTCGCGCTTGTCGGCGGCCCATGCGGCGAGCACCTCGCCTGCGGAATCATTGTGGCCGCCATCGAGCCACAGCTCCCAGCCGGCGGGCAGAGTTTCGACCAGGGGGCCACGGCTCAGGCGGTGCAGGCGCGCCGGCCAGTGCACCGCCGCCAGACCCTGGCGCACCGCCTGATCGGTGACCGGCAGGCGTTCGGCCAACGGCGCGAGGCAGGCGAGGGCGAGGCCGGCATTGATCACTTGATGGGCACCGGTCAGGCCCGGAGCGGGCAGGTCGAGCAGCCGTCCCGGGCCGGTGAAGCGGAAGCCGCCCTGGTCCAGGCGTTTGACGCTCCAGGGTACCAGCGGCGCTCCAACCTCCCGGACCCGGCGCAACAGGGTGTGGGCGGCCTCGGCGGCGGGCTGGGGCGCCAGTATCGCCGGTACGCCCGGCTTGAGGATGCCGGCCTTTTCTCCGGCGATGTCGCTCAGGCGGTCGCCGAGATAGGCCATGTGATCGTAGGAAATCCGGGTGATCGCGGTTGCCGCCGGCCGGTCGATGACGTTGGTGGCATCGAGCCGGCCACCCAGTCCGGTTTCCAGCAACACGACATCGGCGGGTTCGCGGGCGAAGGCCAGCAGCGCCGCGACGGTGGTGATTTCGAAATAGGTGATCGCCTCGCCGCCATTGGCGGCCTCGCACTCCTCCAGCAGCGCCGTCAGGTGATCGTCGGCGATCAGTGTGCCGGCCAACCGGACGCGCTCGTGAAAGCGCACCAGATGAGGCGAAGTGTAGACATGAACCCGGTAGCCCGCCGCCTCGAGAAAAGCGCGCAGGAAGGCGATGGTCGAGCCCTTGCCGTTGGTTCCGGCGACATGAACCACCGGCGGCAAGCGGCGCTCGGGGTGTCCGAGCGCCGCCAGCAACCGCTCGACCCGCCCGAGCGACAGGTCGATGATCTTGGGATGCAGGTGCCGGAGCCGTTCCAGCACCGGGTCGGCGCGATCAGGGGGCAGGGCGGTCTCCGCCCTCGGGCTTCTTGCCCTCGGCGTCGAAGCCGAGCTTGGGCACCTCCGCTTGTTCGACCGCTCCCAGCACCACCACCTCGGCCGAGGGGCCGGGGTGGCGCAGCAGATGGAGAATCCGGGCCAGCGTGTCGCGCAGATCCTTGCGGTGGACCACCATGTCGACCATGCCGTGGTCGAGCAGATATTCCGCGCGCTGGAAGCCTTCGGGCAGGGTCTCGCGGATGGTGTCCTCGATCACCCGGGCGCCGGCAAAGCCGATCTGGGCGCCCCGTTCGGCAATCTGGATGTCGCCCAGCATCGCGAAGGAGGCGGTGACGCCGCCGGTGGTCGGGTCGGTCAGCACCACGAGGTAGGGCAGGCCGGCTTCCTTGACCATTTCAACCGCGATCACCGAGCGCGGCATCTGCATCAGCGAGAGGATGCCTTCCTGCATTCGAGCGCCGCCCGAAGCCGGAATCACGATCAGCGGCGCTTCCTGCAACACCGCCAGTTTCGCCGCGGACACCAGCCCCTCGCCGACCGCGATGCCCATCGAGCCGCCCATGAAGCGGAAATCGAAGGCGGCGATCACCACATCCATGCCACCCATCTTGCCGAAGGCGACCAGGATGGCATCGGCCCGCGAGGCCTTGGCCTGGGCCTCCTTCAACCGGTCGGTGTAGCGCTTGGTGTCGCGGAACTTCAACGGATCGACCGGCGTCTTGGGCAGATCGACCAACTGGTAGTCACCATTGTCGAACAGCATGCCCAGGCGCTTGTCAGGGTCGATGCGCATGTGGTGGCCGCAATGGCGGCAGACATGCAGGTCTTCCTCCATCTCGCGATGAAAGATCATCGCCTCGCAGCTTGGGCACTTGTGCCACAGATTCTCCGGCACCTCGCGCGGCGCGACCAGAGCACGGATCTTGGGACGGACGTAATTGCTGAGCCAGTTCATGGGGCGGCCTCGAGGGTGGAGAGGGTGGTCTTTATCCGTGTGGTTATGACTTCGATATCGCGCTGGGTGGCCGACATCTGGATCGGCAGGGAAAGCTCCGCTTCATGGGCTATCTTATTCCGGTCCCGATACAACTCTCTAGCACGATCATACAGGTGCGTATCTTGAGGCAGCAAAAATCTAAGCATGGTGAGAAAATCGGTCTTTTGCGCCTTAACTCTCTCCCACGCAATACGATCAGGGCTCGCGGCCATCATAAGGCGCCTATCGCAGAGGCGGGCAAAGGAATATTTGACAAATTGCTCAAGCTGAAATGCAAGTAAGCAAAAGTAGGCGTGATCGTTAACTTGTCTATTTCTGTGCCAAAACAGCTTCACCATGGCACGGTCGTTTTCATTATCGAGTTCGTCTGTGCAATCACGAACCTTTGCGACCATGAAGTCGTCATAAATTCCATGGCAGTTCAAGATCAGAGTGAACTCATCCATGCGCTGGCTCCATCAAATCCTTCAACTGTTGCTGGTCGAAAAGATAGCCTCTCGCTTCGTCGCGGTTGAAAGGGCGGGTCAGAAATTGAACGCCCAGAGACAGATTTCGCCTGTTTTTGCGAATCAATCGCCAGCCCGGTTCGACAAATGGAGAAGTTGAATCGTACAATTCATGGGACGTCGTATGGGTATGCACCAGAACCTGTCCCCCGGCGCCGATGATCCAGCAGGCATCAGGCGTAAAGGTCAGGCGCAACTCGCCATGGTAAAAAACGCGCAACTCCGGCACCGGCTGCGGCGGGACGCCGACGTAGCGCATCGGGCCTTCGTCGGTCATATAGTCGCAGATTTCGGTTTCGTAGCCTTCGCCTTCCGGCAGCCACGAGATGATGTCGGCGTAAAGCTTGCGCAGGCGCTGGCGCCAGTCTTCCAACTGGGCGAAAACCTCCTCCCGCGTCGGCGGGTGGTATTCGAGATCGTCGTCGTCGCTGGAGTCGTACGTCTTGCCCATGGCCGCGCCTCCTAGCCCCGCGCCCCACGTACGCCTGCCGCTAGTGCGCGTACGAAGTGGTGTACGTCTTCGATCAACCCGGCGGTCGCCTTGCCTTCGGCGTTTAGCCCCTTGGCGAGGCGGCTGACGATCGCCGAGCCGACCACCGCGGCGTCGGCCACCTTGGCCACGGCGGCGGCGCGCTCGGGGCTGGTGATGCCGAAGCCGACCGCCACCGGCAGATCGGTGTGGCGGCGCAGGCGGGTCACTGCCTCGGAGATCGCCTGATCGCTGGCGGCGCCGGTGCCGGTGATGCCGGTGATCGAGACATAATACACGAAACCCGAGGTGTGGCGCAGCACCGCCGGCAGCCGCGCGTCGTCGGTGGTCGGTGTGGCGAGGCGAATGAAGCTGATGCCAGCGGCCAGGGCGGGCAGGCAGAGTTCCTCGTCTTCCTCGGGTGGCAGGTCGACCACGATCAGCCCGTCGACTCCGGCGGCCTTGGCGTCGGTGAGAAAGCGCGCCACGCCATAGCGATAGATCGGGTTGTAATAGCCCATCAAAATCACCGGGGTGGCGTCGTCGCCGGCCCGGAAGCCGCGTACCAGCTCCAGGGTGCCGGCGAGAGACATGCCCGCGGCCAGCGCCCGCAGCGAGGCGGCCTGGATCGCCGGGCCGTCGGCCATCGGGTCGGTGAAGGGCATGCCGATTTCGATCAGATCGGCGCCAGCGGCGGGCAGGCCGCGCAGCAGGGCGAGGCTGGTCGCGGCATCGGGATCGCCGGCGGTGAGGAAGGTCACCAGGGCGGCGCGACCCTCGGCCTTGAGGGCGGCAAAGCGGCGGGGGATGCGTCCTTCGGTGCTCATATCCTGGTCCCCAGCGCGTCGGCGACGGTGAAAATGTCCTTGTCGCCCCGTCCCGACAGCCCGAGCACCATCAAATGATCCTTGGGCAGGGCTCCCGCGGCGCGGATGATATAGGCGAGGGCGTGGGAGGGCTCCAGGGCCGGCAGAATGCCCTCGGTGCGGGCACACAGCTTGAAGGCGTCCAGCGCCTCGTCGTCGGTCGCCGACTCGTAGCGGACCCGGCCGAGATCGTGCAGCCAGGCGTGCTCCGGCCCGACTCCGGGATAGTCCAGCCCGGCCGAGATCGAGTGGCCCTCGAGAATCTGGCCGTCGGCATCTTGCAGCAGATAGGTGCGGTTGCCGTGTAGCACTCCCGGCGCGCCACCGGCCATCGAGGCGGCGTGTTTGGTGGCGGTCTCCAGCCCCAATCCGGCGGCTTCGACCCCGATCAGCGCTACCGAAGGCTCATCAAGGAAGGGGTAAAACAACCCGATGGCGTTCGAGCCGCCACCGATGCAGGCAACCAGCGAGTCGGGAAGCCGGCCCTCGGCCTCCAGCATTTGGGCGCGGGTTTCCTCGCCGATGATCGCCTGGAAATCGCGCACCATCATCGGATAAGGGTGGGGGCCGGCGGCGGTGCCGATCAAATAGTAAGTGTCGGAAACATTGCTCACCCAGTCGCGCAACGCCTCGTTCATGGCGTCCTTGAGGGTGCGCGAGCCGGAGGTGACCGGCTTGACCTCGGCGCCGAGCAGGCGCATGCGGAAGACGTTGGGCTTCTGGCGCTCGATATCGACTTCGCCCATATAGATAGTGCAAGGCAGATTGAAGAGGGCGCAGACGGTGGCGGTGGCCACGCCATGCTGCCCGGCGCCGGTTTCGGCGATGATCCGGGTCTTGCCCATGCGCCGGGCCAGCAAGATTTGGCCGATGCAATTGTTGATCTTGTGGGCGCCGGTGTGGTTCAGTTCCTCGCGCTTGAAGTAGATTTTGGCGCCGCCCAGCTCCTCGCTCAGCCGTTTCGCGTAATAGAGCGCGCTCGGACGGCCGACATAGTAGGTCATGTGATAGCGGAAGTCCTTGATGAACTCCGGGTCATCCTTGGCGGCGGCATAAGCCTTTTCGACATCGAGGATCAGCGGCATCAGCGTTTCGGCGACGAAGCGCCCGCCATAAATGCCGAAATGCCCCCGCTCGTTCGGCCCGCCGCGATAGGTGTTGAGCTGCGTCATGGTCCGCTTTCACGCCCCTCTGAGAGAGCCGCCACCATAGCCGGAGCGACAGCGCTTTTAAAGGGGCGGTGCAGCATTTCCCCAGGGTCATCGCATTTGGCCGAGGATGGACCGTGCGAAGTCGTTTGGCCCACCGCCACACCTGCTCCCGGAGCGCCGCGCAGACGCCGGCCATACCAAGAGCTGAAGTTAACCAACGCTCAAGAGTAATTCAGCCATGGCATCGCCCCATAGCCAGGGAGGTGTTCTCAGCCTCAGGAATCCCCTCATTTCTTAGGGTGGTGTAAAACGCATGAGGCCTCAGAAATAGCGATGTTTCTCGCGGGCATATTCCCCCAAAACGGGTGGCACGCATGGCCTGAGTTCGCTCGCGGCCGGGAATGAGGGGCGCCCTCGGCGTCGCCGTCCGCCTCGCATGGTTCGGCATGGACCCGGTACAGGGAACCGACCTGTCGTTGCGCTCGATGTCGACGAGGAGGTCCGTCGTCATGACCAAGGGAACCTGCGTCCCGGTATCGCGGGGATGCCTTATGCCGAGTTGATCGGCGATCCTCTGGGTGATCTGACGGTCGAGGGGGAACTGCTCGCGGATATCGGTGACCGACTCGGGCCAGTCGAACAGGAAGAACAGATCGCGTTCAATGTCGGAAAGCAGGTGGTGAACCCGACCGGTCTTCAGCCCGTTGGGTCGGTGCGAGCGACCGCTGGATGGCTCGTCTCTGACGGTGAGCCAGGGCTTGTAGGCCGCGCCCCGATCCGATCCGCGCCCCTCCTTGTAGAAGAGGGCGATCTTGTCTTCATCGAAGGCGTACCGGCTACGTGCCATGACGCTCCCCCATGGGGACGGCTACCACTCTCGAGGAGACGCCTCATCGGTAAAAACGCAAGGCCGTTTAGGAGCAAACTTTCTTGTCTATGAGTAACCTATTTTGTCTGTGAGCAAACATTTTTGTCACCGAACACCCTTCCTCACCCGCAGGTCGAGAACCCGCAGCTCATGCAGCGTTTGCAGCCTTCCAGGCGGAAGAGGGCGGGGCTGTCGCATTTGGGGCAGATTTCGCCACCGGCTTTTCCGGGGGGGGAGCGGGGGCCGGTTGGCTCCGCGGTGGGGGGGAGGGGGCGTTTGCCGGCGGATGGGTTGTGTTTGCCGGGGACGAGGTTGAGTTCTTCCAGATGGCGGCGCATGACGCCGGCGATCAGGGCGACCACGCCGTTGACGTAGCGGCCGTCGACCCAGGCGCCTTGGGCGGCGCGCACCCGCTCCAAGTCTTCGACCAGGAAGGCGGGGTTTTCCGAGCGGCGCATCACCGCCGAAAGAGTGAGGGTCAGCGCCGACATCAACTCGGCATGCTCGGCCGAGCGTGAGGCGATGAAGATTTCGTAGGGGCGGCGGCGGCCGTTTTCCTCGATATCATTGATGGTGACGTAGAGATTGTCCTCGGTCAGCGGCCACTTGGCCTTGTAGGTCTTGCCGGTCAGGGTGTCGGGGCGGCGGACTTCGACCGGCGGGGCGGCGAAGGGCGCGGCGCCGACATCGGGGCTGTCGTCGCTGCCGCTCTCGGCACTGAGAATCGAGCCGCGGGTGCCGCTGGGGCGATAGGTGGTGCAGCCCTTGCAGCCGAGGTCGTAGGCCAGCCGGTAAACCGCCTGATACTCCTCGTAGCTCATCTCGGTCGGGCAGTTGATGGTCTTGGAGATCGAGGCGTCGATGTAGCGCTGGCAGGTCGCCTGCATCCGCACATGATCTTCAACGCTCAACTCGAGGGCGGTGACCATCGAATCCGGCAGATACGGATATCCTCCCCCTGACGGGGGGCTCTGTCCTTCGGACAACCGCTCGGTGGGTGCGGTGGCGGGATCGAGCCCGTGATGGCGGCACCAGGCTTCGAACCCGGCATCGACCACGGCGAATTCACGCCACGAGCCATCGGGTTGCAGCACCTTGCGGAAGTAGCGCCAGCCGAAGGTCGGCTCCAGCCCGGAGGAAACGTTGTTGTAATAGATCGCGGTGGTGCCGGTGGGCGCGATGGTCATCAGCACGCCGTTGCGGATGCCGTTTTCGGCGATGCCGGTGCGCAGCCGCTCGGGCAACTGGCGCACGAACGGCCGGTCGAGGAAGCGCTCGCGCTCGAAGGCCGGGAAGGCGCCGCGCTCGGCCGCCAGTTCGATCGAGGCTTCATAGGCGGCGTCGCGCAAAACCTCCATGATCCGCCCGGTCACCTCCTCGGCGGCGAGGCTGCCATAGCGCACGCCGAGCATTTGCAGGGCGTTGCCCAGCCCCATGATGCCGAGCCCGGTGCGGCGCTTGGCCTCGGCCTCCTGACGCTGTTCGGGCACCGGGAAGGCGGTGAGATCGATGACGTTATCGAGGAAGCGCACGCCCAGCTTGGTCACGGCGGCGAGGCGCTGGACGTCGACATGGGCGTGGCTGGTGAACGGGTCGCGCACCAGCACCGCCAGATTGACGCAGCCGAGATTGCAAGCGCCGTTGGGCGGCAGCGGCTGTTCACCACAAGGATTGGTGCAGCGGATATCCTCGATATAGCCGAGATTGTTCCATTCGTTGACCCGGTCGATGAAGATCACCCCCGGCTCGGCCCAGTCATAGGAATTGCGGGTGATGGTCTGCCACAGCTCGCGGGCGGGCAGGCGCTTGTAGACATACCAGGGCTTGCCGGTTGGATGCCCTAACGCTCCGCTTCCTGAGGGCCTTTCCCGGATCGTCACCACGGCGTTGGGATCGGCCGGGCGGATGCCGAAGCCCAGTTCCCAATCCTCGTCGGCCTCGACGGCGCGCATCAAGGCGTCGGAGATCAGCACCGAGAGATTGAAATTGGTCAGCTTGCCCTTTTCCCGCTTGGCCATGATGAAGTCGGGCAGGTCGGGATGGTCGTCGGCCAGGGTGGCCATCATGGCGCCCCGGCGCGAGCCGCCGCTCATGATCGTGCCGCACATCGCCTGCCAGATTTCCATGAACGACAGCGGCCCCGAAGCCACCGAGGCCACGCCCGCCACCACCGCGCCCTTGGGCCGCAGGGTCGAGAAATCGGTGCCGATGCCGCCGCCCTGCTGCATGGTCAGGGCGGCTCGGGTGTTGGCGGCCATGATGCCCGCCATCGAGTCCTCAAGCATCTGGTTGACGAAGCAGTTGATCAGCGTCACCCGCCGTCCCGAGCCGGCGCCGGCGTGAATCCGCCCGCCGGGGCACCATTCGAAACGGGTCATCGCCTCGGCGACCAGCGGCTCGAACTCGGCGCGGCGCGGATCCTGGGCGAACACCGCCGCTGCGACCCGGCGCAGGCTGTCGGCGGGAGAGGACTCGAGAGAGCTGCCGTCGGGTTGGACCAGCCGGTATTTTTCCTTCCAGATGGTCTCGACGATCGGTTGCAGCGATACCCGTGAGTCGGTGATATCGGTCACGCGCGGCTCTCCCCTGGCCCTTTGCTTGGCTGGTCTCGTTCAGCGGCTCCGGGTATAGCGAATGTTTTATGCCGAGAAAAGAGGATGTTACCGGTCTGCACCGGAAAGTGGCATCCTCATGGCATGTTGGGGAGGGGGCTTAGTGGCCCGGAGGCAGATAGTGGATCGCCGCCAGCAGAAGGCCGGCGATCACCACCAGCATCCCGCCGAGCTTGTTGACGATCTCGCTGCGCAAGAGCGTCATGTCGCGGCGCAGCAGCTCGATGCTGGTCTTGACGCCAGCGACCTCGGCGCGGATGGACGAGCTTTCGTGCACCAGTTCGGCTCGCGCTGTGGCAAATCCCCGCTCCATCTCGGTGCGGATGGATGAACTCTCCTGTGCCAGTTCAGCCCGGATGGACGAGCCTTCGCGCTCCAGGTCGGCCTTGCTTGCCGCCTGGGTGTCCATGAAGTCGGCAAGCGCCTCCACCTGTTCGATGGAGAATCCGGCCTTTTGCAGTTTCAGAACCGCGCTCGCGCCCATCGCCGCATGTCCCTGCCTTGTGCGTGAGGGATCATACCAGAATGGCCGCGCGCTGTCGAATCCGTCCCTCAGCTTTTGGACGCCGGGGTCAGCCGGTCGAGGCGGAGGCGGTGGCGGTGGTCGGTGAGGCGGTGGGCGCAGCCGAGCACCGCCGCCATCGAGCCCAGGCCGGTGCCGCCGGAAATCAGGAACAGGATCAGAATCTGGTACTTGACCGCCTCGACCGGCTCGACGCCCGACAATATCTGGCCGGTCATCATGCCGGGCAGGGAGACCACGCCGGTGGCGGCCATGGTGTTGACGATCGGCATGAAGGCGCTGCGCAGGGCCAGCCGGACCGGCGGCAGCAGGGCTTGCCGCCGGGTCGCGCCCAGCGCCAGCCGGGCCTCGACGGCGGCGCGTTCGCGCACCAGGGCGGTGGTCAGGGTTTGCAGGCCGAGGCTGATCCCGGTCATGGTGTTGCCGAGCACCATGCCGAGCAGTGGGATGGCGTAGCGCGGATCATACCAGGGCGTCGGCGCGATCTGGGTGGTCAGGGCAAAGAGAGTGACCGAAACCGAGGCGATCAGCATGGCGCCGGTGCCCAGCCCATAGGCCCAGAGCCCGGACAGCGGCCGGTCCTGGCGCGACAGGATTTCGTGGCCGGCGAACAGAATCATGCCCAGCGCGGCCAAGCTGGTCCAGAGCGGCGAGACCAGGGCAAACAGGGTGGTCAGCACCAGCCCGACCAGGGTCAGCTGGACCACCATGCGCAGGGCGGCGATGGCCAGGCGCCGTTCGACCCCGAGTTCGAGGGCCACCGACAGCCCGCCATTCAGCACCACCAGCAGCGCGGCGAGGGCAAGGTCGGCGTAGTCGAGATGGATGTAGGTCACGCCACATCCTCCCGGATCCGGCCGTTTTCCACTCCCAGCACCCGCGTGGCGACCCGGGCCGATTGGGCGGGATCGTGGGTGACCCACAGCGCCGCGCCGCCGTCCGCGAGATGCCGGGCGATCAGGGCTTCGGCGGCCTTGCCGCTGTCGTGGTCGAGGGCGGAGGTCGGCTCGTCGAGCAGCAGCACCCGGGGGCGCTGGACCAGGGCGCGCGCCAGCGCCAGCCGCTGGCGCTCTCCGGTGGACAGGCGCGACACCGGCCAGTCGCGGCAGGAAGGGGGCAGGCCGAGGGCGACGGCCAGCGGTTCGGCGACGGTCCAGTCGGCGAAATGCCCGTCGATGCGCTCGGTCCACCAGCCGGATTCGGCCGGAACATAGGTGACCTGCCGCCGCCACTCCGGCCCGCTCATGGCCTCGCGGGACCGGCCCTCAAGACTGACGTCGCCGTGATTGGGGTCGAGATCGGCGATGGCGCGGAGAAGGAGACTCTTGCCCGAGCCCGAGGCTCCGCGCACCGCCATACACTCGCCGGCGGCAAGTCCGAAGGAGACCGGCTCCAGGCCGGGGCGGGTGAGGGCGCGGATCGACAGCATGACGACCCACCCTATCAGACCCCCGTCGTGACGCCAAAGCCGCAAACCGGGTGTTTTCGTTTGCAAGCGGCCGCGGGGTCCGCTACTTAGCGGCCCTGCTGGCC
Source organism: uncultured Rhodospirillales bacterium (assembly GCA_903856295.1). Lineage (GTDB taxonomy): Bacteria > Pseudomonadota > Alphaproteobacteria > Azospirillales > Azospirillaceae > BOG-933. Next base: position 9,486 of record CAIOBP010000231.1, on the reverse strand, counting down.
GTGTTGCCGGCCCCGTCGCGCTGTCCCTGGTTTCGTTTCGCGGAAAGCCTGTCATGACCGAGCCCCTGCATCACGCCCTGCTGCCAGCCGGGCTGCCCGATGTCCTGCCGCCTGAGGCCGTCCACGAGGCGGTGCTGGTCGGCCGGGTGATGAAGGTATTCGCCAGCCATGGCTATCAGCGGGTCAAGCCGCCGCTGGTCGAGTTCGAGGACAGCTTGCTCTCAGGCTTCGGCGCCGCGCTGGCCGAGCAGACCTTTCGGCTGATGGACCCGGAGTCCCAGCACATGATGGCCATCCGGGCCGACATGACGCCCCAGGTGGCGCGCATCGCCACCACCCGTCTTGCTCATGTCGCCCGGCCGTTGCGGCTGTCATACGCCGGTCAGGTGCTGCGGGTCGCAGGCTCGCAATTGCGGGCCGAGCGGCAGTTCGGTCAGGTTGGCTGCGAGCTGATCGGCTCGCTGACGCCCGAGGCCGACGCCGAGGTGATTCTGTTGGCGGCGCGGGCGCTGGCCGAGGTCGGGGTGCGCAATCTGTCGGTCGATCTCTGCGTGCCGACCCTGGTGCCGACCTTGTGCCGGGCCTGGGGCCTGCCGGAGTCCGACACACACCGGCTGCGCGAGGCGCTCGACCGCAAGGATGCCGCCGAGGTCGCGGCGGTGGGTGGCGAGGCGGCGCGGGTGCTCGGGCGGCTGATGGCGGCGGCGGGAGCGGCCGAGCGCGCGGTGGCCGTGCTGGCGGAACTCGATTTGCCGGCCGACGCCGGGCGCGACCGCGAGCGGCTGGTGCGGGTGGTGCGCCTGATCCGCGAGGCGGCGCCGGAGTTGATGGTCACCGTCGATCTGGTGGAATATCGCGGCTTCGAATATCAGTCCGGGGTCAGCTTCACCCTCTTCAGCCGCGGTGTTCGCGGTGAACTCGGCGGCGGCGGCCGCTATCTCGCCGGCAAGGCGGGGGAGCCGGCGACCGGGGTCACGCTTTATACCGACACCGTGATGCGCGCCGTGCCGGCGCCGGAGTTGCCCAAGCGGCTGTTCGTGCCCCATGGCGCCAATGGCGCGGCGGCCGGGCGGTTGCGGGCCGAGGGTTGGGTGACCGTGGCCGGATTGGCGCCGGTCGCCGATGACGAAGAGGAAGCGCGCCGGCTGGCGTGCGATCATGTTATGGTCGATGGTGAACCTCGCCCGGTCGGGCGGCGCTAGGGCGTCAAACCGCTCTAAGAACTAAAGAGACGCAAACGGAGACGGCAGGATATGGCCAACGTCGCGGTGGTCGGCGCCCAGTGGGGCGATGAGGGCAAGGGCAAGATCGTCGATTGGCTCTCCAGCCGCGCCGATGTGGTGGTGCGCTTTCAGGGCGGCCACAATGCCGGCCATACCCTGGTGATCGACGGCGTCGAGTACAAGCTCAGCCTGCTGCCCTCGGGCATCGTCCGTCCGGGCAAGCTGTCGGTGATCGGCAACGGCGTGGTGGTCGATCCCTGGGCGCTGCTGCGGGAAATCGAGACCGTGCGCGGCAAGGGTGTGCCGGTGACCCCGGACAATCTGGTGCTGGCCGAGAACGCGGCGCTGATTCTGCCGGTTCATTCCAATATCGACCGGATTCGCGAGGAACTGCGCGGCGCGCAGAAAATCGGCACCACCGGGCGCGGCATCGGTCCGGCCTATGAGGACAAGATCGCGCGCCGGGCGATCCGGGTCTGCGACCTTGCCGAGCCCGAGTTGCTCAAGAGCAAGATCGCCGACCTGCTGTCGCACCACAACGCCCTGCTGCGCGGGCTTGGCGCGGCCGAGTTGAACGGCGCCGACCTGCTGGCCGCGTTGCTCGAGGTTGCCCCCAAGATTCTGCCCTATGCCGGCGCGGCGTGGCTGCGGCTCGACGAGATGCGCCGGGCGGGCAAGCGGATTTTGTTCGAGGGCGCCCAGGGCGCGATGCTCGACATCGATCACGGCACCTATCCCTATGTCACCTCGTCGAACACCGTGGCTGGGCAGGCGGCGGGCGGCAGCGGCATCGGGCCGGGCGCGGTCGGGCGGGTGCTGGGGATCAGCAAGGCCTATTGCACCCGGGTCGGCAGCGGGCCGTTCCCGACCGAACTGGCCGATGAGATCGGCCGGCTGATCGGCGAGCGCGGCCGCGAGTTCGGCACTGTCACCGGTCGTCCGCGCCGCTGCGGCTGGTTCGATGCCGTGCTGGTGCGGCAGGCGATCAAGACCGGCGGCATCACCGGCATCGCCTTGACCAAGCTCGATGTTCTCGATGGTATCGAGGAACTCAAGGTTTGCGTCGGCTACCGCTATCAGGGCCGGGAGCTGTCCTATTTCCCGGCCAGCCCGACCGCCCAGGCGGCGGTCGAGCCGATCTATGAGAGCTTCGAGGGCTGGCGCGACAGCACGCGTGGTGCCCGCAGCTGGGCGCGGCTGCCGGCGACGGCAGTCAAGTATGTCCGGCGCATCGAGGAACTGATCGAGTGCCCGGTGACCCTGCTGTCAACCAGCCCCGAGCGCGACGACACCATTCTGATGCAGGATCCGTTCGCGGATTAAGAAAAAGGGGTCCGGGGCCGCCGGCCCCGGTGGGGTTCAGGGGCAAGGCCCCTGATCGCCGAAGGCCAGGGCTCCGCCCTGGACCCGCCAAAGGCCGAGGGCCTTTGGAAACCGTCGACTCAGCACCCTAGCGAACGGTTTTCAGGCTGTCCGGGTGGGGGGCTTCGGCGATTTTCGCCGGTTCGGTGACGGCGGGGCGGGCCGGTTCGGTGACCGTGGGCTTGCCAGCGTGGGCCGCAGTACCCTTGGCCGGTTCGGCGGCGGCGGCGGCCGGCTTGGCGGGCTCTCCCGTCGCGGGCTTGGCGGGGTCGCCGGAGCTGGCGGTCTTGCTTTCCGTGGCCATGCGGGCGGCGATCGGATCGGTGCGGATCATGATCTGCTTCCACTCCGACATGGTGACGAAGCGGTACCCGTGGCTTTTGGCGAACTCCAGAATCTTGGGCAGCGCCGCCACGGTGGGGGCCTTGGTGCTGTGCATCAGGATCACGGCGCCGGGGGTGATGCCGTCGATCACCCGCTGGGCGAGCACGTCGGCGGGGCCGCCCTTCCAGTCGCGGGAATCGACGCTCCAGAGAATGGTTTCCAGATTTTCGGTCTGGGCGATGGTTTGGGTCAGGGAATCGTAGTCGCCGTAAGGCGGCCGGAACCAGTGGAGAGGAATGCCGAGATTGGCCAGTAAGTCGTTGGTCTGGCGCAACTCCTCCTGCTGGGCATCGGCGCTGAGGCTGGTCATCATGGGATGGCGCCAGCTGTGATTGCCGATTTCGCAGCCGGCGGTGAGCATTTGTTGCAGCAGATCGGCGTGGTGGCCGATCTTGCTGCCGATCACGAAGAAGGTGGCCACGGCGCCGTAGTCGGCGAGCAGGCGCAGGATTTCCGGGTCGTTGTTGGGCGCGGGGCCGTCGTCGAAGGTCAGGGCGATCACGTTTTCGCCGGTTTCATGCAACGCGCGCTCCGACAGCGTCAGCGAACTGCCCGGATAAAGGTGCGAGGCGTAGAACGGCGCGCGGCCATAGCGGGCGATATAGCTGCCATCCGCGGCCTGCGCCGAGGGCGGGCGCGTCACCGCTCCGCCCAAACCGAGCAGCAACCCGCTGGTCAGCCGGGTGAAATCGCGACGGTTGATCCTCATGCTCTGCCCTCCGTCTTCAAAGGCCGGCCCATGAACAGGAGGGACCGGTTGCCAAAACTGCGGACCACCTCTTCGGTGAACCCGATTCGCCGGTAGAATCCGGCATTGCGCGCCGTGGGCGCGGTGACGATATGGACGCCGGCCAGCCCGTCTTCGCGACAGGAGGCCGCGAAGTGCTCGACCAGCCGGGCGCCGAATCCCGAATTTCGACGCTCGTTCCGGCAGTTAACGTGAAGGTGGGCCGGAAACGCCCCGAAGCAATCCTCGAACACCGCATATCCCGGCACGGACTCATAAAGAGCCGCTGCCCCGGCGCTGTCACGGCACCCGGTCAGATAACCAGCGAAACCACCATCGGCTTCGCGCCAGAACCAGACATCCTCAGGATACCGTTTGAGGTAGAAGGACGTCCAGCGTTCCAGGAAATTTTGCCGCTCCTGTGGCGACGAAAACTCGGTTCGCGACGAGGACTCGAAAAAAATCTCAGTCAGCGCCGCCACGGCGGCACTGCCGTCGGTCAGATCGCTGAGCCGGACCGGGCCTGCGTCGCGGTTGGTCATGGCCGTCTCGCCGCTCCGGGCATGCGCTCGGCCACCGGACGCGGCACCAGCATGAAGTAGCGGCCGCGTGCCTTCATGACTCCGGCGGCGAAGGCGGCTTCCTCACCGTGGCCCCAGAAGAAGTCGCCGCGCACCGCGCCCTTGATCGCGCCGCCGGTGTCCTGGGCGAGCACGAGGCGGCGCAGGATGCCGCCATCGATCACCGGCACATCGTGGACGTCGAGCCAGATCGGCACGCCCAACGGCACATAGTAGGGATCGACGGCCAAGCTGCGCCGGGGGGTCAGTTCGGCGCTGGCGCCGCGCGGCTCGCCCGAGGGCCGGGTCTTGAAGAAAATGTAGCTGGGGTTGAGGTTCATCACCGACTGGGCCTGATCCGGATGCTGGCGCAGCCAGTCGCGGATCATATGCATGGTCATGGTCTGGGGCGTGCCCACGCCGAGATCGATCAGATGCCGACCGATCGGATAGTATTTCTGGCCGTTCTGGCCGGCGTAGTTGATGCCGACCACCGAGCCGTCGCTCATGCGCACCCGTCCGGAGCCCTGGATTTCCATGATGAAGGCTTCGATCGGGTCGTCGACCCACAGCAATTCCAGGCCGTGCCGGGCCAGCGCCCCGGCGGCGATGCGGGCGCGGGGCGGCAGGGCGTGCCGGCCGCGCGGCGGCATGCGGTAGAGCGGCGTGCTGAAGCGCTCGGTCCGGGTCCAACTGCCGTTGAGTTCGGGTTCGTAATAGCCGGTGAACAAGCCTTCCTGCCCGGACGCGCTGGTGTCGCCGCTTTTCAGCGCCACCGGCAGGAACCATTTCTCGAAATAATGCCGGGCCGCGAGGCCGTTCTCGGGGGGCAGGCGCTTGGCTTCGGCGCAGGCCGGCAGCCAGTCGGACACCAGCCCGGCCTTGGCGTTCGTGCCGACCGCGTGGCCGGGGCCGAGGCTGCGCAGATACAGGCAGCTGCGCAGCAGGGCCGGCACGGCCTCGGCGAAATTATCGTGTCCCCAGCCTTTGAGGTCGCGGAATTCCGGGGGCACCGGCCCGCCATCGTCGCCGGTCGCGGGGTAGCGGTCGCCGCCGGCGCAGGCCGCGAGCAGCAGCATTGTGCCCAGGGATAACAGGCTCAGCACACTGCGTGCCCGCCCGGTCGATTTGACTATCATTGTTGCGCCCGAGTCGCTGTAACCGAACCACCCCGGCACTATCGCGCGAGATTGTGGCCCGGTCAATAGGATAGCCCCATATCTTGATTTTTCTTCCGGGATGGGCGGCCGCTGGGGCGCGGCGCGATGCTCCCGAGTCGCGGTCGGGCCGGAGCGCGCGGGGCGGCTGAAGGGATCAACGCATTTCAGGCGAAATTATTCCCGGAATTTTATGAACCGCGGTTTGTGAGGTTTCAGACACACCATGCCTAAAAAATTCGCTTCGCCGACAGATTCTTTCGGCCGCTTTCGGAGGCGAAAATGACCGGACGACCCGGAGGGATTCCTGTTGATCACAGCCGGAAGCTGGCCTTAGCATCTAAGCTGCTGGTGAGTTTTCTGCCCTATGTGACCGGTTGGTTCCCAATGTTTGGTTGCGATGCAGCGAAAGTGATGCCGGATCAAGGCTAAAATCACCCCCTGTTTCGCACGCTTTGAGCGAGATATCTGCCTCTTCGCCCCTCGAAAATGCATGTCCCCGCTGGAGGAAACTATGGCCAAGAAAAACAGTAAGACCTCTTCCTGCCTGACCGCGTGCCCGGATTGCGGCAGCCGCCTGTCGACCCTGGATCTGGGCTATTCGATCTGCTATGAATGCGGCTGGTCCTGGACGCCCCATGTGCATTTGCGCGGCGCCGCCCCCGCTCCCCGTTCCGATCTGAACAGCTCCTTCTGAGCTTTGGCGCGCTGAAGTTCGGCGCGCTCCGCCGTCGGGTGGGGCGCGTCTCTTCGGTCGCCCGGTGGTAACGCCTGACATCCGGGCCGCAAGCGGCTATGGTCGCGTCCCCGTTTCCTGAACTGGACCGATCATGACCCCAGGTGCCCGCGTGGCGGCGGCGATTGAGCTGCTGACCGAGATTGCCGCCACGCCCCGGCCGGCCGATGCCGTGGCCAGCGCTTTTTTTCGCGCCCGTCGCTATATCGGCGCCAAGGACCGCAGCGCGGTCGCCGAGGCGGTGTATGCCGTGCTGCGCCGGCACGCCCGGCTCGGCTGGTGGCTGGAGCGCGCCGGCTTCGAGCCCCTCGAGATCGCGCAGCCGGAGAACGCCCGCGCCCGGGTGATCGCCAACGCCATTCTCGCCGAGGGCCGGCAGGCGGCTTCGGTGGAGCGGCTGTTCGATGGTGGGCGCTTCAATCCGGGGCTGTTCACGGCCGCCGAGAGCGGGCTGGCCCGCGCCCTCGATCACCACACCCTGGAGCATCCCGAGATGCCCGAGGCGGTGCGCGCCGAGTGTCCGGACTGGGCCGAGGCCGGGCTGCGCCGGGCGCTTGGCGGTCGTTTCCTGCCGGAACTGCTGGCCCTGACCGGTCCGGCGCCGCTGGACCTGCGGGTCAATCCGTTGCGGGCCGGGCGCGAGGCGGTGCTGGCCGGGCTGGCCAGCGCCGGGATCGTGGTGCAGTCCTGTCGGCTGTCGCCGCTCGGGGTGCGGGTCGAGGGCCGGCCGGCGATCGCCGGGCTGGAGCTGTTCCGCGCCGGGGCGATCGAGATTCAGGACGAGGGCTCGCAGCTGGTGGCGCTGCTCGCCGATGCCCGGCCGGGTCAGCAGGTGGTGGATTTCTGCGCCGGGGCCGGCGGCAAGGCCCTGGCCATGGCGGCGGCGATGAACAATCAGGGCCGGATCGTCGCCTGCGACGTGCTTGGCAACCGCTTGAAACGCGCCGCCGAGCGGCTGCGCCGGGGCGGGCTGCACAATGTCGAGACCCGGCCGCTGTCTTCGGCCCGCGATCCGTGGGTCAAGCGTCACAAGGGCATGTTCGACCGGGTGCTGGTCGATGCGCCCTGCACCGGCACCGGCACCTGGAGGCGCAATCCCGACTCCCGCTGGCGGCCGCTGGGGCCGGGGCTGGCTGATCTGGTCAAGCTCCAGGCCGAGATTCTCGATAGTGCCGCCCGGCTGGTCAAACCCGGCGGCCGGCTGATTTATGCCACCTGCTCGATGCTGGCCGAGGAGAACGAGGACCAGATCGCGCTCTTCCTGGAGGGGCATCCGGATTTTGTGCCGCTGCCCCTGCCGGAGCTGTGGCCGGCGGTGTTCGGCACGCCGTCGCCGCTCGAAGGCCCCTGGCTGCGGCTGTCCCCGGCCCGCCACGACACCGATGGTTTCTTCGCGGCGGTGCTGGTGCGCCGGCCGCCGGTTCCGGCTGCCGCGACCGGAACGGCTGTGGAGGTGGTGCCCGATCCTGTTGCCGATACCCCGCCTGTTGCCGATACTCCCGAGGCTTGACGATTAGAAACGTTATATCGTATCGTTCTCTCGGGTCAGGTTCGGGAGGCGCGTCATGTTGAGACGGTTTGCTGTGTCGGTGCTGCTGGCGGCGGTGGTGCTGTCGGTGTCGGGGCCGGTGGCTGAAGCGGCGGCTCCGCTGCCGGTGGTGGCCAGCTTCAGCATTCTCGGCGATCTGGTTCATCAGATCGGCGGCGATCTGGTCAGCGTCGTCACGCTGGTCGGTCCCGACGGCGACGCGCACGTGTTCGAACCCTCTCCCGATGACGCCCGCGCCGTCGGTGCGGCGCGGCTGGTGGTGATCAACGGCCTGGGGCTGGAGGGCTGGATGTCGCGCCTGATCCAGTCCAGCGGCTATCGGGGGCCGGTGGTGGTGGCGAGCGGCGGCGTCACGCCCCGGGCCGGGGGCGCTCACGGTGGCATCGACCCCCACGCCTGGCAGAACGTCGCCAACGTCGAGCTTTACGCGCGGGCGATCGGCGCCGGGCTGGCCCAGGCCGACCCCGTTCACGCCGGCGAGTACCGGGCCGGCACCGAGGCCTACGTCGCGCAGCTTGAGGCGCTGGACCGCGAGGCGCGCACGGCCTTTGCCACCATCGAGCGCTCGCGGCGCAAGATCATCACCTCCCACGACGCCCTCGGTTATTTCGGCGATGCCTATGGCCTGACCCTGCTGGCGCCGGTCGGATTCGGCACCGAGTCTGAGCCTTCTGCCCGGGCGGTCGGGGCGCTGATCGACCAGATTCGCAAGGAGCGTATCCGGGCGGTCTTCGTCGAGAATATGAGCGACCCAAGGTTACTGCAACAAATCGCTCGGGAATCCGGGGCGGTGATCGGAGGGAAGTTGTATTCCGATGCGCTCTCTCCCCCGGATGGCGCCGCCCCGACCTATTTGGCGATGGTGCGGCGCAACATCAAATTGCTCATTGAATCCATCGAGCTAGCGCCCTGATGCTTTTGGCGTATTGTTCCGGTGGGGCCGCCATGCTAGCCTCGAGACCGGTCGGAGGGTCCGGCTGGGGGGGGATAGCGGTAATGGCAATCGAGTGGAGAAAGATTTCCTCCGGTGATGAGGGGATCGATGGCGCGCACAAGCATTTGGCGGATATTTCCACCGCCCTTGACGGATTCTGCGACGCTGAAGACTATGACTCGGTTTCTGTCGAGGTGGTCGGTTGTCTTCTGGATATTGCCAATTATGTGTTTGGCTTGGAGCAGGCCGCGATGGAAGAACTCGGATACCCGAAGTCTTCCGAACATATCGAGGAGCATGAAATCCTGACGTCGACCATCGAGGCCGCGCTCGGCAAGGTGAAGTCGCGCTCTCCGGCGTTGATGAAAGATGCCGTCGGCACCATGCTGTTCTCCATCTGTGGCCATGTCGAGACCATGGACGTGCCGCTCGCCGATCAGATTTTCAAGAAAATTCGCAAACCGGCGGTGACGGCGGTGCGCCGGAGCGCCGATGTCGGCCGCCCATTCGCGCCGACCGCCATTGGTGGCGCGGGCAGGGGCGGGGCCGGGCATGCGGCGCCGGCTAAGGCCGCGGGCGGCAGCGAGGATGGCTCGACCCTCAAGACCATCATCGTCAGTTCTTATGCCTCGGCGCTGCTGGATCTCAGGGTCAGCAAGGGCATTACCGGCGACCGCGCCAAGAGCGTGGCCTACGAAATCGTCGCGAGAGCGGTGAACAAGGCGGTGGGCAAGGGTCGTCTCGTTCGCTAGGGAGTGGCTGTCCGACTGTATTCGTGGCCTTAGGCGGTCAATTTAACCTAACTTTCGTGCCGTTAGTAATAGCAAGGGCCCGAATGGGCCCTTGCGTATGAG
>CAIOBP010000230.1 GCA_903856295.1 uncultured Rhodospirillales bacterium | reverse complement strand
CGTGAATCTGCTTGGGATTGCCCTTGCGCACCAGAAACACGATGGTCGAGGTGAAGGGCGTGCTGTTCTGGGGCAGGCGCTGCTGCCAGTTGGCGGCGGTCTGGCCGGACTCGGCGATGGCGTCGATGTCGTAGGCCAGCGCCAGTGTCACGACGTCGGCTTCCAGCCCGTCGATCACCGCCCGCGCCTGCTTGCCCGACCCGCCGTGGGACTGATTGATGGAGAGGGGGCTCCTGGTCTCGGCCTGCCACTTGGCGCCGAATGCTTTGTTGATCGCGACGTAAAGCTCACGGGTCGGGTCGTAGGACACATTCAGCAGCGAGGTGCCGGCCCAGGCGCCGGGCGCCGCCACCAGTCCGGCCGCGGTCACCGCCAGCGCCAGGGTCCGCTTCAGTCCATTGAGCATCGTTGCGATCCTCCATGAGGGGCTTGCCTGGGGGGCGCGGCAAGCACTGTCTCGCACCGCCACGAGGCGGGGTGATTCCTCCAGACGGCTATGGTACCTGAAAGCGGGGCGCGCGGCGAGTAAGGCGACGCGGTTATTTCTGGGCGTCGCCTGAGAGATGGGCGTCGCCTAGGAGAAATGCTCAGCGGCTCTTGAGCATGATCACGCCGACCGAGGCGGCGTCGGGGAAGACTTCGAGCTTCTCGACCCGCACCTCGGCGGTGGAGACGCGCGGGTCTTCGAGGCACAGCTCGCCGATCCGTTCGGCCAGGGTCTCGATCAGCTTGATGTGGCCGTCGCGGGCGACGCCGCGGATGCCCTCGACCAGCCCTTCGTAGGACAGCACGGCGGCAATCTCATCGGGGAAGCCGGGGCCGGGATGGCGCACCGTCAGTTCGACATTGATTCGCACCTGCTGGGGCCGGCGATGCTCATGCTCGTGCACCCCGATCGACAGCCGGACCACGAGGTCGCGCAGAAAAATCCGGTAAACGGCAGGAGGGGAATCGGCCACCGGAACAATCCTCGCACGCTCGGGGTCAGGAATTCGCGCGGGACAATACGGAGTAACGCCGGCAAATACCATCATCATCAGGCAGGGCCGCGCGCAACTCGGCGACGGTGCGCCCGAGCACCGGATGACGGAAGGCGGGGGCGATCTCGGCCAGCGGCGCCAGCACGAAGGCCCGCTCGGCGAGGCGGGGGTGGGGAATCTCCAACTCGGGCAGGGAGATCACGGCGTTGTCGTAAAACAGAATGTCGATATCGACCACTCTCGGACCGAAGCGCAGGCCGGGTGTGCGGCCGATGCCGGTTTCCAGGGACTTGGCCAGGGCCAGCACCTCCAGTGGCGCGAGGCCGGTTTCGGCGGCCAGCGCCATGTTGAGAAAGGCCGGCTGATCGAGCACATACATCGGCGCCGTCTGCCAGAGCGACGACAGGGCGGTGATGCGCAACCGGGCCTCCAGCGCTGTCACCGCCTGTTCGAGGTGGCCGGCGCGGTCGCCGAGATTGCCGCCGAGCGCCAGCAGGACCGTGGCCATGGTAAGGGGGCTCCGTTCGGAAAGGGGCGATGGCGGGACCATAGCGCCGGAAACGCGTCACGCAAGGCTTGACGGCGGGGCGGAGGGCGGATTACAAGTGCCGCCTCACGCCGACCGGTCACCGTTCGGTGGCTGGGTTTGTTTTGATCGGCTTTTAATAAGAGGACCCTCCGATGGCACGTCGGTGCGAAGTGACTGGCAAGGGCACGCAGTTTGGCAACAACGTCAGCCATGCCAACAACAAGAACCGTCGGCGGTTTCAGCCCAACCTCCAGGAAACCTCGCTGCTCAGCGATGCGCTGGGGCGTTCGGTGCGCCTGCGCCTGTCCACCAATGCCATCCGCTCGATCGAGCACCGGGGCGGGCTGGACACCTTTTTGCTCTCGTCCAAGGACGATGTGCTGAGCCTCGACGCCCGGCGTCTCAAGCGCCAGATCGCCAAGGCCATCGAAGCCGCCCAGGCCGCCGCTTAAGGGGGGCTTCGGCGACCAGGGGCTTTGCCCCTGGATTTCGCTGGGGCCGGGAGGCCCTGGGCTCCGAAGGTCAGGCTTCGTTTTCTCCGTCGATCACCCGCCGCGCGGTTTCATAGCTGAAGCCGGCGCGGCCGAGTGCTGCCAGATCGCGATTCCGGTTGTCGGCGCGTGCGGAGTCGGGACGGAACGGTCCCAGCCGGCGCCGCCGGGCCAAGGCCCGCGCCGCGTCTTCGTCCGCCGAGTCGGCTGTCTCGGAATGGCCGGCATCCTGGTCGGTCCGGTTGAGCGCGGCGACGGCGGTTTCGGCATCGACCCCCTTGGCGGCGAGTTTCTCCCGAATCGCCCGTGCCGACGCGCCCCGGCGGCGCAGGCTGCTGGCCTTGGCCTCGGCATACACCGCGTCGTCGAGCAGGCCGCTGCGCCGGTAGCGTTCCAGCAGGTCCTCGATCCAGGCCGCGCCTTCGGCCGGGTCGGTGTCGTGGTCGCGCGCCGAGCGCTCCACCCGTCGCGCCAGCACCCGGCGCAGGCTGGCCGCCGACGCCGAAAACCGCTCAAGATAGCGCAACGCCGCCTTTTCCAGGCGTTCGGCGGTGATGGGCGGCGGCGGGGGCTGCTGGTGAGGCCGTTTGCGCTCAGTTTCCGGCACGATCGGCCACCTGGGTCGTCTGCTCCGAGGCGGGGGTGTAGAGCGGCCAGGTGCCGGCGGCGAGGGCGTCGAGGGTGGCGGTGCGCTGGCCGAGCCGGGTTTCATAAATCCAGTAATTGGTCATGACCTTGCGCACATAGTCGCGGGTCTCGCGCATCGGAATGCTCTCGATGAACAGCAGCGGATCGTCGATCTCGTCCAGGTCACGGCGCCAGCGTACCAGATTCGCCGGGCCGGCGTTGTAGGCGGCGGTCAGGTGGGCGAGGTTGCCGGCGACCTGGGGACTGGTCATCAGGCCGGAAATGTAGCGCTGGCCCAGCGACAGGTTCCATTGGGGATCGAACAACCGCCGCCGGTCGGAGCCCTCATAGTCGGCGCCGTCGTTGGCGACGTCGTGGGCGGTCTCGGGCATGATCTGCATCACCCCGGTGGCGCCGGCGGAACTGATCAGCCGCGGCTCGAAGCGCGACTCCTGGCGCATGATCGCGAACAGCAGGGCGCGGTCGAGGGTGAAGCCCTCGGGCGGCGTCCAGTGGGGCAGGGGGAAGAGCGCGGCGTCGTAGGTTCGGCCTTCGGGCGCGGCGACGGCGTTGCCGACCTGAAGGGCCAGCGCCGGCAGGCCGGCATCGTCGGCCAGCGCCACCAGGGCCTCGGCCAACCGGGCGTTGTCGCGGGGATGGATGCGGCGCAGTTCCTGCTCGGCGAGATCGCTCTGCCCGACCTGAAGCAGCCCCAGCGCCCGCGCTCCGGCCGGCGAGGCGGCGATCGCCTTGAGATGGGCGGCGGTGAGCGTCGGCACCTGCCATTGGAACACCGTGCTGCGGCCAAGCGTGCGCCCGGCGATCAGGCCATAAAAGGTGCGTTCGAAGCGGGCGGCGCGCTCCAGCCACGCCCTGGCTTCCTGGTCATGACCGAGGCGGGTTTCGGCGCGCCCGGCCCAATAGGCTGCCCCGGCGGCCTCCCAGGGGGTGAGGGAACCGGCGGCCATGGCGGTGAAATGGCGGGCGGCGACGGGAATGTTGCCGTTGCGCCATGCCGCCAGACCGGCGATCCAGTGGGCGCCGGGCACCGCGTCGCCCGAGCGGGCGGCGCTGGCTTCGGCCAGAATCAGCGCCGTGTTGGCGTCGCCATTGTAAAACAGCGCGGCGGCGATGCGGGCGCGCAGCGAATCATATTCGGTGTCGCCGACTCCGCGCATCGCGCTGTCGTTGCCCAGCACCCGCAACGCCGCGTGCAAGCGGTCGGCGCGCAGGTAATTTTCGATTCGTTCGGCGGCCGGGCCGTCGGAGGTCCGGCCCATGGTCGAGCGCGAACGGGGGGAAACCCCGGCGCCCCAGGTCGCCTGCACCTCCAGATCACCGTCGAGGCGATCGGTGTCGTTCAGCTGAGGCGGCGGCGGCGCGCCTTTGGGCTGGCGGGCCTCGGCGAGGGCGCGGATGCGCCCGGCCCCGGCATGATCGCCGTAGCGCTTCAGCCAGACGCGAAGGGCGTCGTAGCTGACCTTGGCCGAACCGGCGTGAAGGTAACGCTGGCGCAGCACCTGCCCGACCAGACGGCGGTCGTGAAGTCCGGCCATTTCGCTGTCGGCTTCGTCCCAGGCCGCGCGGCTCTGTAGCTCGAAGACGCGGCGATAGCGGCGGGCGTCGTCGTCGCCGCGGCGCACGCCGCGCAACTCCGGCAGATCGGTTTCCAGAAGGGTGACGTGGCTTTGGGCCGGCCCCACGGCCCGGGAGGGTGGCAGATCGTCGCCACCGGCGGTTTCGGTCGAGCGGTTGCTGGAAACGGAAGCGGTGGCGGGCGGTGGCGACAGGGATGCCGTTGCCGGCCCCGGTCGCTGGAGAGGAAGCGCCGGTGTCAGGGTCCCGCAGAGCAGGACCACCGTCACCAATCTCCGTGATGTCTTCGGTGCGAGCGCCCCAAGCGCCTTCGCTTTGAGATAAATTCCATGCATCTTGCCGACATATCGCGAGGGACTGTGTTTGGCAAGGGGGAAGACTCCGAAATACCCGGCTGTGGCCCGAGGGCATCACAGGTGACATGATTAAGTGCGTAAGGATTGTTCAGGTTAACCGACTTTTAATCATAAGAAGATCGCGCCATGCCTCGCGTTTGTGGATAGGTGATCGCAGCAGATAGGCAGGATGATAGGTTGCCATCGCAGGAAATATTTGTGTTGATCCGGGGATATGAAAATCAAGCCATTGTCCCCGCAAACGTGTGATGCCTTCGGCGCGGTTCAGCAGGCTCTTGGCCGCAGTTCCGCCCAGCAGCACGAGGACCTGGGGAGCGACCAGCGAGATATGGCGTTCGATGAAGGGCAGGCAGAGCGCGATTTCTGCTTGGGTCGGACTGCGGTTGCCGGGCGGTCTCCAGGGCAGGATATTGGAGATATAGACCTGAGTGCGGTCGAGACCGATGCCGGCGAGCATTTTGTCGAGCAGTTTGCCGCTGGCGCCGACAAAGGGTTTGCCAAGACGGTCCTCGTCTTCTCCCGGTGCTTCGCCGACCAGCATGATTTTGCCCTCGGGATTGCCGTCGGCGAAGACCAGATTCATCGCGGTATGCTTAAGAGAGCAGCCCTCGAAGCGGGTCAGCGCCTCCCGGAGGCCGGCGAGGCTGGTGACGCCGGCGACCAGCGAGCGGGCGTCGGCCAGACCGGGAATCGGGGCATCGACCGGGGGGCGGCGGTCGGGTGTGGCGGCCCGAGTCGGACCCAGGGTGAGGGAGGGTGTGGCCGGCGGTGCCGGGGCGCGGCGGGCGGCGCTGGCGCGGGCGGCGAAGCGCGTCCAGTCGGCGGGCTGTTCGTCGAGCGCCTCGTCGACGCCGATTTCCCCCTGCCAGAACAGGGCGGCGATGATCTCACTCTGGTCGGGCATGGCGGCTGAAGACATGGACGTCGGCACAGGCTTGCGGCAAACTCGCGGCTGGGATAGCGATGATACAAAATGGCGGCGGCTTTGTATAATGTCGTTGCGCCGGGGTGATGCCGTTGCGCCGGGCGGAGACGCCTGAGGATCGTGGGAAGGGGCAGAGGGATGTCGAGGGATATCGAACGGGAAGTCATGGAATACGACGTCGTGATCGTCGGCGGCGGACCTGCCGGGCTCGCCACCGCGATTCGGCTGAAGCAACTGGCGGCCGAACAGGGGCGGGAGCTTGGCGTCTGCGTTCTTGAAAAGGGCTCGGAGATCGGTGCCCATATTCTGTCCGGCGCGGTGATCGAACCCCGCGCGCTCGACGAGTTGTTTCCCGACTGGCGCAATCAGGGGGCGCCGCTGGTGACGCCGGCCTGCGACGACCGCTTCTACTTCATGACCGGCCGCTGGCAGATTCCGCTGCCGGTGGCGCCCACCATGCGCAACGCGGGCAATTATGTGGCCAGCGTCGGTCTGCTCGCGCGTTGGCTGGCCCAGCAGGCCGAGGCGCTGGGGGTGGAAATCTACGCCGGATTCGCGGCGGCCGAGGTGCTCTACGACGAGGCCGGCGTGGTTCAGGGCGTGGCCACCGGCGACATGGGCATCGGCAAGGACGGCAAGCCCACCGACCGCCTCACCCCCGGAGTCGAGTTGCGCGCCCGCCAGACGGTGTTCGCCGAGGGGTGCCGGGGCTCGCTGACCAAGGCGCTGATCGACCGTTTCGGCCTGACCAAGGAGTCGGACCCCCAGGCCTACGGGCTCGGCGTCAAGGAAATCTGGGAGGTCGAACCGGCCAAACACAAGGCCGGGCGGGTGTCCCATTCCATCGGCTGGCCGCTGGATTTTGCCACCTATGGCGGCTCGTTCATCTACCATCTGGAAAACAATCAGGTGGCCATCGGCTTCGTGGTCGGGCTCGACTACCAGAATCCGCACCTCTCACCCTATGAGGAGTTTCAGCGCTTCAAGGCCCATCCGGCGGTGCGGCCGTTGCTCGAGGGCGGGCGGCGCGTCGCCTATGGCGCCCGCGCGCTGGTCGAGGGCGGCTTCCAGGCGATTCCCAAGTTGACCTTTCCCGGCGGCATGCTGGTCGGCGATTGCGCCGGCACCATGAATTCCTCGAAGATCAAGGGCACCCACACCGCCATGAAGTCGGGGATGACCGCGGCCGAGGCGATTTTCGAACATTTCCGCTCCGAATCCGCCGAGTCCGAGGTCGTGGCCTATGCCGACCGGCTCAAGCACACTTGGTTGTGGGAAGAATTGTACCTGTCCCGCAACATCCGGCCGCCGTTTCAGCACGGTCTGGTCGTTGGCGTCGTGCATTCGGCGATCGACGCCTTCATCTGGCGCGGCAAGGCGCCTTACACCCTGCATCTCCACCATGCCGACCACCAGACCTTGAAGAAGGCCTGTGATGCCCCGCGCATCGATTATCCCAAGCCCGATGGCGTGATCACCTTCGACCGTTTGTCGAACTTGGCGTTCGCCAATGTCAATCACGAGGAAAACCAGCCGGTTCACTTGCAGTTGCGCGATCACACCGTGCCGGTAAAGATCAATTACGCGGCTTATGAGGGGCCGGAGGCGCGCTATTGCCCGGCTGGCGTTTATGAGTTCATCACCGAGGCCGATGGCAGTCGTCCCCGTCTTCAGATCAATGCCGCCAATTGTCTTCACTGCAAGACTTGCGACATCAAGGACCCGATGCAGAACATCAACTGGACCGTCCCCGAAGGCGGCGGCGGGCCGAACTATCCGAACATGTGATCCCCATGTTTGAGGGACGCTCCGAGGGCGGGCGCCGGTTTCGTCTGGTTTCGGACTTCAAGCCGGCCGGCGACCAGCCGCGGGCGATCGGGCAACTGTGCGCCGGCATCACGCGGGGGGAGCGGGATCAGGTGCTGCTCGGGGTCACCGGCTCGGGCAAGACCTTCACCGTGGCCCATGTCATCGATACCTTGCAGCGGCCGGCGCTGGTGCTGGCGCCCAACAAGACCCTGGCGGCCCAGCTTTACGGCGAGATGAAATCCTTCTTTCCCGACAATGCGGTAGAGTATTTCGTCTCCTATTACGACTATTACCAGCCCGAAGCGTACGTGCCGCGTACGGACACCTATATCGAGAAGGAAGCCGATATCAACGAGCAGATCGACCGGATGCGCCACGCCGCCACCCGGTCTCTGCTCGAATGCGATGATGTGATCATCGTCGCCTCGGTGTCGTGTATTTACGGCATCGGCTCGGCCGAAATGTACAGTGAGATGACCATCACCCTGGAGGTCGGGAAACGGGTCGACCGCAGCGAGTTGTTGCGCCGCCTCACCGACTTGCAATACCGGCGCAATGATCTGGCCTTCGGGCGCGGGACCTTCCGGGTGCGTGGCGATACTGTTGAATTGTTTCCCGCTCACATGGAAGACCGCGCCTGGCGCTTTTCCCTGTTTGGGGATGAACTTGAGGCGATTCACGAGATCGATCCGCTGACCGGGGAAAAGCTGGTGGCGCTGCCCGGTGTCCGCGTCTATCCCAACAGTCACTATGTTACGCCGAAGCCGACGCTGCATCAGGCGATCGGGCTGATCAAACAGGAGCTGACCAAGACGCTGGCGGACTTGAACGGCCAGGGAAAGCTGCTGGAGGCGCAGCGGCTGGAACAACGCACCCGCTTTGACATCGAGATGCTGGCCGCCACCGGCATTTGTGCCGGGATCGAGAATTATTCACGGTTTCTCACCGGCAGGGCGCCCGGGGAGCCGCCGCCGACCCTGTTCGAATATTTGCCCGATAATGCGCTGATCTTTGTCGACGAAAGCCATGTCATGGTGCCGCAGTTGGGAGCCATGTACAAGGGCGACTTCATGCGCAAGTCGACACTCGCGGCGTATGGCTTCCGTCTGCCGTCCTGCATGGACAATCGCCCGCTCAAATTCGAGGAATGGGAGCGGATGCGCTCCCAGACGGTGTTCGTGTCGGCCACGCCCGGCCCCTGGGAAATGGAGCGTACGGGGGGCGTGTTCGTCGATCAGGTGGTCCGTCCGACCGGACTGATCGACCCGCTGGTGATTGTCCGTCCGGTCGAGACCCAGGTCGAGGATTTGCTCACCGAGGCCCGGGACCTCTCGGCGCGCGGCTTGCGGATTCTGGCGACGACCCTGACCAAGAAAATGGCCGAGGCGCTGACCGAGTACCTTCACGAGAACGGCATCCGCGTACGCTATGTCCACTCCGATGTCGATACCTTGGAGCGCATTGAAATCATACGGGATTTGCGGCTCGGCGTCTTCGATGTCCTGGTCGGCATCAACCTGTTGCGCGAGGGGCTGGACATTCCGGAATGCGCCCTGGTGGCGATTCTCGACGCCGACAAGGAGGGCTACCTCCGCTCCCGTACGTCTTTGATCCAGACCATCGGGCGCGCGGCGCGCAATCTCGAGGGGCGGGCGATTTTGTATGCCGACCGTATTACAGACAGCATGCGCTACGCCATCGATGAAACCAACCGGCGGCGGGAGAAGCAGCAGGCGTACAACATCGCCAACGGCATCACCCCCGAGAGTGTCAAGAAGTCGATCTCCGACATTCTGGAGAGTGTTTACGAGCGTGGCGATCATGTGACCGTCAGCACCGGGGTTTCCGACGCCGTGCACCTCGCCGGCAGCAATCTCAAGGCGGTGATGGCGGACCTGGACAAGCGGATGCGCGCCGCCGCCGCCGATCTTGAATTCGAACAGGCCGCGCGCCTGAGAGATGAACTCCGGCGGTTGGAGGTCATGGATCTCGGCCTCGACCGGCCGGGCATGGCGCCCAAGGCGCTGTCGGCGGCATCGGGCAAGCCGGCGGGGAGACGAAAGAAGCGTTAGCGGTCCTTGACACCCAAACGTCTAAAATGACGCCATCGCGCCGCAAACTCCGCACTATGGCGAGAGCGCTCCGGCGAGGTATGATCGGAACGCGGACGATCTCATTCGTGAGCGGCGCGCCTGTCGTCACAAGGTGGCGGTGGCGGCTTCAGACGGTGCCAGGCAAAGGAGACGACGATGGTTTGGTTTCAGTATGTGAGGGCAGTTGCTGCGGGGCTTGCGATTTGTCTTACCGCTGGCGCCGCTTCGGCCGACATGGTCGTGGTGCGGGTGAAGGGCGGGACCAGCCTGAAGCCGGGGCAGGTGGTGGCGACCGGCGCCGCCGTGACGCTGCCGGCCGATAGTCACGCGGTGTTTCTCAGTCGCGATGGCCGGACCGTCACCCTCGCCGGGCCGTATTCCGGGATGGTGGCCGAGCCTGCCGGTGGCAGCCCGGGCGGCGATCCGAAAACCGTGTCGGTGCTTTCCCGGTTGATCACCGCCAGCAACGCCGATTCCTCGGCGCTCGGGGTGACGCGGGCGGGGATGTTCAGCAGTCCTTACGCCATCGCCATGAGCGGCGGCCCCCACTGTCAGGTGCCGTCCGAGAAGGTTCGGTTCGAGCGCGAGCTTGGCAGCCCCGAGGAGCGGATTACGATTCTCTCCGCTGGCGGGGCTGGCGCGAAATCGGTCTGGGCCGAAGGGGAAGCCCTGCTGGACTGGCCGGCCAAGCTTCCCTTTGCCGAGGGCGATTACACCATCGGCTCCAATGATCGTCCGAAGCCGGTCAAGCTGACGGTCAAGCTGGTGCCGGCCGAAATCAAGACCCCCGGCGCGATCGCCATTTGGATGGCCGAGCACGACTGTACCAATCAGGCGTCGCGGTTGCTGGCCGAACTGCGCTGACCCCGCTCTTTGCCTGACGAAACCGCTTTCGCCCTGGAAAGCGGTTTCGCGGGCGATGTTCAGGTTGGGGCGGGTGGCTGGCGGTGCCGGTTTGGCAAACGTCCCGATCGCACGTGGGGTCAAATAATGGCGGTTCCCCTAATGGCGGTTCCCCGGCGCGTCGAATAAAGGCGATTTGAAGGGGCGACGAGAATGTTCATGGTGGAGGTGACGCCGGGCGTGGCCTGGGTCGAGGTTCCCGAGGTGGGGCTGAAAGTGCTGTGCGGGTGTCCCGGCGATACCGTCAAGCATCTTCTGCGCCGGGGACTGATGCGGCCGATAACGGTCGATGGTGTTGCCTGCGAAGCCGGCCCCAATGCCATTCTGTTGTCGGATGTCATGATTCAGGGCGGCAGTTTCAGCAATCTGGCTGAATTTCCTGTTCTTCAGATGCTCTATCGGCAAGGGATGCTGCTGCCTGGGCATCCCAACAATACCGGCGCCCGTCCGCTGCTGATTGGCCGGAGGGAGCAGCTTGACGCGCAAATTCAATATATATACCGGGGCAATTACGGCCTGATCTCCGAAGAGGAGTTGATCGCGACCGGTGTGCCGGCCGCTCAGGCGCGCGAGATGATGCGCCTCAAGTTGCGCTTCGCCTTCGGGCGGATACAGAATCCCCAGGACTTGCTCGACAGCATGGTTCTTGACAATGATCCGGTCGAGATCAGGCCTGGAGTGGTGGTGCGCCGGCTCGCGCTGAACGTTTTTGAGTTCAATCACGGCGGGGAAGGCTCTTCGCTGTTTCACGTGGGTAGCTTGAGTTCTAGCTTTCCGGCGACGAGGTAGATTATCGCGGCCAGGTTGCGGGTAGAGCGGTATCCCCGTGCCTTGGCCTTGGCTGCCTGGACCAAGCTGTTGATGCCCTCG
>CAIOBP010000229.1 GCA_903856295.1 uncultured Rhodospirillales bacterium | reverse complement strand
GGCTTCGCCCCTGGACCCCACTGGGGCCGCGGGCCCCAGACCCCATTACTCGAGTTGGGCTTTCAGGGCTTGAATTGCTTGGCGCTCGCGCTCCAGGTGCTCGACCAGGACTTCGCGGACACCGCATTTGCGCACCCAATGGGCGCTGTAGGTGAAGACCGGCTGGTAGCCGCGCTGAAGCTTGCCCCCGTCCGGTTCCCCGGCATCGATGCGCTTCAATCCGCGAGCGATGGCGACCTCGATGGCACCGAGATCGAACGCCGCGCCGTAGGGAGACGAAGCCTCCCTGCCGCCCCCCCAACCATACAGGGTGTCGTCGCCGATCAGATAGAGCGCGCCGCCGAGGCAATCCGAACCGGCGGTCCCGGCCATCATCAGCACCGCCCGCTCGCCCATCGCCGCACCGAGCCGGTGAAAGAATTCGCGGTTGAAACCGCCGGCGCCAACCCCATGACGGTGAAAGGCGTCCCAATGCTCGGGCGTGATCTCGGAACCGGTCACTGTGCGAAGGCTCACACCGCTGGCCGCCAACGCCGCGCGCTGGTCGAGAATCGCCTGCCGGCCGGTGTCGGTGAGGCCGCCGAGAACATCGTCGAGGCATCGATAGCCGCGATTGAGCCACTGGCACTTCAGCCCCAACCGTTGCAACCAACCGGTTTCGCCCAGCGCCCGCCACTCGCCCTCGGTGCAAAAGGTGGCGTGGATCGACGACACCTTCTGGTGCCGCGCCACCTGCTCAAGGGTCGACACCAGCGCCGGAAGCACCGCCGGGTCGGCATCGGGCCGGATCAGCAGCCGCCGACCGGTCACCGGCAGAAACGGCACCGCGATCAACAGCTTGGGATAATAGCGCAGCCCGGCCTTATCATAGGCCTCGGCCCAGCTCTGGTCGGAGATGGTTTCGCCATGGGAGTGATTCTTGACGTAGAGCGGCACCACCGCCGCCAGCCGGCCGCGCGGAGTCGCACCGCCGCACCGGTCGCGCACCGCCAGATGCAACGGCAGCCAGCCGGTACGCCCCGACGCCACGCCGCTCTCCTCCAGCAGCGAAAAGAAAGCGTGGCTGACGAAGGGATCGCCGGAACCGGCACAGGCGTCCCACTCCCCGGCATCGACCCGGCCGGCGCCGAACAGCAGGTCGGCCGTGACGCCGTTGGTGCTCATGGCCGCTCAACGCACCTGGAAGATGCCGTCGATCTCGACACAAGCCCCGAAGGGCAGCGAATTGGCCCCCACCGCGAACCGGGCATGGCGGCCGATATCGCCGAACACCTGAATCATCAGCTGCGAGGCGCCATTCACCACCTTGGGATGATCGCGAAACTCGGGCACGGTGTTGACGAAGCCGCCCAGCTTGACGCAGCGCACCAAACGATCGAGATCGCCATCCAGGGCATCGGCGACCTGGGCGATCAGATTGACGCCGCATTGACGCGCCGCCGCCTGCCCCTCTTCGATGGAATATTCCACCCCGACCTTGCCGACGAAGCGCAACTCGCCCATGAACATCGGCAACTGCCCGGCCACGAACAGCAGATCACCCGCCCGCGTGTATGGCACATATGCCGCCGCCGGGGCCGGAGCCCGCGGCAATTCGATTCCCAGTTCCGCCAGTCGCGCCGCTACCTGTCCAGCCATACCCCACCCCTGCCTCGTCACACCGCCGGCCATCCCCACCGGGCTCTCGCATAAGCGTCACAATACCGGGTTCCGGTGCTGCGGTGCAAACAGGAATGCGTTAACAAGCTTTATCCGACCTGGGGATCGGGTGGAACCACGCGATCGGTGGTGACCGGACGCTCCTCCCGGCCCAGCACCGCGAAGTCCTTCAAATGACGGCTGACGAAGTGGGAAATCCTGTTCATGGCCTGACGGTTGGAGAGCACGCCCGCGGAGCCGTAGAACATGCTCCGGTTGGCCGCCGCCGCCTGGGGCAGCACCGCGCTCGCGGGACCATCGGGATTGCTGCCCGCGGCCCGGATCAGCTTGGCGGCACCGCCGGGACCGAGAAAATACGCCATGCGCCGCTCGGTCTCGCTCGGCTTGCGGTGAAGGGCCACCGCCAGATCCTTGCCCACCTCGTCGAGATAGCGCGCGGCCATGCCCGAGGACAGGGCGACATCCTTGCGCAAATCGAGCAACTGCTTGCGCAACGCCGGGTCCGAAACCGACGCCACACCGTTGTGCATCTTGATCTGGGCCGCCTCCTTGCCCAGGCCATAAGCGGACCCGTGACGCTTCACCATATCGAGCCAGGTGTGCTCGACGAACTGGAACGGCCCGGCGGCGGAACTGTTGCCGCTGCGGCTGTTGACGTCGAAATTGCTTTCCTGCGCCGCCTTGGCCATGACATCGGCGAAGCTGACATTGGCGATGCGCGCGGCCGAGCGCGCGCTCTCCGTGAAGTCGGCGGCGGTCGAGGTCCGGGCCGAAGCCGGGACCGCCGGCTTGCGGCCGGGCTCGGGAATGAAGCCATCTTCGGACGAGGCGAGCTTGGTCGCCGCCGGAAGCGCCGGCCGGCGCGGCGCGGCCAGCGCCATCACGAAATCGTCGCCACCGCCCTCATCGGGCACCGCCGGCTTGCGCTGGGGACGATGAAGCCGCTGCCGGTCGGCCGCGGCCTGCGCCGGCGTGATCTGTGACTGAACGATCCGATCGAACTCGGCCATGGTCGGTCGACGCTCCGTGCCGGTGCCCCGAAGCGAACACCGGCACGCAGGGTACACCAATCCCGGCATCAGGTCCAGACGCGGCAAAACAGCCCGCGGACAGCGAAAAGGGGGCAGACCCGGAAAGGCCTGCCCCCTGAACGTTCCGTCTTATGGCTGCGGGACTCGGATTCGAACCGAGGACCGATCGGTTAACAGCCGATTGCTCTACCGCTGAGCTATCCCGCATCAGTGCGCCGCCAGCGGGCGACGGACGGCTATATAGCAAACCCGTTCGGCTCACGCCACACTGAAAATCATCTAATTGCCGTGTTCGACATCGGCAGCGCGGAAACCGGTGGCCACGAGATAGGTCTCGCTGCTGTCAGCCCGGCTCGCTGGCGGCTTGGCGTGGCGGACCTGGGCGAAATCGCGCTTGAGCCGTTGGAGCAGAACCCGCTCCGCCCCGCCCTGAAACAGCTTGCACACGAAGGTTCCGTCCCGCGACAGCACCTCGGCGGCGAACTCGTAGGCCGCCTCGGCCAGCGCCGTGATGCGCAGATGGTCGGTGGCGGCATGGCCGGTGGTCGGAGCCGCCATGTCGCTCAGCACCACGTCCGCCGGCCCGCCCAGCAGGGCGCACAGGCGATCGGGCGCGGAGTCGTCGAGAAAATCGAGATGGATCAGGTCGGCACCGGGCAGCGGCGCCATCTCGAGAATATCGAGTCCGACCACCCGGCCACCGGTTTCCAGGGGACGGATGCGCTCGACCGCCACCTGGGTCCAGCCCCCGGGCGCGGCACCCAGATCGACCAGCCGGCATCCCGGCTTGAGCAGATGAAACCGCTCGTCGAGTTGCAGCAGCTTGAAGGCCGCGCGCGAGCGGTAGCCGAGACGGCCGGCCTCGGCGACATACGGATCGTTGAGCTGGCGTTCGAGCCAGAGGGTCGAGGACAGGGAACGCTTGCGCGCGGTCTTGACCCGCACCGCCGCCTGACGGCTGCCCGTCCCCGGCTTGGCCGGCTTTTTTCCGCTCATGACCTTGGGCTCAGCTCCTGAGATTGCCGACGAAATCGGCCAGTATGCCCTCGCGCAACCCCCGGTCGGCGATGCGCAGCCGTTCGAAGGGCCAAGCGTTGCAGATCGCCTCGAGCACGGCGCAGCCGGCCATCACCAGATCCGCCCGGTCATGCCCGATGCACGGATGGGCGGCGCGCTGGTGGTAGTCCATGTCCATCAGATGGCGGGTGACCAACCGGGCGTGGTCGACGCTGAGATGGCTGCCGTCGATCAGGGAGCGCTCGTAGCGCACCAGACCGAGATTGACCCCGGCCAGCGTCGTCACGGTGCCGGACGTGCCAAGCATTTGCGCCCCGCCCCGCTCGACCGCCGAACGGATGCCGTTGCGCCGGTCGAACGGCTCGATGGCATCGGCGACGGTCTCGACCATCAGGTCGTAGGTGTCGCCATCGATCTCGGTGCCGCCGAACTGCTCCGCGAGGCTGACCACGCCATGCCGCAGCGAAACCTGATCGATCAAACGGGGCGGCCGCCCGCCCCCGACCAGCTCCAGCCACATGATTTCCGTCGAGCCGCCGCCGATGTCGAACACCAGGGCGCGGGGCAAGTCCGGGTCCAGCAGCGGCGAACAGCCGGCCAGCGCCAGCCGCCCTTCCTCGGCACTGGAAATGATTTCGAGGGCTATCCCGGTCTCCCGCCCGACCTGCTCGAGAAAATCGTCGCAATTGACCGCCCGGCGGCAAGCCTCGGTGGCGACGGCGCGAATCGCCGTCACGCCCCGACGCTGAATCTTGGCCTCGCACACCCGCAGCGCCGCCAGCGCCCGCTCGACCGCGCGCTCGGACAACCGGTCGCTGCGGCTGAGCCCCTCGCCAAGCCGGACGATGCGGGAGAACGCGTCGATCACCCGGAAACCGGCGCCCTGGGCCCGCGCGATCAGCAGACGGCAATTGTTGGTGCCCAGATCAAGCGCGGCGAACACCGGACGCCCCGGCACCGAAGACGGTACCGGCTCGATCCTGCCCGAGCGCGTGTTGACCAGTTGGGTATCCACCACATCACCTTGACCTTGTGCGCCTCGACCGGCGCGGACCTTATGCGCCTCGACCGGCGCGGACCTTGTGCGCCTCGACCGGCGCGGACCTTGCGCCGCCCCGACCGGCGCGACAATTCCGTGCCGCCCGAACCGGCGCGACACGCCTCCTAAGCCACCATAGCTAAAACACCCTATAAACGCGACCTGAATCCTGCCGGCGCCCTCCGCACCGGTGCCCCGGGCGCGGGCCGGCCTCCGAACGTTTTTCAAGTCCACTAAATATGACGGCCCCGAAGCGAAATTCCCCGGCGTTGCGGCGCGATCAGACATGAGAACTTTATCTGCGAACCGGACGAAGTATTGTCATTGCCCCGCCCTTGCCCTACTCTAGTAAACTCGGGACCGTGAGCCGGCAAACTCTTCGGTCCGCAGTCAAGAAAGCTGATAGCTTGTGATCACACGCAAAGATCATTATAGTGCCGAAAAGCCTGCGCTCCCGCCGGATCATCTGGAGACTCATGTATGATCACCGTTCCGCACTATGGATCGGATGCCATCGCCGGCACCAGCCAGGGAAAACATAACGGCGCGGATGCCGAGGAAGCCGCCCGCCGGCTGAGCCAGCGCCTACTGGCCATCGTCGAGGGCTGCGCCGAGGAAACATTCGTGGTCGAGCCGGGGTCCTGGCGTTTTCAGCTGGTCAACCGTCAGGCGCGCGAGTCCCTCGGCTATCACGCCGCCGACTTCCGGCACCTGTCCCTGACCGACATCATCCCCGGCTTCAGCGCGGCGCATCTGGACATCATCCACCAGAAGATGTGCCAAGCCACGCCACCGGAGCTTGATCTCGAAAGCTTTTTCCAGCGGATGAACGGCTCGACCTACAGCGTCCGCCTGCGGATGCGCCTGCTGACCGGGGAACCGGCCCTGGTGGTGGTGTCGGCCAGCGACATCACCGAGACCACGCGGGCGGAAACCATCATCCAGCGACAGGCGCTCTACGACACCGTGACCTCGCTGCCCAACCGGACCTTGTTCCACGACCGCCTGCGCCGCACCCTGGAGGGACACGGCGCGGAACTGGATGGCGGGGCGGTGCTGCTGATCAGCATCGACAATCTGGCTTTCGTCAATGACGGCATCGGCCCCGCCGCCGCCGACGAGTTGGTGCGCGAAGTCGCCGGGCGGCTGTCGAACGCGGTGCGGGTGCGCGACACCGTGGCCCGCCTGAGCGACACCGAATTCGCCGTTCTCACCGTTCACCTGGAGCAGCAGCAGGATGCCGCGGCCCTGGCCGAACGCATCCTCACCGATCTGCGCAAGCCGGTGTCGCTGACCAACTATCAGGTGGTCGTACCGGCGGTGATCGGCATCTCGACCTTTCCCCAGGACGGCACCGACGCCGACACCCTGCTGAGCAACGCCCACGCCGCCTTGCAGGGCGCGCGCGAGGACGCGGCGATCAACTATCGCTTCTTCACCTGCGCCCTCAACACCCTGGTCAAGAACCGGGTGGCCATCAACAGCGGCCTGTCCGGCGCCATGGAGCGCCGGGAGTTCAGCCTCGTCTACCAGCCGAAGGTCGATATCGCGAGCTGGCAGATTCTCGGAGTCGAGGCGCTGCTGCGCTGGCGCAATTTCGACCTGGGAGCGGTGCCGCCCGACCAGTTCGTGCCCGTGCTTGAGCGCACCGGGCTGATTTCCGAGGTGGGCAGCTGGGTGCTGGAAACCGCCTGCCGGCAGCGGCGGATTCTCAAGGACGCCGGCTTCGACAAGGTGCGGATGGCGGTCAACCTCTCGGTCAAGCAGGTTCGTCGCGATTTTCTCGGCACGCTGGCCGCCGTGCTGGTCAATACCGGCCTCACCCCCGCCGACATCGAACTGGAAATCACCGAGAGCGTGATCGTCAGGGACGGACAGGCGGCGGTGGGATTGCTGCGCGAAATCGCCGCCATGGGCATTCACATCTCGATGGACGATTTCGGCTGCGGCTATTCCTCGCTCAGCCATCTCCGGCGGTTGCCGCTGGAAACCATCAAGATCGACCGCTCGTTCATCAACGACATCGCCTCCGATGCCGACGACGCCGAAATCGTCAAGGCGATCATCAGCATGGGCCATGCCCTGCGCCATCGCGTCGTTGCCGAGGGCGTCGAGACCGTGCAGCAACTCGCCGCGCTGCGCCGCATGGGCTGCGACGAGATCCAGGGCTATCTGTTCAGCCCGCCGGTCAGCGGCGAGGAACTGCTGACCCTGCTCGCCAACGCCGAAGACGCGCCGGCATAGGCGAAACATCCGCAGGCCCACGCCGCCGCCTCGGCGACCACCGGATTCGGGTCCGATCGCAAGGCCGCCGCCGCTGGCGCCAGTTCCGGCAGGCCGCTGTTGCCGATGGCGATCAGGACGTTGCGGACGAAGCGGTCCCGCCCGATGCGCTTGACCGGCGAGCCGGAAAACAGCGCTCGGAAAGCGGCGTCGTCGAGCCTCGCCAGGTCGGCGAGGCGGGGCGCGGTGAGTTCGGCGCGCGGCAGCAGCGCCGGCTCCCGGCAGGCGCTGGCGAAACGGTTCCACGGGCAGACCGCCAAACAGTCGTCGCAGCCATAGATGCGAGTGCCGAGCAGCGGCCGCAGTTCCAGCGGAATCGGCCCGGCATGCTCGATGGTCAGGTAGGAGACGCAGCGCCGGGCGTCGAGCCGGTGCGGTCCGGTCAGGGCGCCGGTCGGGCACGCCTCCAGGCAGCGCACACACCGGCCGCAGCGGTCTTCTCCCGGCGGGTCGGGCGGCAGCTCCAGAGTGGTGTAAATCTCGCCCAGGAACAGCCAGGAGCCGAACCGCCGCGACACCAGATTGGTGTGCTTGCCCTGCCAGCCCAGCCCGGCCAACGCCGCCAGCGGCTTTTCCAGCACCGGTGCGGTGTCGACGAACACCTTGACCGCATGGCCGGACTCCCGGTGCAGCCAGCCGGCCACCTGTTTCAACCGCTTCTTGACCACATCGTGATAGTCGCGGTTGCGGGCATAGCGGGAGATGACGCCGCAGCCGGCCGGCACCGCCTCATCCCTGTCCGGCCCGTAATTCATCCCCAGCGCGATCACGCTCCGCGCCTCGGGCCACAACCCGCGCGGATCGCCCCGCCGCTCGCCCTTCTCCGCCAGCCAGCCCATGTCGCCATGGTTCCCCGCCGCCAGGAACTCCGCGAGGTTCTCCCGCACCTCCTCCCCGAGCGCCGCCGGGGCGAAGCCGATGGCGTCGAAGCCGAGGGAGAGAGCTTGGACGCGGAGACGCTGCCTCACCCTCTCCCCCGGTAGGGCGCGACCTCCTGGGGCGGCAGCCACAGGCCCTCGGGGGGCGGGCCGGATTGCCAGAAGACGTCGATCGGCATGCCGCCACGCGGATACCAATAGCCGCCGATCCGCAGCCACGCGGGCGAAAGTTCGGCCTTCAGGCGCAGGGCGATCTCGAGGGTGCAGGCCTCGTGGAAGGCACCGTGATTGCGGAAGGCGCCAAGATAGAGCTTGAGCGACTTGCTCTCGACCAGCCAGCCCGCCGGCACGTAATCGATCACCAGATGGGCGAAATCGGGCTGGCCGGTGATCGGGCACAGCGAGGTGAATTCCGGGGCGGTGAAGCGCACCAGATAGCGCTCGCCGGGGTGGGGATTGCTCACCCGCTCCAGCACCGCCGCGGCCGGGCTGGCGGGCAGCGCGGTCTTGCCGCCGAGCTGGGTCAGGCTCCGATAGATGGCGTCGGTCATTCCTCGTCTCCCTGATCGGCGCCGGCCAGCGGTTCGATGTCGCCCAGCGCCTCGGCCGCCTCGAACGACGCGATGAAAGCGGCCAGTCGCCCGCCCTCGATCGCCCCGCGCAGGCCGCGCATCACCTCCTGGAAATGCTGGAGATTGTGCCAGGTCAGCAGCATCGGCCCGAGCATCTCCTGGGCGCGGAACAGATGATGGAGATAGGCCCGCGAATAGGAACGGCAGGCCGGGCAGACGCAGCCCTCCTCCAGCGGCCGGGGGTCGGCGGCGTGGCGGGCGTTGCGGATGTTGAGGGTGCCGCGCTTGGTGAAGCCCTGACCGGTGCGGCCCGAGCGGGTCGGCATCACGCAATCGAACATGTCGATGCCCCGCGCCACCGCCCGCACGATATCCGAAGGCCGGCCGACGCCCATCAGATAGCGCGGCCGGTCGGCGGGCAGCTGCGGCACCGTGGTCTCGAGGGTGGCCAGCATCAGCTCCTGGCCCTCGCCGACCGCCAACCCGCCGACCGCGTAGCCATCGAAGCCGATGGCGGTCAGCGCCGCCGCCGACTCCGCGCGCAACTCGGGGTAAACGCTGCCCTGAACGATGCCGAACAGGCCATAGCCCGGCCGCTCGACGAAAACATCCCGGCAGCGCCGCGCCCAGCGCATCGAGAGCCGCATCGACTCCGCCGCCTGCGTCTCGGTCGCCGGCCAGGGCGTGCACTCGTCGAAACACATGGTGATGTCGGCGTCGAGCTTGTGCTGAATGTCGATGGAGCGCTCGGGGGTCAGATCGTAGAGCGTGCCGTCGAGGTGGGAGCGGAAGGTCACGCCCTGCTCGGAGAGCTTGCGCAGACCCGCCAGCGACATCACCTGAAAACCACCGGAATCGGTGAGGATCGGCCCCGGCCAATTCATGAAACGGTGCAGCCCGCCCAACTCGGCCACCCGTTCGGCGCCCGGACGCAGCATCAGGTGGTAGGTGTTGCCGAGGATGATCTCGGCGCCGGTGCCGGCCACCTGCTCGGGCAGCATGCCCTTGACCGTCGCCGCCGTGCCCACCGGCATGAAGGCCGGGGTGTTGATCGCACCATGAGCCGTAGTGAGCACGCCCCGGCGCGCGGCGCCGTCGCGGGCCAGCAGACGAAAGCCGGTCATGTCGGCGCCCGCTCGAGCAGGCAGGCGTCGCCGTAGGAATAGAAGCGATAGCCGGTCTCGATGGCGTGGGCGTAGGCGGCCCGCATCCGTTCGGTGCCGGCGAAGGCGCAGACCAGCATAAAGAGGGTCGAGCGCGGCAAATGGAAGTTGGTCAGCAGCATGTCGACACTCCGGAAGCGATAGCCGGGGGTGATGAAGATCGCGGTCTCGCCGGCGAACGGCCGCAGCCCCTCCCCGGAGCCGGCCGCCGTCTCCAGCAGACGCAGCGACGTTGTACCCACCGCGACCACCCGGCCGCCAGCCTCCCGTGTCGCCGCGATCGCCGCCACGGTGCTGTCACCGATTTCGCCATACTCGGCATGCATGTGGTGATCGCGGACATCCTCGACCTTCACCGGCAAAAAAGTGCCGGCGCCGACATGAAGGGTGACGGCGGCGGTGGCAACGCCCCGCGCCGCCAGCCCGGCCATCACAGCCGGCGTGAAGTGCAGCCCGGCGGTGGGCGCGGCCACCGCGCCATCCCGGGCCGCGAACAGGGTCTGGTAATCTTCGGCATCCCCCGCCTCCGGACCATCGGGCCGGCGGATGTAGGGCGGCAGCGGCATCCGGCCATGAGCGCGCAGCGCTGCGAACAATTCCGAGTCGCAGCCCTCGAAGGTCAGTTCGACCTGACCGTCCTCATGTTTGGCCGCGACTCCGGCCGCGAACCCCGGCGCGAACTCGATGGTCTGGCCCGGCCGCAAGCGTTTGGCCGGACGTGCGAAGGCCAACCAGCGGCCGCTCGCCACCCGCTTGTGCAGCGTCACCTCGACCCGGGCCTCGCCACGCCGCCCGTCCAAGCGCGACGCAATCACCCGGGTATCGTTGAAGACCAGCAGATCGCCAGGGCGCAGCAAGGCCGGCAGATCGAACAGGCGCCGATCATCAAGCCCCTGACCGACAAGGCTTAACAGGCGAGCATGATCGCGCGGGCGCGCCGGATGATCGGCGACGCAGGATGGCGGCAGGTGGAAATCAAAATCGGCGGTCTTCATGACCCCATGCCTTGCGCGATGACCGGAACGGCTGTCAACCCTTAGGTCATCGCGCGAGACTCAAATAGATCGCGACCCGACACGGTGGGCGGACGGAAACCGGCCATAATCATCGGACCGCACGCGTGCTTAGGCGATCAGTGTCACCTCCCAGGCACGCCCGACAAACATGCCAGACATGCAAGACCATGCCCCACGGGTCGACCGGCGCACAGGCCCGGCAAAATCGGCATCCCGCCTGATGTTTATGGCGATGCAGCAACAATATTGAATTTTCCACAAAACTAAACCTTAGGATAGATATCGATATCCGGGGAGACAGCGGCCTTAACTTTCGCAAAGAGCAGCCTCCCGCTCCTTTAGAGCGGCGCCAAAGCAATTGCATAGATATCGGATCACTTCATATCCTGAAAATTTCCCGAAATATCTCCGACCTCAACAACCAGCATGAATATTGATTTTGGAAGAAATAAGATTGTCAAATACGATCTCCCACATAGAAACCGCAAAAAATCCAAAACATACCACAAAACCCGCAGAGAATACCAAACCACCCCGATCCTCTTCATACCATCAATCACCAAAGCATCCTTCGAAGCGCCCTATACCGAACGATATTCTGTACTTGTGCTCACGCAATACCAAGCGTCCCCGCCCCCCGCACACCGGGACGGCAAAAATTTTTGTTTGCAAGATGGCTTGCAATTTTGTCCATAGGATCTAGATAAGTTTCGTAAGCTTGCTGTCGGTTGATGAACTTCGTTTGCTGAAATTAAAATTGCGGTATGCTCAGGCGGACGATCAACCGAGCTCCGTTAGGTCATAAGGAGATGGTGCCAGGATGGAAAAATCGATGGAGGCGCCGCTTTCGAGGCTGGGCGCAGGGGATGGGTGGCGAAACACCGAAACCTCCCCGGATGGCGTTGCTGGTCGTAATGAACCGAGGACCTCGGTGGGCGATGCTCAACCGGGACGGACCGAGGTTTTTTCCGACACGACGATTGGCTACCTCGTTCGCGATGTCCACCGCTCGCTGGCGAGAGCCCTGCAGGCGCGCATCGCGAGCCACGGCGTCAGCATGGGCCAGTGGTTCTTTTTGCGAGCCTTGTGGGACAAGGACGGCCTGACCCAGCGCGAGCTGAGCCAACGGGTCGGCATGATGGAGCCGACCACGGTAACCGCCCTCAACGGCATGGAACGGCGGGGCTTGGTCGAGCGGGTGCGCAACACCCATGACCGCCGCAAGGTCAACATCTACCTCACGCCCAAGGGCCGCGCCTTGCGGGACGTGCTCCTGCCCTGCTCGGTCGACGCCAACCGCGAGGCGACTCAAGGCATCGCTCCGGACGAACTGGCGTTGGCGATGGACGTGCTGCGCCGCATGGCCGGCAATCTGACCGGCTCGCACTTCGACCAGGACGCCGGCGAGGATGCCGACGAGACCGGCACGGCCTGAACAACCGGTTTCCAAAGGCCCCCCGGCCTTTGGCGGGGTCAAGGGGCAGCGGCCCCTTGCCTCGGTTGAGTTACCGCTGACCCTCGGAGAGCAAATGGCGCTCCGGCGCGCCGGCCGGGAGCTTGTGGGCAACCCCCATATGGCAATCGATGCAGCCGACTCCCTGATCGGCCGCCAGCTGGTGCTGCCGCGCCGCCATGCCCTCCTGCTGGCCCAGACTCATGGACCCGTAGTCGTGGCAATTCCGGCACTCGCGGGAATTGGAGTCCCGCAGGCGCTGCCAGACGTCATGAGCCATGGAAAGCCGCCTTGCCTCATACTTTTCCCGGGTATCGATGGTTCCAGTCATGTGCTGGAACAGTTCCCTCGTAACATAAACCTTGGTCGCAAGCTTATGCAGCCAGTCACGAGGGACATGGCAATCATAGCAATTGGCCCGTATCCCGGGAATATTACTGTAGTGAGCGGTCTTCTGAACCTCAGGCAGAGTAAAATTGGCATGCTCGTGACAAGAGGTGCAAAAGGTCTCGGTATTCGACAATTCGATCGCCCAGTGGAACCCTCCCCAGAAGACCACGCCCAGCGCGAATCCATACAGCAGTATCGCGCCCAGCGAATAGTGAGCCGACGGAGTCACGACAAGACGCCAGAGGCGCGAGAAAAGACCCCGACCTTTCAACGACGGATGCTCAGCCATTCCCAGCTCCCCTGCCCCCACCCCGGCGACCAAAACCGGCCGTTAACCTAAAATTGACTTTACAGGTACCGCACCCAAACTCAAAGCCCGAGTTGCCCGCTCGCGACACCAAGAACCAGTTCGGCGGGCAAGGTCACCCGCGCCGTGGTGCCGACGCCGGCAACGCTCATCAGGCTGAGCGTGCCGCCATGCAGTTCGATCAGCTTCTTGGCCAGCGGCAACCCCAGCCCGACACCGCCCTGCCTGCGCGCGTGCACCGGCTCGACCTGACCGAACGGCGTCATCACCTTGGGCAGATCGTGGGCCGCGATGCCGATGCCGGTGTCGATGATCGAAATGCTGAGACTGCCATCGGCCTCCAGCGCCACCGCCACCTCGATGCTGCCCCCCGAATTGGTAAATTTGATGGCGTTGACCACCAGATTGACCAGCACCTGCTTGATCTTAAGCTCGTCGCAACGCACCACCGGCACGGGATCGGGCAGGCTGACCGTCAGGGCCAACTGCTTGGAGACCGCCCGGTCGCGCACCAAAGCCACCACCGAATGAACCAGGGAGCCGATCTCGGCGTCGCCCTCGGCCAGCACCTGCCGTCCCGCCTCGACCACCGAAAGGTCGAGCAGGTCGTTGACGATGCCCAGCAGCAAGGTGCCGGCGTTGCGGATGTTGTTGACGTACTCGACCTGCTTGTGTGTGAGCTGGCCGAAGATGCCCAGGCCCAGCGCCTCGGCATAGCCGATGACGCCGTTCAGCGGCGTGCGCAGCTCATGGCTCATGTTGGCGAGAAAATCGCTCTTGGCGCGATTGGCGGCTTCGGCATGGTAGAGCGCGGTCTCCAACTGGGCCGCGACCGCCTTCTGTTCGGTGACGTCGCGCGCCACCGAGTAAACCAGATTGTCCTTGGGCAGGGCGTTCCAGCTGAACCAGCGATAGTCGCCGTCCTTGCGCCGGAACCGGTTCTCGAACCCCAGCATCGGGCGGTGCTCGGCCAGCGCCCGCAATTCCTCAAGGGTATCATCGATGTCGTCGGGGTGAACGAAGTCGATCATATGCGTAGACAGCAACTCGGCCTCGCTATAACCGAGATTGGCGACGACGGCCGGATTCACCCGCCGGAAATAACCATCGATGGTCGAGATGCTCAGCATGTCGATCGAGAGGTCGAACAGCCGGTCGCGCTCCTCCTCGGCATAGCGCCGCTCCGACATCTCGCGTTGCAGCTCGTCGTTGGTTTCCTTCAGCTTGCCGATCTGCTGCTCGATCACCACCGCCGCCGTGGCCAGCTGCCGGGTCTGGGTTATCTGCCGGAAGGCGGCGTAGATGGTGGTCAGCAGAAACAGGAAAATCAGCGCCGCCCAGCCGACGGCGACGGCGAGGAAATGGCCGAGCGCGTCGTCCCGGCGCATCGAAACCTCGAGCACCAGCGGCCACGGGCTCATGGTGCGGTAGGCGACGATGCGCTCGGCCGAATCCACCGCCGAAGGACCGTGGATGACATCGAGGTTGGCGCGCGGCAGATATTCCCGAAACAGCGGCGTCTCGGTCACCGGGCGGCCGATCAGCGTGAAGTCGAAGGGAAACACCGAGAGCACGGCGCCGTCGCGGTGAATCAGCGCCTCCAGCTTGTGCGGGCCGGCATCGATCGAGGAAAACAGCTTGGCAATGTAGCGCAAGTCGATGGAGGCCACGACCACCGCCAGCAAATTGCCCTTGTCGTCGCGCACCGGCCGGGAAATCGGCATCAGCCAAGCGTTATCGACCCGGGAGCGGATCGGCTGGCCGATGAACAACTCGCCCTCCCCGGTGCTGCCCTCGCTGGCCGCCGGCTTGTGCACGGTGAAATAGGCCCGGTCGGACACATCGATGCCGACCGCCAGCCGCTCGGGACGGGACTCGGCGATGATGCTGCCTTGGGGACCCGCCACCAGCAGCGCCCGCGTCGCCGGCAGGTCGTGATCCATGGTGAACAGGAAATCGCTGAGATTCTTCTGGCTGGCGCCGCCGGCGCGAATGCGTTCGCCAATGGCGCGCATCACGCTCTCAAGGCTGGAGATCGCCAGCTTGATGTTCTGCTCCGACGCCGCGATGTCGCTCTCGACCCGGCGCTCGGCATCCTTGACATAGAGGTTGTATTCGGAGGTCCCGGCGAAAACCGACAGCAAAATCAACGCAAGCGCCGCCGCGCCCACCGCAATCGCGATGGAGCGGACGATCTGCTCGCCCTGCTTGACCGCAGACTCGCTGCCCTCCAGCTTCGCGACCGCCGGTGGACCGAGGATGCCGTCTTCGCGTCGTGACCGGATCCTGCCCATGCCCCTCCTCATTGCGACGAGCCATCGCCCGACGCCCCCTGACAATCCCGAATTAGCGTAAGAGAATCAATTCAAATCCGGCGCTCATCCTCAACGATGGCTTTCGGGCAAAAAAAAGTTGCCCGCGGCCAGAGGCCAGACGGGCAACCATGAGCTTGGTAGAACGTTTGTTTTCTAGGTTATCTGGTCCGATCCCTTCCGGGTCCGGCCCGACCTTACGCCACAGCCTCCGGCTTGGTTGCCGGCTTGACCAGGAAGATCAGAGCCGCGGCCACGACCAGAGCGATACCACCGGCGGTGAAAGCCAACGGGAATTGCTTCAGGTCGCCCATGTAACCAGCCAGCAGCGGTCCGGCGACGCCACCGACGCCGTAAGCGAGGAAGACCACCGGATAGTTCTGGCCGACCCGCTTGGTGCCGAAGGTATCGGCGGTCATGGTCGGGAACAGCGCGAAGTTGCCACCGAAGTTGAAGCCGATGACGCCGGCCGCGACCGCGAGCAGCAGCGGGTTGGCGACGATCATCGGGAACACCAGGATCACCGCGCCCTGCGACGCAAGGTTCAGGAAGATGGACAGCTTGCGGCCGATCTTGTCGCTGGCGGTACCCCAACCGATACGCCCCAGGGAGTTGCAGACCGGGAACACCACCAGCATGGCCATTTCGGCGGCGCCTTTGGCGAGCTTGGCGGTGTCGGGCCCGGCGGCGGAGAAGGTGGTCGACAATTCCTGAACCGCGTAGATCAGGATCAGACCGATACAAGCCAAGCCGGCGGCCGAGCTGATCGTGAAGGCGACGAAGATCAGGTAGAACTGAGCCGTGCCAAGCATCTCGGAGATCGAGAAGTCAGCAGCGCCGGCAGCCGAAACCGCACCGGGAGCCGCGACCGGCGGGGTGTACCCTTCGGGAAGCCAGCCCTCGGCAGGAAACTTCATGAACAGCGCGCCCAGGCAGACCACGACGGCGAACACGATGCCGTAGAGCAGGAAGACGCCGTTGATATCATAGGTCTTGAGCAGATCGCCCCAGGTTCCGGCCATCTTGCCCCAGCAGATCGCACCGAGACCGAAGCCGGCAACCGCCAAACCGGTGATCAGGCCCTTCTTGTCGGGGAACCAACGGATGCAGACCGCGATCGGAACCACATAGCCGAGACCGGTACCGGCACCGGCGATCACGCCGACGCAGAGCATCACCAGCCCGAGGTCCTTGCCGCCGCTCAGGCCGGCGAGCACGTAACCAATGCCGACCAGCACGCCGCTGGCCAGCGCGATCACGCGCGGATGGACCCTGGTCAGCAGCTTGCCCGCATAGACCATGACAATAACGAACACCGCCAGTTCGAGTGAAAACACGTACTGGGTCTGAGCGTTCGTCCACGCCGCCGGAGCGGGCAATTTCTTCAGATGGGCCGCGAAAATGCCCCAGGCATAAAGGGAGCCAAGGCAGAACTGTATGAGAATAGCGCCGATCACAACGGACCAGCGGTTAGGCGTCTGCGGTTGCGTCATCTCGAGAGTTCCTCCGAATTTTTGCTTATGAACTATTGGGTCATTGTCCGCCTAATGTACCCAGCGGATTCGCATGGTAACAGGCTTTTATGCCGGGTGCGACATTTCGAGCCAATCCCAGGACGGCGAACCGCCGGCCCAGCCGGCGGACCGGTACGGACACCACCCTATAATATCCTTTAATATCAATTACTAACCATACCATTGGCTGTCGTTTCGACGCGATGCGGCCGCGGTTTCTCCCATCCCCCCGCCGACAACCGCCGCGCGCGCGCCGGAGAGCCGGGGCCAGGGAGCCAGCCCTTGAATTTATCATTTAACCTCAACATGTTACTGTGTCGCTCCGAGGATTTTGTGGCCAGTCGACTCGGATACCGCCGCCCGCGTGTCCCGGAATCGGATACTGGAAAAATCCCGCCAATAATATTTGCGCAGCGCACAATGTTTTGTTTGCGGCGCAGCATTTGGTCTGGGAATTATTCCATCCCTCGGCAATTCGGCGCGACCGGCTCTTTCGGACCTGCCGCCGACATCGAACCACCGGCGGTCATGCCCGATTCGCCGCGCCGATCACCGGCAAGAAGTCCGGCAAGAAGTAGTGTACGCCCAGCCCCAGCGGGCGTACACTCGGGGGGTGGCTTCCTGTCGGAGGATCGGCCGTGAACGGTTATCTGTTTGAAGATTTCAGCGCCGGCCAAAGCTTCGAGACCGAGGGGCTGACCCTCACCGACACGATGATCATCGATTTCGGCTTTCGTTTCGATCCCCAGCCGTTCCACGTCGACACCCAGGCCGCCTGCCGTTCCCCCTATGGCGGCCTGATCGCCAGCGGCTTTCAGACCCTCGCCCTGACCTTCCGGCTTTTCCGCGACACCGGCATCCTGACCGGCACCAGTCACGGCGAGGCCGGGGCCGACGAGATTCGCTGGCTGCGCCCGGTGCGTCCCGGCGACACGATTCGGGTGAAAGTTACCGTGGCCGGACTGCTGCCCTCGCGCAAAGCCGAGCGCGGCACCGTCCGCCTCGCCTACGCGACCCTAAATCAGCACGGTGAAGTCGTTATGACGGTCGTAATCAACCACCTCGTCATGCGTCGCATCGCCCCCTGAACTTTTTACGTGCCGAACTCCGGAGGCACCCATTCGAAAACCGGAGGATAAGCGACAGAAGTCGCTTTAATACGAACGGGATCAGTCGTTCCGCGGTGTGGCAACGGCACAGTTGCCAGGACAAAATATCTGGCACCGACCCAGTCTGTTGGTTTATAAAGACTCGTGGTTCCAACCAGGGTAACCTTCGGAGGCGGTTTTGAGGCGTACCGGAAGTTCCCAAGGTTTGCGGACCGTTAATTTTGTAGTTTGTGAGCGAAGGTTAAGACAGTGAATCCCGACCCTGAAGTCGTCGGAGAGATCCGCATCAGCTATGAACTACATTCATTCCGCGACCAGCTTTGGTTTCGGTTGAACTCGTGGCCGTTCCGTGCGGAGGCCATGGCGGCGGCGGAGCAGTTGTATTCCGACCAGACCGTGTCCGGTGTGCGCTTGGTCCGCCTTGAGCATTACGTTGATTTTGATTTTACCGATAGCGTCATTATTTTCAAAAGATTGAATGCGGACGCGACCGAGCACGATCCTTTGGCCCCGGCAAATGAAGCCGGCGCGCCGTTTTGCTGGCGGCAACTGAGCGATTTCTATCGCGAGCGCGGCCGCGATGAGTTGCGGGCGCAACTCGGCCGGTACATGGAAGACAAACGGGTCACGGTGCTTGAGCTGATCCACTCGGACAAGCACTCCATCGACCTCGACAATGCCGGCACCGTCCTTCAGGGGGTTTTCCAGAAGGTGGCGGTGCCGCTCGCCCAGGCGTCCGGCGGCAAAATGTCGGCGGCGTCCCTGTTCAAGGACATGATGTCGCTGTGGAGCCAATTGGTTCTCCAGCTGCGCAACGACGCCAACGCCGTCAAGATCGGAAAGATCGAGCCCGGAAAGTTCGTCGAAGTCGCCAACCAGCTCGAAAAGCAATTCGGGGAAGAGGTCGGCGGGTACCATCTGGTGCGCACGGTCGTCGCCCATGTCCTCGACGCCAAGAGCTGGACGGAAAAGCTCGACCGGTTGGGCCAGTTGTACACGCCGTCCTTCGAGCGCCGTCATTTGCGCGTGCTCGATCTTCAGGCCTCGGAGATTTTTTCGGCCGCCGGCCCGTTCCGGGAGTTGCTCGACGAGGGCAGCGACCGTGTGAGCGCCATGTGCACGGTGGCCAATCTGTTCGGCGGCACCTACAAGCCGAGCTCCGGCTCGGTCCCCGGCGGCATCGCGGTTCTCAACACCCTGATGAATGACGG
The DNA here is from genome assembly GCA_903856295.1 of uncultured Rhodospirillales bacterium. Taxonomy (GTDB): domain Bacteria; phylum Pseudomonadota; class Alphaproteobacteria; order Azospirillales; family Azospirillaceae; genus BOG-933. Next base: position 2,144 of record CAIOBP010000229.1, on the reverse strand, counting down.
CCGCATGCCGCGCACTCGCTCGACCCTGCGCAAGCGCCTGCTCCGCGAAATCATCAGCCGCCAGCCCCTGCTGCCCGGCCGCAACCTGATGCTGGAGTTGGAAGGGCTCAACGTCCTGATCCGCCACCTCAACGAGGTCGCGCCCAGCCTGGTCAAGGATGAGGAGATCACCGACGGTCTGGTCCAGCGGGCCGCGCGTTCGATCTCGGTTCAGGCGGTTTCCGAATGCATCAGCCTCGCCCAGCGGGTTTCCGAAAAGCTGGCGGTGCTGAGCCGTCTGGCCATGCTCGCCCCCGGTTCGATCAACAAGGCGGCGGTGTTCCGGTACTTCCGCTCCGCCATGCCGCCCGACGATCTGGTGCGCATTTGCCTGCGCGAAAGCGGCAACCGGCTGGCCGCGGTCGGCACCCTGGCCGACGTGATGAAAGCGCTGGTCGCGGCGCCGCTCGACGAGGCGACTCGGACGGAGATATTGACCGCCGTCGACAACGTGCTGCTCGACATCTTCAAGAACGACATCATGCTGGCGCCCAACCGCAGCTATCCCGACCGCATTTCGCTGCTGTTCAAGGTGTGTTCGGGCATCCAGCTCGTCGAGGGCCGGGCGAGGGCGCTGGCGGTCGAGACCATCGGCCGCGAATTCCGCAACCCGAAGTTCCTGCCCACCTTCAAGCAGCGCTTCAAAAGCGATGCCGAAATGAAGGACGTGCTGTTGAAGGTCAAAGCCTTTCTGTCCTGCTGACCCACGGCCGAACGGTGCCAACTCGCCACAGTTATAAGGCGTTAGCACGACTTTCTATCAGATAGGTTGAAAGAACCCGCATAACCCCATAGCATTCCCATGGTTTTCCAACCGTGGGAGGGTGATGATGGCCGGTGCGGTGATCGGGTTCGCGGCCATGCCGGACCTGGGCGAGGCGTTGTCGGCTTGGCGGCAATGGCTGAGCGTCGAACGCCGGGTGTCCACTCACACCCTCGATGCCTATCTGACCGATGTCGGCGCCTTCCTGCGCTTTTTATCCGACCACATCGGGCGCCTGCCGGCGCTTGGCGATCTCAGCGAGACCCGCCTCGGCGACTTCCGCTCCTGGCTCTCGGAGCGAGCCGGCGCCGGTCTGGCCGCTTCCAGCCGGGCGCGGGCGCTGGCGGCGCTGCGCAACCTCTATCGCTGGCTCGATCGCAGCGGCCGGATGCATAACAGCGCCATCGGTCTGGTGCGCAGCCCGCGCGCGCGCAGGCCGGTCCCCCGCCCGCTGCCCGAGCCCGATGCCGCCGGGTTGCTCGACGAGGCGGAAAACGCCCCCGACATCGTCTGGATCGGCAAGCGCGACCGGGCGCTGTTCACCCTGCTTTATGGCTGCGGCCTGCGCATCGACGAAGCTCTCAGCCTGAACCGGAACGAGGCGCCGGCCGCCGGCGGTGACGGCGGCGTCGGCACCCTGGTGGTCACCGGCAAGGGCCGCAAACAGCGGGTGGTGCCGGTCCTGCCGGCGGTGAGCGCGGCGATCCGGGATTATCTCGCGGCGAGCCCGTTCGCCGGCGATGGCGGGCAGCCCCTGTTCGTCGGCGCGCGCGGCGGCCGCCTCAATCCCGGGGTCGCCCAGCGCCAGATGCGCACCCTGCGCGCCCTGCTCGGACTGCCCGACAGCGCCACCCCCCATGCCCTGCGCCACAGCTTCGCCACCCACCTGCTGGCCGACGGCGCCGACTTGCGGACCATTCAGGACCTGCTCGGCCACGCCTCGCTGTCGACCACCCAGCGTTATACCGATGTCGACGCCACCCGCCTGATGGCGATTTACGAGCAGGCTCACCCCCGGGCTCGCGCCCCCAAGACTCCGTGAAACTTTCGATCGCGGTCGATTTTAGCTTGGCACTGGGATATGATCGGGTTGTGATGGAGTCTTGCCAAGATCGCCCTGGATCGTGCCCCGCTCAAGAAGAACCATGTACAAGGTCCAGGTGACGATCGGCTACGCCATCGCCGCGTCGCTGTGGATATTTTTTGGCTCTGTCAGCGGTGATTGTTGGCGTCCTGCACCGCCCCATATGTAGGGTTGGGAGGGTGGCGCGATGCGAGAGATTGATTTCACGGCGGCGATGGCGCGACTGGGCGATCTGACGCCCCGCCAGCGCCGGACGAT
>CAIOBP010000228.1 GCA_903856295.1 uncultured Rhodospirillales bacterium | reverse complement strand
ATAACCCATCATTGCGATATACTCGAAACCGGAAACCACTCATACCGTTTTAAACAGCGTCAGAAAACAACCTGAGGGACTGGAAAAAAAACGCGCTGTTTTCCCCGCCTGCCTGGAAACTTTTGCGCGCTGATTGACACCCGAGAGCCTACCTCGACACGCGCGTTTCCCGTCGAACGGGCTCCCCAGCCGTTACCCGGCTTCATCGGATTCCGCGGTCCGGCGACGGGACCTCGGCGGGCGGGGCGGCAGAGCCCTGCCCGGAAACCTCTTCTCCGTTATACGGCGACCGCCCTGCCTTGCCGACGTGGAACTCAGTGCCGTCCACCCACGTGCGCTCCGGAAAGGATGGTCACGGCTGCTCATCACTATGACGGCATAACCCGGCAGCGGCTTCGGAAGAAATGAAGTCTCGAATCGTGATCAACCCCGGGATATCGGGGGCAGCGGCCTCAGGCGTGAGCGTCCCGCTCGAGGTAGCGGCGTTCGAGGTGGCGGCGGTAGAGGGCCGGGTCGAGCGGCCGGCCGGTGGCTTCGCGCAGCAGATCGCTGGTGCTCAGCAGGCTGCCCTTGCCGTGAATGTTGGTGCGCAGCCAGCCGGCCAGCGGCGCGAAATCGCCCTGGGCGAGGCGCGGCCGGAGATCGGGTTCGGCGCGGCTGGCGGCGTCGAACAGCTGGGCGGCGATGGCGGCGCCCAGGGTGTAGGTCGGGAAATAGCCCCAGCCGCCGCTCGGCCAGTGGATGTCCTGGAGACAGCCGCGCCGGTCGTCGGGGGGCACGATGCCGAGCAGGGCGCGCATGCCCTCGGCCCAGGCTCCCGGCAAATCCTCGAGGGTCAGATCGCCGGCGATCATCGCTTTTTCCAACCGGTAGCGCAGGATGACATGGGCGGGATAGGTCACCTCGTCGGCGTCGACCCGGATGAATCCCGGCTCGACCCTGGTGTAGAGGCGATGCAGATTGCCGGCCTCCCAGGCTGGACCGCTGCCGCCGAACGCCGCGCGCACCACCGGGGCGAGGTAGTCGAGGAACGCGCGTGAGCGCGCCGCCTGCATCTCGACGATCAGCGACTGGGATTCATGAACCGCCATGCCGCGGGCCGCGCCGACCGGCTGGGCCAGCCACGCCGCCGGGCGGCCCTGTTCGTAGAGGGCGTGGCCGGTCTCATGGAGCACGCCCATCAGGGCGCGGGTGAAATCGCCCTCGTCGTAGCGGGTGGTCAGGCGGACGTCGTTGGTGGCGCCGCCGCAGAAGGGATGCAGGCTGACGTCGAGCCGGCCCCGGTTGAAGTCGAAGCCGATCCGGCGCATCAACCGTTCGCCCAGCGCGCGCTGGGCTTCGACCGGAAACGGTCCGGCCAGCGGTTCCGGCGCGGGCAGCATCGCCTGCCGTTCGAGCACCCGGCCAAGGAAGCCGGGGAGGAAGTCCGCCAGATCGTCGAACAGCGGATCGATCGCCGCCGTGCGCGCGCCCGGCTCGTATTGGTCGAGCAGGGCCTCGTAAGGCGAGCAGCCGAGCGCCGCCGCCTTGGCCTGTCCGATCTCGCGTTGACAGGCCAGCACCTCGGCCAGCGCCGGCTTGAGCGCGGCGAAATCGCTGGCGGCGCGGGCGGTGCGCCAGACCATTTCCGCCGCCGACGAGGCCCGCGACGAGGCCTCGACCAAGTCTGCGGGCACGGCGGTGGCATGGCTCCAGTCCCGGCGCATTTCGTGGAGGTTGGCCCGTTGCCAGGGCTCGAGCCCGGCGGTGCCGGCCTCGGCCTCATCCAGCAGGTCGGCGACGACCGGCGCGGTCAGCAGGTCGTGGGACAAGCCGGCGAGGGTGGCGGTTGCGGCGGCGCGGGCTTCGGCGGCGCCGTCGGGCATCATGGTCTGGCAGTCCCAGCCCAGGATGCCGATGGCGTCGCCCAGGGCGGCCAACCGGGCGAAGCGGCGCTCAAGCTCGTGATAGGCAGTCATATCCGGGGCAATTCCGCTGGTTCGGGGGCGCCGCCACCGTCCGCTCCCTCTCGGGCCGGGAGCGGGGAGCGGGCCGTGGTGGGGCTATCGCTGGCTGACCCGCGCGCGCTGGTCACGGACGAGGTAGTCGGCGCCCGGATCATACCCCGCCGAGCTGATCACGCCATAATGCGGGGTCTGCGGCGTGGTGGCGGTGACATCGGCGCGGATGCGGGTGAACAGCTCCTGGCCGGGCACCGCCGAGGACAGCCCCTTCAGCCGGTCGACCAGGGAGCGCGCGAAGGGCGAGTTGATGTCGCCATCCATCACCGGCTCGTCGCCGCCCGAAGACATGGCCATCACGCCGCGCAGGCTGGTGAGTTCGTCGAGGCTGGATGCCTTGCTGGCGCTGGTGAGGACATGCTCCTTGGTGAACGAGCCCGAATAGCAGCTGTCGGCGACCAGCATGATGTTCTTGGCCGGGACCTGACGCAGCAACCCGGCGAGATCGCGGGTCGACATCCAGTTGCGGGCGCTGGTCGGGGTGGCGTCGGTGGGCAGCCAGTAGCCGACGCCGGTGCGCTCGTTCTCGTAGCCATGGCCAGCGTAATAGACCAGCACCTGATCGCCCTCGGCCGCCTCGGTGTGCAGCGCCTGGATCGCCTGGATCATCTCGGCCTTGGTGGCGTTGCCGATCACCCGGGTGACGAAGCCCATCTTGTTGTGCAGGACTTCGCTGACCCGGGCGACGTCGTTGGCCGGGGTGTTGAGGTCGGGAATACCGTTTTGGCTATAGCTGCTGTTGGCGAACAGCACGGCGATCTTGCGCGGCTTCGGCGTCTGGATTTTGCCGCTGGTGTCCTTATGCAACACCGGAACCTGTTCGCTCACCTCGCCATGCTCGTTGATCAAGGTCAGCTTGGCGCCTTCGCCGGTGGCGCCGGCCGGCATCACCGCCTCGAAGCTGCCATCGTCGCGGACGAAGATCCAGCGGCCGTTGATCCGGATCTGCCGGCCGCTCGCCCAGCCCTCGATCTTGGTCGTCTCGCGCTTCACCGGAGCGGCGCCGGTCAGCTCTTCGATCGAGCCGCCGTCGGTCGAGGCGACCTGAAGGCCGGCGTGGCCTGCGGTTTTCTGGCTGAGATTTGTGCCGCTCTGCCAGCCGTCGAAGCGGCCCCGGAAGATGGTGCGGCCGCTGGCGTCGGTGGCCACCGCGACCGAGGGCAGGGTGAGCCGCGAGAACGCTTCGACCGACATCGCGGCGGTTGCCGACGCCGCCTCGTCGGTGGCGCTGAGGCCGTCGATGCCGCGTGTGCCATGGCCCGCGCTTTGGTGGTGAGAGCCGGTGACGATATCCGCGGCGTGGGGATTGGCCGCCAGTTCCTGGAGCGCGCCCGAGAACAGGGTGGTCATCGCCGCCTTGTGCACCACTTGGTACATGGCGAGATAGCTCTGGGCAGCGGGGCCGGTGACGCCGTTCTGAGCCAGCACCTTCTTCACGTCGGCATAACCGAGCTTGACGTTGCCGCCGGCCACCTGGGCCAGCTGTCCGCCCACCGCCTTATCGGCGGGATTGCCGCTGGCGAGCAGACCGCCGACCAGCTTGGGCGTGGGAATGCTGGCGAACACCGCCTTCTGTTCCGGCATGGTCAGCTTGGTGGTGCCGGAATTCAGGCTCGCGACCGCCTCATGCACGCCGCCGCTCTGAAGCGCGGTGTTCAGGGTCTGCACGCCCTGCTGAACCTGGGCCGTCAGGGCGAGTTGGCCAAGGCTTTGCGACGCGGGGGTCGTCAGCACCGGCGCCGGGCCGGTCGTCGCCAGCGGCGCGGGAGCGGTGCCGGTTCCCGTTCCCGTCGTCGCGGCCGGAGCCGGGGTCGCGTCCAGCAGGGATTGGACGGATGACGCACCGCCGGCGACCGGGAGGCCGCCGGAGACGGTCTCCTGAGTCGCCTTGCCGGACATGATGTCTTCAAGCGACGGCGTCGCCGATGCCGTCTGGAGGGGGGCGCCGGCCGGTGTCGCGGAACCCGGCGCCGAGCCCTCGGCGAACAGGTCCGTGCCGACCGGGGTGCTGCCGGTGCCGACGCTGGAGTCGGGGACCACCGGGGCGGTCGAGCTGTTGGATGAAGCCTGGGTGAGCGCGGCGGCGGTCTGCACGGCGGTGTTGATCACGGTGTTGGTCGGCGTCGCCGGTCCGGTGCCGCCGCCGCCGCCCGCAGAGGTGTCGGTGGTCGATACCGCCGTGGTGGTGGAGGAGGAGGTGGTGGCCGGAGGCGCGACGCTCGCCGTCACCGTGGCGGTGGTGGTGGTGGCGGTGGTGGTCACCGTGGTGGTGGCCGTCGTGGCGGTGGTCGTGGTCGTTGCCGCCGTGGTGTCGCTGGATACCAGCGGGGATACGGTCAGCGTGCCGGGCAGGTAGGCGATGGTGTAGTTGGACAGGCCGCTGCCGGTGGCGGCCGAGGCGGAAATGGCGTAGCTGCCGACCCCGGCGCTGGCGCTGGCGCCGCTGGAGGTCTCGCTTACGCCGCTGACGCTGTCGCCATTGATCAGACCCGAAGCGGTGAAGGCGGTCGGGGCGAAGCTGGTGACGTTGCCATAGGGTTTGGCCGCCGAATCGGCAAGGATCGCCAGCGCCGCCGGAGTGATGGTCAGCGCGCCGTTGACCGCGGAGAAGTCGTAGTTGGCGGCGAGCAGGGAGCCGGTGCCGCCGGTAATGACGTAGCTGCCGACGCCGCTGGTGATCGCGGCGGCGCTGCTGCCGCTGGCCGAACCGGTGATGCCGGCGCTGGTGGCGGTCTCGCCATTGACGAAGCCGGTGATGGTCTCACTGAAGAGCGGGTTGCTCTGTCCGTAGACGCGGCTCTGAGTGTCGGCGGCGACGGTCAGGTGCGCCTTGTTGACGGTCAGGGTGCCGGCGTTGTTGCCGGTTTCGGCCAGCCGGTAATCGGAAGTCTCGAGCGCCACCACCTTTTCGGCGTAGCTGCCGGCGGCAACGCTTTGTTTCAGGAGCACCGGAGCGTTGGCGCCGTCGAAGACCGCGACCGTCGCGCCCACCGTGTCGCCGGAGACGACGCCGCTCAGGCTGGCGGCGCCAAGGCTGGCGGTGGTGCCGTAGGTCGTCGAGGCGTCGGCGACCGACCAGTGCAGCTCCTTGGCCGTGATGTCGGCGGTCAGGCTGTAGGGGGCCAGCACGTAATCGGCGTTGCCGCTCGTGAGGCCGCTGACCTGGACGGTCTTGCCGGTGCCGGCATGGCGGGAGTCGAAGGCGCCGAGGGCGGTGCCGAAGACGCTGACCGGATCGTCGCCGGCCAGGACGCCGTCCGCCGCGACCGTGCCGGTGAGGGTGGCGCCGGTGGTGCCGTCATAGCTTCTGCTGGCGGCGCTCAGTCCGCTCAGGGTCAGGCTGGCCGGGGTGATGCTGGCGTAGGCCGTCGCCGTGCTGTTTTGCAGCGCGTAGTTGCCGGCGTCGGCGCCTGAGAGGCTGATGCCCGCGATGCTGATCGTCTTGTCGGAGCCGGCGTGCTTGTCGCTGAAGCTGGCGCTGGTCTGGCTGAAGCTCACGCTGTCGCCGGAGAAGATGGTTGCCGAACTGCCGGTGACGCTGGCGCCGGTGGTGCCGTCGTAAACCTTGTCGAAGCCGGTGTAGTGCGCGGTCAGGCTGGCCGGGGTGATGCTGGCGTAGGTGGTGGCCGTCGGATACAGGGGGGTGTAGTTGCCGCCATCGGTGCCGCCGAGGGCAATGCCCGTGACGGCGATGGTTTTGCCGGTGCCGGCGTTCTTGTCGGCGAAGGCGGCGCTCTGGCTAAAGAGGACGACGTCGCCCGCGATCAGCTCCGAGGAGTTGGCGGTGACCGTGGCGCCGGTGGTGCTGTCATAGGTCTTGTCGTCGCCCTTGTAGTTGATCGCGATGGCCTTGGGCGTGATGGTGGCGGAGGCGGTGGCCGTGACATTGGCGAGGGTGTAGTTGACGGCGGCGTCGCCGCCGAGGGTGATGCCGGAAATGTCGATCAGCTTGGCGATGCCGGCGTTCTTGTCGGCGAAGGCCGCGCTTTGGCCGAAGGAGAGGCTGTCGCCATTGACGATGTCGGAAGAGCCGGCGCTGACGCTGGCGCTGGTGCCGCCGTCGTAAACCTTGTTGTTGCCGGTGTAGCTGACCGTCAGCGCCCGGGGCGTCACGCTCAGGGTGCCGGGAACATAGTCGATCTGATAGCCGGGCAGCGCGAGGCCGCCGACCACGATGGCGTAGCTGTCGACCCACGACGAGGTGTCGGCCCGGCTGGTCAGGGTCAGGCCGGTGACAGCGCTGACAGTGCTCTGATCCGAAGTGCCGACGACGCTGCCGGTGAAAGCGGGGTTGGCGTCGCCATAGGTTCGGCTGGCGTCGTCGATGGCCACCGTCACATAGGGGAAGGCACTGAGCAGCGGGTGGGGATGGCCGGCGACGAAGGTCCAGGTGCCGAACTCGGAATCCGTCCACACGGAACTCTGGGCCGGGCCCATGGCGCCGAGCCAGTCGGCGGTGGTGGTCAGGCCGGTGGCGATGGTGCCGCTGGTGTTGGTGCCGGCGAGGCCGGCGACCGCCTGTCCCGAAGATTTGATGTCCCAGAAATTGTCGCTGAAGGTGCCGCCAGCGTCGGAGCCGACCAGGCCGCCGAGGTTGCGGGCGTTGAGACCGCCGCGCACCGCCCCGGTGGCGTAGCTCATCGTCACGAACCCGGCGTTGTTGAAGCCGACCAGTCCACCGATATCGATGGCACTGGTGCCGCCGCTGACCGCGCCGGTCGCGTAGCTGGCCGTGACTCCGGCGTTGTTATAGCCGACCAGCCCGCCGAGACTCTCGGCATTGGCACCACCGCTGACATTGCCGGTGGCGAAGCTGGTCGTGATCCAGCCACCCTCAACCGGACCGGCGTTGTAGCCGACCAGCCCGCCCACTGCGGAGGCGCCGTCGCCGCCGCTGACCGCGCCGCTGGCGAAACTGGTCTGCACATGGCCGCTGTTGTAGCCGATCAAGCCGCCGGCCGACCAGACGTCCGTGCCGGCGGTCACCGCGCCGGTGGCGTAGCTGTCCGAAACATGAGACGCATTGGTGCCGACCAGTCCACCGATATTGTAGGCGTCGGCTCCGGTGCTCACCGCTCCGGTGGCGTGACTGTTCGCGATCGAGCCGTCGGCATTGTAGCCGACCAGCCCGCCGACAGCCTCGGAATCGTCGCCAACCCTGACGGTTCCGGCGGCGGAACTCCCGCTCACCACGCCGTCGTTGCGGCCGATCAGGCCGCCCACGGCGCCGGCCTCGTCGCCGCTGCCGACGTTGCCCGACGCCGTGCCGGCCGACACCGAACCGGAATTGTAGCCGACCAGCCCGCCGATCCACGAGGCATCGACGCCCCCGGTCACCGTGCCGGAGGCGTAGCTGTTGGCCAGGGAACCGTCATTGCGGCCGATCAGCCCGCCGAGGCTCTGGGCCTCGGTGCCGCCGGTCACCGCTCCGGTGGCGTGACTGTCGGCGACCGTGCCGCCGAAGTTGCTGCCGATCAGCCCGCCGAGGTCGTGGGCGCCGCCACCGCCGCTGACCGGGCCGCCGGCCGTGCTGGAGAAGACCGAGCCGCTGTCGTTTTGCCCGACCAGCCCGCCGACATATGCCGCTTCGATGCCCCCGGTGACACTCCCGGTGGCATGGCCGGCGACCACCATGGCGTCGCTGTATCCGGCCAGGCCGCCGATGTTCCAGGTGTAGTCGCCGCCCCTGACCGCGCCGCTGGCCGCGCTGTCGGAGATGGTCGCCTCGTTGTACCCGACCAGGCCGCCGATGCTCGAGGCGCCGTTGCCGCCGGTGACCGTGCCCGAGGCCGAGCTGGTGCTGATCTGACCATAGCTGTAGCCGACCAGTCCGCCGATGTTCCAGGCGTCGGCGCCGCCGCTGACCACGCTGCTGGCGCTGGAGGCGCTGATCGCGCCGCCGCCGTCGTTGTTTCCGGCGAGGCCGCCGATGTTCCGGCTGTCGCTGCCGCCGGTCACCGTTCCGGCGGCGGTGCTGCCGGTGATCGAGCCGGAGTTGTATCCGGCGAGGCCGCCGATGTCGTGGCCACCCTCGCTGCCCTGGATCGTTCCGGAAACCGAAACGTTGACGATGCTGCCCAGATTGACGCCGGCCAGCCCGCCGACCGAGTTCGATCCGCTGACAGTGACGCCGGTCAGCCCGAGATTCGAGACCGTGGTGCCCTGGGCGATCGTGCCGAACAGGCCGAGCGTGCTGTCATTCGGACGGTTCAGGGTCAAATTGGCGATGGTGTAGCCGCCGCCGTTGAAGGCGGGGCCGGCGAGATAGGGAATGTAGAACCCGGGTGTCGAGGCAAGATCGATATTGCCGGTGAGGCGGAACGAGTAGGCGGCGTTGTCGGCGAAGCCCAGCACCGCCTTCAAGGATTGCAGCGTGCCGATCAGATAGCTGCCGGTGCCATCGTCGAAGGGCAGGTCGGCCGCGTAAGTCTGGATGGTCAGGGCGCGGCCGTTGCCGAGCCAATCCTGGAACTGGCTGGCATAGAGGCCGCCGAAGGTGACGTTATGGGCGCCGTTGATCGTGACCGCGTCGACATTGTAGTGGCTGTTGCTGACCGTATCGCCGCCGCTGCCGACCAGCCCGCCCAGTGCGCTGTATCCGGCGCCGCCGCTGACGGAACCGCTGGAGTAGCTGCCGGAGACGGAGCCGTATTGGTTGCCGCCGATCAGCCCGCCGAGTTTCCAGGCGCCTTCGCCGCCGGTCACCGATCCGGAGGCGAAGCTGAGCGACACCGAGGCGGAGCTGTCGTTTAACCCGACCAGCCCGCCGAGGGCATACGGGAAGGCGCCGCCGCTGACCGCGCCACTGGCGGAACTGGAGGAGATCTCGCCCATATTATAGCCGACCAGCCCGCCGACGCTCGTGGCGTCGTCGCCGCTGTCGACCGCGCCGCTGGCGGAGCTGAGGGTGACGGTCGCGCCGCTGGCGTTCTTTCCGACCAGTCCGCCGAGCGCCGAGCTGTCGTGGCCGCCGCTGACCGCGCCGCTGGCGGAACTGGAGGTGATGGTGCCCCAACTGTTGACGCCGACCAACCCGCCGACATATTGCGCGCGGTTGCCGCCGGTTACCGTGCCGGTGGCATGGCTGGCGGAAACCTGACCGAAGTTGTAGCCCAGCAGCCCGCCGACCTCATAGGCGTCGTCGCCGCCGCTGACCGCGCCGCTGGCGGAACTGGCGGTGATCGTGCCGCCGTTGTTGCGTCCGACCAGTCCGCCGAGCAGGTAGGCGTAGCCGTAGCCGCCGTCGCTGACCGCGCCGGAGGCGGTGCCGGAGTCGATGGCGCCGCCATAATTATACCCGACCAGCCCGCCCAGTTGGCTGCCGCCCCGGACCGCGCCCGAGGCGGAGCCGGCCGAGATCGTGCCGAAATCGGCCTCTCCGACCAATCCGCCGAGTTTCGTGCTGCCGCTGCCGCCGGTCACCGCCCCGGAGGCGTGGCTGTTCGTGATCGTGCTGGCGTACGAGATGCCGACCAGCCCGCCGATGTTTTGGCTGTTTCTGCCGCCGGTCACGGTTCCGGTGGCGTAGCTGTTGGTGATCGCATTGTGATAGGTGCTGGCGACCAGCCCGGCGATGGCCTGGGCGTCGTCGCCGGCGCTGATCGGCCCGGCGGCGTAGCTCGACAGGATCGAGCCGTAGTTGCTGCCGCCGACCAGGCCGGCGACATTGACCGTGGCGGCGGCGCCGGTCACCGCGACGTCGGCGTGGCTGTTCGCGATCGAGCCGTAATAGTTGAAGCCGACCAGCCCGCCGAAGTTGATCGCGCCCGCGAGGCCGGTGGCGGTGCCGGTGGCGTAGACGTTGGTGATCGCGCCGTCATTCTCGCCGGCCAGCATGCCGATGTTGTAATTCGCCCCGGTGACGCTGCCATCGACGAGGCCGAGGTTGCGGACCACGCCGGCCGAGGCGATGGTGCCGATCAGCCCGACATCGATGTTGGTGGGATCGCTGATGACCAGACCCTGGATCGTGTGGCCCAGCCCGTCGAAGGTGCCGGCGAAGGACGGGATCGTCGCGAAGCTGATCGTGGTGCCGCTGCTGCCGATATCGTTGGCGAGCGCCCAATAGCCATCCGAGCCCATGGCCTGGAGTTCGGCGGCGCTGTGGATCAGGGCGTAGGGGACGCCGTTGACGCTCAGGGCGGCGTAGGCGCCCGAGAGGGTCACCGAGGCGCCGGTGCCGGTCTGCAGGGTGCCGCCACTGCCGCCATGGTTGTATTTGACGTCGAGGCCGCCAAAGGCGCCGCTGGCGGTGAGATTGGCGTTGATCAGCACGCTGCGGTAGGCATCGAGGGCCAGGGTGGTGTTGGCGCTCCAGGAGATCGGGGCGTTGATCGTGATGTCGCCGGCGCCCGAGGCACTGACGCTGCCGAACGGGCTGTTGCCGTCGGTGGTCTCCAGGGTGACGCTGGCGCCGCCCAGCGCCGAGGCGATGCTCGAGGCGGCGCTGGCGTCGATGGTCAGGTCATACGGGTCAAGCACCCAACTGCCGGCGATGCCCTTGACCGCGCCGGCATCGACCCTGGCGCCGCTGATGTCGAGGCTATGCCCCGAGGTTTCGATCAAGCCGCCATCGCCGCCCAGGGCGCCGCCGCGGGCCGACAGGCTGCCCTTGACCGAGGTCGCGCCCTCGGACCAAACGATCAGTTCGCCCCCCTTGCCGCTGGTCACGGCGTCGGCGGTCAGCACCGCCCCGGCTTCGACGGTGACGGTTTCGGCCGGCGGCACCGGCTTGCGCGCCGGGCGCACGGCATTGTCCACATACTCGACGGCGGTGGTGGTGGCGCCACCCCGGACATCGCCGCCGATCAGCGCCTGACCGCCGCCGGCCGCGCCCGCGACGTCGATGCGCGCGCCCCGTTTCACCGTTATCGCGTCGCCGCTGACGGTCACCGCGCCGCCGGTCCGTCCGGCGCTTCGGCCCGAGGCGTCGAGGGT
>CAIOBP010000227.1 GCA_903856295.1 uncultured Rhodospirillales bacterium | reverse complement strand
ATCCACTTCCTCGGGCGCTACCTATTCCGAGACCGCGGGCATCCGATCGTCCTCAATACCCTCCTCGCCGACATCTCTCTGGCCTAACATATTGAAGTTAGGAGATTCTGGAAATTTCGAGGGTTTGAGCCCAGAACCCCTGACCGGCGGCACCGGCTGAACCGGCCCCCGGGCGGCAGCCGCGACCGCGCTCGGAGAGGGCAGAGCCAGATAACTCAGAGCCGGCAGCGTGGAGGAGATGCTGGGCACGAGCGCGAGCCCCCCCGGTGAGATACGGATGGCTTAATCCTCACCATCCTACACTGGTTCAGCAAAAAGGTTAAGGCCGAAGCGCCGTATTTCCAGCGCCGGACGTGCGGCGCGGAGTCGCGCGTGAACGCCGCCGGACGCGATTGTCCCATAGATTTCCGGCCCGCGTGCGCTATAACGAAGCATCCGGAGACATGGTGCTGAGCGGGTGGGGCGGAAATGAGGCGGGTGCTTCTGAGGCTGCTGGCGCTGCTGCTGTTCCTGGCCATGGCCGGGATGGGCGGGCTCTATTGGGTGCTCTACCATTATGGCCGCGATCTGCCGGACTACTACCGGCTGGTCGATTACGAGCCGCCGACGGTGACCCGCGTCCACGCCGCCGATGGCCGGCTGCTCGCCGAGTTCGCCTCGGAGCGGCGGGTGTTCATCCCCATCGAAGCGATGCCGAGACGCGTGGTCCGCGCCTTCCTCTCGGCCGAGGACAAGAATTTCTACGACCATCCCGGCATCGATATTCAGGGCGTGATGCGGGCGATGATCACCAATTTCGAGCACATGCACAGCGACCGCCGGCCGATGGGCGCCTCGACCATCACCCAGCAGGTGGCCAAGAATTTCCTGCTGACCAACGAGGTGTCGATCGCCCGCAAGGTCAAGGAGGCGATTCTCGCCCTGCGCATCGAGCAGGCGCTGTCGAAGGACCGGATTCTCGAGCTGTATCTCAACGAGATTTTCCTCGGCAACCGCTCTTACGGTGTCGCGGCGGCGGCGCTCAACTACTTCGACAAGTCGCTCGACGAACTGACCATCGGCGAAGCCGCCTACCTCGCGGCGCTGCCCAAGGCGCCCAACAATTATAATCCGGAACGCCAGCACGAGGCCGCGATCACCCGCCGCAACTGGGTGATCGGCCGCTTGGCCGAGGACGGCGCCATCACCGCCGACGAAGCCGCCGTCGCGATCGCCGAACCGCTGGAAATGCGCCGCCGCGCCACCACCGAGCAGGTCACCGCCGAGTATTTTTCCGAGGAGGTGCGGCGCGAGCTGTCCAAGCATTTCGGCGACGCCCAGCTTTACGAGGGCGGGCTGTCGGTGCGCACCACCGTCGACCCGCGGCTTCAGGAGATCGCCACCCGCTCGTTGCGCAAGGGGCTGATGGCCTACGACCGCCGCCATGGCTGGCGCGGACCGGTGGCCAAGATACAAAAAGCCGACGCCTGGCAGCACCAGTTGGCTGGCACCGCCATTCCCAAGGGCGGCGAAGAGTGGCGGCTGGCGGCGGTGCTGGACTACGCCTCGGGCGGCGGCGGCAGGGGCCGCGGCGGCGAGGAGGCGGTGATCGGCTTCGCCAGCGGCGAAAAGGGCAAGATTCCCGCCGCCGAACTGCGCTGGGTGCGCCCGGCGCGGGGCGATATCGTGCTCGTCGAGTCCCTCGGTGCCGGCGACACCTATGGCTTGCGCCAGATTCCCGAGGTCCAGGGCGGGCTGGTGGCCATGGACCCCCACACCGGCCGCGTGCTGGCCATGGCCGGCGGCTTCAGCCCGACCATGAGCCAGTTCAACCGCGCCACCCAGGCGATGCGCCAGCCGGGCTCGGCCTTCAAGCCCTTCGTCTATCTGACCGCGCTCGACAACGGGTTCACGCCGTCCTCGCTGATCCTCGACGCCCCCTTCGAGTATGATCCCGGCCACGGCCAGCCGGTCTGGCGGCCGGAGAATTATCACCAGAGCTATTTCGGACCGACGCCGCTCCGGGTCGGCATCGAGAAGTCGCGCAATCTGATGACCGTGCGGCTGGCCGACCACGTCGGCATGGACAAGATCAAGGCCACGGTCGAGAAATTCGGCATCATCGACAATTTCCAGCCCTATCTGCCCATGGCGCTCGGCGCCGGCGAAACCACGGTGCTGCGCATGGTCACCGCCTATGCCATGCTCGACAATGGCGGCAAGCGCATCACCCCCGCGCTGATCGACCGGGTGCAGGACCGCAACGGCAAGACCATCTTCCGCCACGACGACCGGGGCTGCGCCGGCTGCACCGGCGTCGACTGGAAACCGGATCTGGTGGTGCCCGAACTGCCCGACACCCGCGAGCAGATCGAAGACCCGCGCACCAGCTACCAGATCGTCAACATCATGACCGGAGTCGTCCAGCGCGGCACGGCGGCGCGCCTCAACAGTCTCAAGCGGCCGCTCGCCGGCAAGACCGGCACCACCAACGACAGCAACGACGCCTGGTTCGTCGGTTTCTCACCCGATCTGGTGGTCGGGCTGTATGTCGGCTTCGATCAGCCGCGATCGCTCGGCGGTCGCGAGACCGGCGGGTCGACGGCGGTGCCGATCTTCGAAAGCTTCGTCGGCGAGGCGCTCAAGGACAAACCGGCCAGTCCGTTCCGGGTGCCCAAGGGCGTGCGCTTGGTCCGGGTCGATCCCGCCAGCGGCCAGCCGGCCGGCTTCGACAACAAACGGGCGATCTGGGAAGCCTACCTGCCCGGCACCGAACCCGGCGCCGAGCCCACGGTCTCGGTCCTGGGCGGCAGCGTCGGTGCGGTGCCCGGCGAGCCCGGCGCCCCGCTCAACCCCGACAGCGACACCAGCCTGACCGGCTTCGACACCTACAGCGGTAGCGGCGGGCTGTCCTATCCGGCGGCGACGAGCGGCACCCAGACCACGGTCCCCCAGGGGCCGGCGCCGGTCAATGCCGGCGACGCCAACGCCGGCGGCACCGGCGGGCTGTACTGATCCCGCCCTCTCACACCCCGCCCGCCTTCACAACCCGAGAGAATCGGGGTGGAAGCGGGCGAGATAGTCCACGAATTCCTTGTCCTCTTTCGATTCATGTCCGGCCAACCAGCTGGACAAGAATCCCTGGAGTTCCGGGGCGAGCCCGGACTCGTTGGTTTCAAAGGCGTAGATGAAGCGGGTGAGTGTCGCGAAAAATTCGCAGTGGCTGAGCATGTGGGCGTCATATCCCGGGTAGTGCACCCGCTGCATGAACATTTCCTCGTAGCCGAAATGCATCAGCACGCAGTCGGTGAGGTCGCACAGCACTTGGCCGACCTCCGCCGTATCGCCACTCCCCTGCAACCGTTCGAGCCGGTTGGTGATCTCGATGATGCCCCGGTGTCCCTTGTCGATCAGCGGGTAGCCGGTTTCGTATTCCTCTCCCCACTCGATAACCATCAAGAGTTCCCGCTCGTCAAACCGCTCGGGACACTATGCCCTGGAGCCTGACAAGATCAAAGCATGCTTCCGTATAGGTCGGGCGGGCCGGAGCCCGCCGCGCATCGGTCAGCACTTTTCCTGCAGCGGCACTTTTTCCTCGGCCGGCACCTGACCGTGATTCCAGCCGACGGTGCCGAGCGCCGCCGCCAGCTTGCCGAACTGCCCGCCCAGCGCGGCCTTGGCCTCCTCGGCGGAGGCGTAGTAACTCACTTCCAGCTGATGCTCGTCGACCGGCATCCGCTCGTCGCGCGGCACCTGACCGTGATTCCAGCCAACGGTGTTGAGCGCCGCCGCCAGCCGGCCGATGTCGCCGCCCAGCCCCGAGTCGCAGCCCTCGGCCCCGGCGCTCTTGCTCGCTCCGGCCTGGGGACGAACCTCCGCCGGATTGCGCAGAGTGTCCGAATCGACCACGGCGGTGTTAGCCACGAACCCGCCTTGCGACGCATAAACCGTTTTCATCTCAGCCCTCTCCCAAGACACCTGGAGTTCCTATGGTAGCGCGTAATTCAGCAACATCAAGGCCAGTGTTGCCACTTAACTGGCCCTTCTGGCGCCAACGTGCCGAACACGCGGGCATTCGCTGTAAAATCAAACGGCTACGGGAGCAGCGCTCGCCTACAGGGACAGGTGGGAGCGGACGAAGCCGTCGATGTCCTCGACGCTCCAGCCCTTGGCCTTCAACTCCTCCCGGATCGCCGCGACATTGACGTTCGGCCAAGTATGGCAACCGGCGGCGGTCTGATGGTCGGTGTCGACGATGCGGAAATCGAAGGGCCGCTGCTCCGAGGCATAGACGTCGTAAAACAGAACCTGATCGACCTGATTGTCGGGCAGAAAGGTTAGAATGCGCGGCTTTAGCTCATAAAGCTTGGACGGCATGACATAGTCGGCGGCGGCGATGATCAATTCATCGCCAACCTGACAGGTGCGGGCGGCGGCACCATTGAGAATCGCGCAACGGCTGCCCGGCGCGCCAAAGATCACATAGGTGCTGATCCGCGCTCCGGAATTCTTGTTCCAGATATCAACGAATTCGAGGGGATAAATGCCGGCCTGACCGCACACCTCCGGATCCAGCGTGATCGAACCGTGATAGTTCAGATCAGCGTTGGTGACACGGATGCCATGCAACTTGGCGCGGATGACTTTCATCATGCTCCGGAACTCCCAGTCACCGCAGCCCCGGCGGGGACGGCCGCTTATGGTCCAATTCGATCTTCGTTTCAACCGCTATCTGGAAGAACCGCGATGGATCGGGATATTTTTCGCGGCCGGAGCAGAGATCGGGCTTGCTCCGGGTGCCGCGCCGCGCTTATTGCACGGGGTCCCGGCTCGCCCAAGGTCTCACCTCGCCCAGGTTTCACAAGCGCCCATGCCCCGCCCTGCCGTTGCCCGCCCTCGCCGGCCGTTGATCGGCGTCACGACTTGCCGCTGCCTGATCGAGGACATGCCCAGCCATGCCGCCGGCGACAAGTATCTGCGCGCGGTCCTGGATGGCGCCCATGGCTTGCCGCTGCTGATTCCGGCGCTGGGCGGGGCGCTCGCCGCCGAGGAGACCACGGCCCGGCTCGACGGCCTGCTGATCACCGGCAGCCCCTCCAACATTCTGCCCGAGCATTACGGCGGCGCGCCCAGCGAGCCGGAGACCCTGCACGATCCCGATCGCGACGCCACCACCCTGCCGCTGATCCGGGCGGCGCTGGCGGCGGGCGTGCCGCTGCTCGGCATCTGCCGGGGCTTGCAGGAACTCAACGTCGCCCTCGGCGGCACCCTGCATCAGCGCGTCCACGAACTGCCCGGCATGCACGATCACCGCTGGGACGACGAAGATCCGCTCGACACCCAATACGGTCCGGCGCATCCGGTGCGCGTCCGGCCGGGCGGGCTGCTGGCGCCGCTGCTCGGAGCGCGGGAGATCGCCGTCAATTCGCTGCATTGGCAGGGCATCGACCAGCTCGCGCCCGGCCTGCGCATCGAAGCCGAAGCGCCCGACGGCCTGATCGAGGCGGTTTCGGTCGAGGCGGCCCCCGCCTTCGCCCTCGCGGTGCAGTGGCATCCCGAGTGGCGCTTCAGCGAAAACCCCGAGTCGTTGGCGCTGCTGGAAGCGTTCGGAGCCTCGGCGCGCACCCGGGCCGAAAGCCGCTAGACTCGGCAAGACAAACCGGCCGGGAAATCAGGATAGAAGGCCGGCGCGCCGTAATTACCTAAAATTGCGCACAACCGGCCCGAAGTCTTGGTTAACTACTTATGAAATCCTGCTTATCAGGATGTATAGGTATGTTAGAACCCCTGTTGAGTTCCACAGTCAACCGGCATAGGCTGAACTCTGTCTGGTTATTGGATGGACTATGCGGCTTCCACCTCTGTGGGAGGGGACCGACATGATGCCGACCTGGGATGAGGCGATGACAACCGGAGTCGCGGAACTCGACGCGGATCATCGGCGGATCGCCGAACTCTTCGATGACATCCTGCTATCCCTGAACCGGGAGCAGAACTCCGCATCCCTCTCCGCCCTGCTGTCGGAACTGGTCGACGTCATGTGCGAGCATATCGCGCGCGAGGGCGACTTGATGAGTTCGATCCACTACCAAAACGCGGGGCCGCACCTCGCGGGCCACGACGAGTACTTCAACCGGCTGAGCCAGTTGGTCGTTGACTGCCAGAGGCACAGCCAGGATGTCGCGGCCAATGTGCTCAAATTGCAAAAAATCTGGAAGTTCAACCACCTGACCCAGTGGGACCAGCCACTCGCGCAGGCCATCCTGGCACTGCGCGACTGACCACCGATGCTCAGGCCAGCGCCCTGACATCGGTCAGCTTGCCGGTGACCGCCGCCGCCGCCGCCATCGCCGGACTGACCAGATGGGTGCGGCCGCCCCGGCCCTGACGGCCTTCGAAGTTGCGGTTGGAGGTCGAGGCGCAACGCTCGCCGGGCTCCAGCTTGTCGGCGTTCATGGCCAGACACATCGAGCAGCCGGGTTCGCGCCACTCGAAGCCGGCGGCGATGAACACCGCGTCCAGCCCCTCCTCTTCGGCCTGCTCCTTGACCAGCCCCGAGCCGGGCACGACGATGGCGTTGACCCCGGCCGCGACCTTGCGGCCCTTGGCCACCCCGGCGGCGGCGCGCAGATCCTCGATGCGGCCGTTGGTGCAGGAGCCGATGAACACCCGGTCGACCGGAATCTCGGTCAGCGGCGTGCCGGGCGTCAGACCCATATAGGCCAGCGCCCGTTCGACGGCGGCGCGATGGCCGGCATCGGCGATTGCGGCCGGGTTGGGCACGGCGCCGGTGATCGGCAGCACATCCTGGGGACTGGTGCCCCAGGTGACTTGCGGCACCAGCTCCGCGGCGCGCAGCGTCACCTCGCGGTCGAACCGGGCGCCCTCGTCGCTGACCAGGGTCCGCCAGTAGGCCACCGCCTGCTCCCAGGCGCCGGCCTTGGGCGCCATCGGCCGCCCCTTGAGGTATTCGAAGGTGGTGTCGTCGGGGGCGATCAGGCCGGAGCGGGCGCCGGCCTCGATGGTCATGTTGCAGACGGTCATCCGGCCTTCCATGGACAACTCGCGAATCGCCTGACCGGCATATTCGATGACATAGCCGGTGCCGCCGGCCGTGCCGATGGTGCCGATGATGGCCAGCGCCAGATCCTTGGACGAAACCCCGACCGGCAATGCGCCTTCGACCGTGATCCGCATGTTCTTGGCCGGAGTCTGCTGGAGCGTTTGCGTCGCCAGCACATGCTCGACCTCGGAGGTGCCGATGCCGAAGGCCAGCGCCCCGAAGGCGCCATGGGTCGAGGTGTGGCTGTCGCCGCAGACGATGGTCGCGCCCGGCAGGGTGAAGCCCTGTTCCGGCCCGATGATGTGGACCACGCCCTGGCGAATGTCGTCCATCGGGAAATAGGGCACACCGAACTCGCGGACATTGGCTTCCAGGGTTTCGACCTGAAGCCGGCTCTCGGGATTGGCGATGCCCTTGGAGCGGTCGGTGGTCGGAACGTTGTGATCGGCCACCGCCAGCGTCGCCTCGGGACGGCGCACCGTGCGCCCGGTCATGCGCAGCCCCTCGAAGGCCTGGGGACTGGTGACCTCGTGGACCAGCTGGCGGTCGATGTAGATGATCGACGAGCCGTCCTCCTGACGATGAACGAGGTGGGCGTCCCAGATTTTATCGAACAGCGTGCGCGGCTTGGACATCGGTCGGGTCTCTTCGCGGAAGGTCTCGTGCCCGCCCTTTAAATCATTTGGCGCGGGGCGCGTCAAATAACCTGTGGCGATCCCAGTCATGCCCCGGGTCGGCGCGCCTTCCGGAGTCGCGCCGATCCGGGGCCGGATCAGCCAAAAAACCGCCATAATTATACTAAAATCCGCAACACCCCCGCCTCCGGCAAGGGGCCCCCCGCCAAAGCCATCGAGAACGCCCGATCATCGCCCACAGGCAGACCAGGGCAAAGCGGGCATATGCGAGAAGGAATTGCCACAACCACGCCTTATCGCGAAAAAGAAACTCAAGTGCCGCTTGAGGTGGGACGCCGCTCCCTGTACGATGAGCAGCAATGGACCATGAGCGCCAGTGAATTGGGAGACAAGGAAATGGGATCCGCGAGCCAGAAAGAATTGATTGAACTGACCGGCCAGATCGTGGCCGCCTATGTCTCGCGGAACGTGGTACAGCCGTCGGAAGTGCCGGCGCTGATCACCACTGTTCAGCAGTCGCTGGCCAGCCTCGGCCAGCCGCAGGAGGCCGCCGAGGTCGCCATCGAGAGAAAGCCGGCGGTGCCGGTCAAGAAGTCGGTGACTCCGGACTACATCATCTGCCTGGAAGACGGCAAGCGCTGCAAGATGCTGAAGCGGCACCTGATGTCGTCTTTCGGCCTGACTCCCGACGAGTACCGCGCCAAGTGGGGCCTGCCCTCGGATTACCCGATGGTCGCGCCGAACTACGCCAAGGCGCGTTCCGAGTTGGCGCTGGCGCTGGGGCTGGGCCGGGCGCGGGCGGCCTGAGGGCCGATTGCGCGTACCGGCAGTTGTCGGAAACCG
Organism: uncultured Rhodospirillales bacterium; assembly: GCA_903856295.1. Taxonomy (GTDB): domain Bacteria; phylum Pseudomonadota; class Alphaproteobacteria; order Azospirillales; family Azospirillaceae; genus BOG-933. Next base: position 8,592 of record CAIOBP010000227.1, on the reverse strand, counting down.
GCGGGACGGCGCAGGCCGTTCCGCCGTTTTTATGAGGCACCGTTCATGACCGATCCGATCTCGCTCAAAGCCATGGTGGTCGACGATACCGCGACCTTCCGGATGATCGTGCATCATTCCCTGGTCGCGCTGGGCGTGAACAGCGTCTGCCTGGCCAGCGATGGCGAAGACGGCTTGAAGATGCTGTCGTGCGAAAGCGATATCGGCGTGATTATTTGCGACTGGCACATGCACCCGATGGACGGCCTGACCTTTTGTACGAAAATCAAGGACGTCCCGGAACTCGGCGGCCGCACCATTCCGGTGATCTTCATGACCAGCGATCCCAAGCTCGCTGATCCGGAAAAGCGGGCGCGCATGCTGGAGCCGGCCCGGGGCATCGGCATCGTCGATGTTCTGCCCAAGCCGTTCACCCCCGCCGACCTCGCGGCGGTGCTCAACCAGACGCTCGGATTGCAACTCGTGGCCCCGCCGCCCAAATCGGCGGAATAGTTCCGCCCCGGGCGCTGTTGGTTCGGATATCGGGCGGCTTCCGGCCGTCCACATCTCGAGCCTTCGGACATTTTCCCATGAGCAGTTCCAAACGTTCGATGCGGACCGCGGCGATCGCCACGGTAATGCTGGCGGTCGCCGCCGGTCAGGCGGCGCTGTGGTCCTGGTCGCTGGCGCCGACGCCGCTCGGTGCCGAGGCCACGCGCCTCGAATCGGTGTCCTACTCCCCGTCCGGCCGCGATTACGATCCGGCCGCGCCTTCGATTTCCACCGAACGAATCGCCGGAGACATGGCGGCCATCGCCGCTTTTGCCGATGGCGTGCGCACCTATTCGTCGCTGGGCGCGCCGGGTGAGGTGCCGCCGATCGCCGAGAAATTGGGGCTGAAGGTGTCGCTGGGCATCTGGATCGGCGGCGATCAGGCGCGCAACGAACGGGAAATCGCGCGCGGCATCGCCCTGGCCCGACAAAATCGCGCCGTCACCCGCGTGATCGTCGGCAACGAAGCGCTCTTGCGCGGCGAGGCCACCGACGCCAGCCTGGCGCGGGCGGTCAAGCGGGTGCGCGACGCCCTGCCCCACCGGATCAAGGTCGGCACCGCCGACGTCTGGTCGGAGATGGTCAAGGCCAAGGAAACCGCCAAGGTCTCGGACTTCCTCGGCGTCCATGTCCTGCCCTACTGGGAAGGCGTGCCGGCCGACAAGGCGCTGGACTGGGTCAGCGCCCGCCTGGACACCGTGCGTCAGGCCCAGCCGGGCAAGCCGCTGTTCGTCGGCGAAATCGGCTGGCCGAGCGCCGGCGGCAACTTCCACGCCGCCTTCCCCTCGGTCGAGGCCCAGGCGGCGGTGGTGCGCGGGTTCGCCGCCCAGGCCGCCCGGCAGAATGTCCGCTACAACGTCGTCGAGGCCTTCGATGGCGTGTGGAAAAGCACCATCGAAGGCGCGCCGGGGCCGAACTGGGGCATTCTCGACGCCGACCGGACGCCGAAATGGCCGCTGGCCGGCGCCGTGCCCGCCCCCGCCGCCGACAAGACCGGCGCGGTGGTCGCGGTGGTGATCGGTCTGCTGCTGTCGCTGGCGGTCGGCACCGGCCGGCGCAGCAATCCGGCCTATGCGCTGGTGACCGCGCTCGCCGCCAACATCATGGGCGCGGCGGCCGGGCTGGCGGTGGCCGGGGCGCTGGGCGAATACCTGACCTTCGCCGCCGTCACCACCTGGGGCTCGGCCTTCCTGCTCGGCGCGCTGATGCTCGGCGTCACCTTCGCCGACCTGACCGATGTGCTGCGCCGCCTGTTCACCGGCCGGGCGCCGGCGCTGCTGCCCCGCGTCCGCCCCGAGACGGATCATGCCCCGTTCGTGTCGGTTCATGTCGCCGCCTGCCGCGAACGCCCCGAGGTGCTGGGCGAGACCCTGCGCTCGCTGGCCGCCCTCGACTATCCGGCCTATGAGGTGGTGGTGCTGATCAACAACACCGAGGACGAAGCTTCCGTCCGTCCGGTGGAGACGCTGTGCGCCGAGCTCGGCCCGCGCTTCAAGTTCCACTGGTACAAGAAAATCAGCGGCTTCAAGGCCGGCGCCCTCAACGCCGCCCTGCGCCACACCGCCCCCGAGGCCGAGGTGATCGCCGTGCTCGACGCCGATTACACCGTGTCGCCCGATTGGCTGGCCAAGCTGGCGCCGGTGTTCGCCGACAGCGGCGTCGGCATCGTCCAGGCGCCCCAGGAGCACCGCGATGGCCACGAAAGCCCGCTCAAAGCGGCGATGAGCGCCGAATACCGGCCGTTCTTCGACGTCGGCATGCAGGAGGGGCTGCTGTCCCAGGCCTTCGTCTGCCATGGCACCATGATCATGCTGCGCCGCGAGGCCGTCGAGCGGGTCGGCGGCTGGTCCGAGGCCGGCATTTGCGAGGACACCGAACTCGGCCTGCGCATTCTCGCCGCCGGCTGGCGCGCCGCCTACACCGACGAGCGGCTGGGCTTCGGTCTGGCGCCCGACAACTTCATGCAGTTCCGCAAGCAGCGCGACCGCTGGGTGTTCGGCAGCACGCAAATCCTGCGCGCCCACTGGCGCAAGTTCCTGCCCGGCGACCGGCGCTTGAGCACGGCCCAGAAGCTCGGCTATCTCGGCAACTGGGCGCGCTGGTGGTCGGACGCGGTCGGGCTGATCGCGGCGCTGGCCGCCATCACCTGGACCTTCGCCTCGCTGGTGCTGCCGCTGCATCTGCCGCCGGTCGAGGCCACCGCCGCCGTGCTGGCGGCGCTGGTCTGGCGCGCCGGCTCCAGCCTCGCCGCCTCGCGCTGGGCCGCCGGCAACCGCTGGGGCGACTCGCTGGGCGCCTCGGCGATCGGCATGGCGCTCTCGACCACCGTCGCCCTCGCCGCCCTGCGCGGCGCGGTGCGCCGGCACGACACCTTCCGGGTCACCGCCAAGGGCGGCAAACGCGGCGGCGGCCGCTTCTGCGCCCGGCCCGAAGCGATGCTGGCGGCGGCGCTGGTCGCGGCCTCGGTCACGGCGGCGCTGTGCAACCCGATGGGCACGGTGTCGCTGGCCCTGTGGTCGGTGCTGCTCGCCGCCATGGCCGCGCCCAACCTGCTCGCGGTCGGCTTCGCCCTCGCCGACATGCTGCCGGTCCGGTCCGCCCGGCCCGACACCGGCACCGCGCAACCCCAGCCTCAGCCCGCCATGGGGTGAAGCCCGCCCGGCCCCGCCGTCACGGAATCGCGTTGGCGGCGAGGCGGGTCGGTGTTTCTCCCGGAACCGGGGCCGCCGGCATCGTACCGCTGGCCATGGCCAGCAACTGGGGATCCGGAGCCGGCACGCCGTTGTGCGCCAGCTCGATGTGCCGGATGACGGCCGGAGCCTGTCCATCCACCGCCGCGATGCCGCTGCCCAGGCCGGCGCCTTCGCTGAGCGGTTGCAGCAAGGCACGATAGAGCGTGTTGGTGTAACCGTGTCCGGCCGCCAGTTCGGGCACGGTTTCCTCGGCCGCCGCGACCACATCGCGCCCGACCGCCAGCGCCTGGATCAGGCGCGAACGGCCATCGGCCGGCACCTGACTGGCCGCGAGTTGCTCGCTGGCGGCGCGGGTCGCGGCTTCGGCGGCGGTACGCGCCTCCACCCCCGACAGCCCCTGGGCGAGCCCGCGATTGACGGCATCGAGGAAGACCGCGGTTTCCGGCGCGTTGGGGTCCATTTTTCCGACCAGCGCCTGGAGCGCCCCGGCGCCCCCCTCGCCTGCGGCCAACAGTTGAACATCGGTCTCGCGGGTGGTCACCGCGCCATTCCGCACCTGACTGTCGGCCGCCCCCGCCGCGTCCTGGGCCGCCGCCAGGGCAGCGGCCGGGGACACGCCTTTGGCCAGCCCTTCGGAGAAGGCGCGCAACGCCGCTTGTCCCACCGGGCTATTGGGAGAAACCTTCAGACCCATCGCCGACAGCACGCCCTCGGCCGACATCCCCTGATTGATCGACGCGATCAGCGCGTCACCCGGGCCGACCGGCACCGAGGAATCCCGCAGCGTCTGTCCCGCCGCCTCGGCGCTGGAGCGCGCGGCGTCGAGCGCCTGTCCGGGACTGACGCCCTGGGCCATCTGGCTGGCCAGCGCCTCGGCGAACGCCGAGCCCTGCTCCGCGGCCATGCCCTGGGTCAGCGAGGCCACCGCCTGCTGCACACTGGCGCCGTCGCCGGACAGCCCGGCCACCGCCTGCTGATCGGCCGTCAGCGGCACCGAGGAGTTGCGCAAAGCCTGACCGGCCGCCTCGGCGCCCGAACGCGCCGCGTCCAGCGCCTGCGCCGGGCTGACTCCCTGGGCGAGTTGGGCGTTGAAAGCCTCGGCGAACGCCGACCCCTGGGCCGCGCTCATGCCCTGGCTGAGCGAGGACAACGCCTCCTGGACGCTCGCCCCGCCATTGGCCAAGGTGGCCACCGAGCGCTGGTCGGGGCTCTGGGCCACCGTGCTGGCGCTCCGCTGCTCGGCCGCCGCGCTCACCGCCTCGGTCGCGCGCCCCAGCGCGGTCGCCAGACTCTCGCCGCTGGCCTGGGCCGACTGAATCGCCGCCATCGCCACCGCGTGGTTTTCCGGCAGCGCCACCGCGTCGCCGAGCGCCTGGGCGATGGTCTGGGCAAGCTGGCCGCCGCCCTGGGCCAGCCCCAACGCGACGTTGGTGCCCGGTTGCGCCGGGATGCTGGCGTCGTTGTTCTGCTCCACCGCATGGGCGACGTTTTGCTGGAGATTGGCCTGGGCCGTCGCCGGCGGCGTGCCGTTGGCGATCTCCGAGGTCATGCCCGACACCAGCGCGCCGGCCAGCGCCGCCGTCGCCGCCGGAGGCGTGCCCGCCACCGCCAGGGTGTTGGCGACGCTCGCGGCGGTGTTGGTAAGCCCCGGCCCCGGCGGCAGCCCGGCCGGAGTGGTCGGGGTCGACGGCGCGGATGGCGCCTCGGGCGTCGCCGGCCGGGGCGACAAAGCCGCCGGCGCCTCCCCGGCGGCCGGAGCCGGCGCGGATGGTGGCGGCGTCTCGGCCGGCGTGGTGCCACCGACCGGGCTCTGGGACGGTGAGGAGGTGGTGGGAGCCGGAGAGAACGGCGTCAGCACCGAAGAGGACAAGGACACCTGGGCGGCGCTGATGGTCAGCGTGCCGGTGGTGTTGCCGCTGCTGGCCAGACTGTAGTTGCTGGCCGAGGTCCCGGACAGGCTGGTTACCGACTCGGTATAGCTGCCCGCCGCCAGGCTGGCGGCCAGGGTGACGCTGCTGCCCGAGGAGGTGGTGAGGCCGACGCCCCCGGACACGCTGTCGCCGCTAAGCACGCCACTCAGGGTCGCGGTGCCGGTCGAGGCCAGCGTGCCGTAGGTCCCGGTCGCACTGGCCACCGCCCAGGTCAGGGCCTTGGTCGCGATGGTCAGGGTGCCGTCGACGAAGCTGGTGAAATCGTAATTGGTCGCCGAGAGCGTGCCCTGGGCGGCGGTGATGGTCGCGCTCCCCGCCCCGGTCGACGAGGTCGCGGTGCTGGTCAGGCTGGCGCTGCCGCTGATACCCGAGGAGGCCAGGGTTTCACTGTTGACGTAGCCGGAAATCGTGCCCGAGAAGGTCGGGTTGTCGTCGCCGTAGGTCTTGCTGGCGTCGCTAGCGGTCACCGTCAGGTGAGCCTTGTTCACCGTCAGGGTGCCCGGCGTGTAGTTGACGGTGTAGCCGGAGGTCGCGGAGCCGCTGATACTGGTGATCGAGTACGAGCCGGCGCTGGCGCTCGCCGCCGCCCCGGTGGAGCCGATCACCAGGGAGCCGATGAAGTCGCTGCTCGCGGGGTCGAGATAGGGCGAACCGTAGGTGGAAGCCTTATAGGCGGAACTGACGCTATAGCTGGCGTTGCCGGTCAGGCTCGAGGCGACGCTGTCGCCGTAGGTCTTGGAGGTGCTGGAAACGGTGCCGGTGATGACATCGTTGACCGCGAAGACATAACGGTTGCCGCTGGACGACACGGTGCCGCCGTAGCTCGTCCCCCACACCGCCTTGGAGGCGCTGAGCAGCGGCGTGCTGTTGGTCGAGCCGCCGCTGCTGCCGAAATTATCGGTCGCCGGGCTGTTGCTGTAAACCTGCCAGCGATTGGCGCTGAGCGCGGCGGCGGTGCTGTTGTTGGTGAAATTGCCGCTGGTGGCCAACACCAGCGTGCCGCTGGACTGGCTGTCGGTGATCGACGCCCCGCTGTTGATGGTGATCGTGCCGCCCGAGACGATCGCCGCCGAATCCGTGAGGGTCAGCGCGCCGCCGACGGTCACGGCACCGGACGTGCTATCGCCGATGGTGATGCTCGAAAAGCCATCCGTGAAGGCGCGGGAGCCGCCGCTGAACAAGGACGCGGCAAGCGCCAGGGTGCCGGTGCCGCCGGCCAGCCCGATGCTGGTGCCGGAGGTATAGGGCACAATGCTCAGCGCCCCGGCGCCGCTGACGCTCAGGGTGCCGCAACTGCCGGAGCACCCCGTTGTCAGCTTGTCGAGAGTCAGCTTCACATCCGAGGTCGCGGCCAGCGTCAGATCGCCGGACGTGGTGTCGAGATACAGGCCGGTCAGGGTGCTGTAGCCCTTGCCCGTGATGTCGATCGTCGCACCGGACAACTGGGCGGGGTTGAGGTAGACGCCGACGTCGCCGTTGCTGGTGGAGGACACGCCATTGACCAGCAGCGTATTGGTCGCCTTCAGCACCGTCGCGTTGTCACGGCTGCCGAAATCGACCTGTATGCCGCTGCTGTAGGTCGCCTGCCCATAGAGACTGACGTTGTTGCCGATGATCGACGCGTAGGTCGCCTCGATGATGCCCATGGAATAGTTGGGATAGTCGCCATGACTTGTACTATTCGATGCGCCAGCATAGCCAAATCCAGATAGCTTTATATTGCCGGCAGCGTTCAGACCAACATACTCTCCAATATAAATCCCACTCCTCCAGGTACTGCCTCCCGAGGCATAGCAACTCGTTCCCGGAGTTGTGCAGCTTTGACCGCCCGCCAGCAAGTCTCCTTGAATACTCACCGCATTCACGACGCTGCCGGCCTCGGAATTGTCCATGAACTGGATCGCGCCGCCCGCCCGCAGATTGACATCGAGCTTTCCGGCGGTGGTGCCGCCGTCACTGACGCTGCTCCCCGAGTTGAACAGAATATCGCTGGCCGCCTTCATGGTCAGGGTGCTGTCGACCGATCCGCTCTTGGTCAGCGAACCACCCATAAGAATATCGCCGGTGGTCGCGGTGATGGTGACGTCACCCCCGGTGGTGGTGATCGAACTGCCGCTGACAATGTCGACGCCATAGGTGGCGCTGGTGCCCTTGGTCCCGTCGATGGCCGCGGTGCCGGTGACGACGGAGATCGTGCCGTTCAGGGTTTGGCCGGTGAGGTTGGTCCCGGTGCTGCTCGAGGTGCGGTTGAAATATTGGGTGTCTCCCAGCGCGACGCCGTCGGATGTGCTGGTGCCGGTGCCGGTGATGGAAATGGTGCCGCTGCCGCTGGTCTGCACCGTCCCGCCGATGCTGACGCCGCGGGAGAAGGTGCAGGCGGCGTCGTTGCACCCCTGGCCGTTGATGATGATGTTCCCGCCTCCGGCATTGACGGTGCCGCTGACGGTCACGCCGCGCCGGTTATCGATCGGCCCTGAGGCGACACTGGAATAGGAATCGGTGTAATCATTGCCGATCCCGGCGCCGATCCCGGTCGGAACGCCGCTGGTCGTGGTGACCGTCCCGCCGCCGAGCAGAATATTGCCGCCGTCGCTGCTGATGGTGGCGCTCTTGAAGATACCGACCGAGCCGTAACTGCCGCTGTCGGCTCTGGCATCAAGCACGACATGGAGCTTGCTGGAACTGGACGAAATATTGGCGCCCACGTAAATATTGGACACGGCCTTGAGCGTCAGCGTGGAGTCCAGGCTGCCGGTCTTGGCAATCGGGCTGACGACGTTGATTTCGCCGTAACCGTGCCCGTCGCCGGTCGTGCCGCCGGTCGTGATGGTGACGTTGCCGTATCCCAGGGCGGAGGCGATGTCGGTGGCCTGAATGATACTGGTGGCCGCCGAGGTGTAAGAGGTATCGCCGTCCGCCGACGGGACGGTAAACGCGGTGCCGCTGGCGCTGGAACTGATCGTCACATTATAGGGATCAAGCAGCCAAGTGCCGCTCGCGCCCCGCGCCGCCTGGGTCGTGACGCCAATGCCGCCGACATCCAGATAATGCCCCGAGGTTTCGATCAAGCCGCCATCGCCGCCCTGAGCGCCGCCGCGCGCCGAGAGGCTGCCCTTGACCGAGGTCGCGCCCTCGGACCAAACGATCAGTTCGCCGCCCTTGCCGTTGGTCACGGCGTCGGCGGTCAGCACCGCCCCGGCTTCGACGGTGACGGTTTCGGCCGGCGGCACCGGCTTACGCGCCGGGCGCACGGCATTGTCCACATACTCGACGGCACTGGCGCGGCCACCCCGGAAATCGCCGCCGATCAGCGCCTGACCGCCGCCGGCCGCGCCCGCGACGTCGATGCGCGCGCCCCGTTTCACCGTTATCGCGTCGCCGCTGACGGTCACCGCGCCGCCGGTCCGTCCGGCGCTTCGGCCCGAGGCGTCGAGGGT
>CAIOBP010000226.1 GCA_903856295.1 uncultured Rhodospirillales bacterium | reverse complement strand
TCTTCGGAAGGTGCGGCTCAATCACAACCCAAGCGCTATCTTCCAGCCAAAATATCTCTCGCATCGCTCCCTCCAAGGCTTCATTAACGCCTTGGAATCACAAAATCAGCTCCGAATCAAGATGATGATTGGGTTCTGACCTAACTTTTTGTTTTTAGAGCGGATCACGCTACGGGGTGATGCCGCCCCTGCGCGCCCCGCTCTAATGGACGAAGAGCTTAACGAACGTCGCGACCTGGAAGGCGACGATTACACCCAGCATCCATTTTATCAGCACGATTTCGGCTTTGACCGTATGGAACTCTTCAGTGTGCTTGTTGAGCGCGGCTGCCGCTTTCATGGCTTTGTCTTCCGGGATATCGATTGCCCGGAACGCCTCGAAAACCTCGCTCTGGGTCACACTCATTGCCATCCCCATGGTCGGTGCGCTTCGTTGGCACGATTATAAACCAATACCAGTCTTGTTGCAGCCGCCATGACGGTGTGCGACAACGGCGGGTGTGGAACAACCGGCGATAAGGCGGCGGGACATGGCGGACGGGCCTCCCAGAATGCGTCACGGACGGCAGAGCGCTCCGGTGGATGAGCGGTCGGGGCCGATCGACCTCGATGATGATGAGGTTCCCGAGCGGGAACGGGAGCGCGGTCACGAGCGCGAACGGGGGCACCGTCACGCCGCCGCCAGCGAATTTCCGCCGGAAAACGACGATGAGCTGCGCCTCGCCCAGATCGAGGAGTGGACCGCGATCGCCGACCGGCGGCTGGAGCGCCTCGACGCCAAGATCGACCGGCTGGCGGTGGCGATGGACCAGCTCAACAGCCAGCTCAACGCCGTGCTCACCGAAATGCCGACCCGGCGCGGCATCAACCTGTATCTGGTCGGCGGTCTGGTCGGCGGTCTCGCGGTCGGGCTGGCGATCATGGGCATCACCATCGGCGGCTTCGTCGGCGGGCTGTCCTCGCTCAAGCCCGAGGCGGCCCAGATGACCGCGCCCGGCGGCTATCAGCAGCAGCCCCAGCCGATCATCATCCAGATGCCGCCGGGAGCCCTGACCGGCCTGTCGCCCCAGGTGCTGCCCGTGATCCCGTCGCCGCCTCCCGCCCCCGTAAAGTGAGCCGAGTCGCCCTCTCATGGCCCATCATCATACCAAGGTTCTGATCATCGGCGCCGGCCCGGCCGGCTATACCGCCGCGATCTACGCCGCCCGCGCCAATCTCGAGCCGATCGTGATTCAGGGCCTGCAACCAGGCGGCCAGCTGACCATCACCACCGAGGTCGAAAACTTCCCCGGTTTCGCCGATCCGATCCAGGGGCCGTGGCTGATGGATCAGATGCAGAAGCAGGCCGAGCATTGCGGCGCACGGCTGATCGGCGACATCGTGACCGCGGTCGATTTCTCCCGCGCGCCGTTCCGGGCCGAGGGCGATTCCGGCGACAGCTATTCCGGCGACAGCGTGATCATCGCCACCGGCGCTCAGGCGCGCTGGCTGGGGCTGGAGAGCGAGAAGCGCTTTCAGGGTTTCGGGGTTTCGGCCTGCGCCACCTGCGACGGCTTCTTCTTCCGGGGCAAAGAGATCGCCGTGGTCGGCGGCGGCAACGCCGCGGTCGAGGAGGCGATGTATCTGACCAATTTCGCCAGCAAGGTCACGGTGGTCCATCGCCGCGACCAGTTCCGGGGCGAAAAGATTCTCCACGAGCGGTTGGCCCGCAATCCGAAAATCGTGGTGGCCTGGGACAGCGTGGTCGAAGAGGTGCTGGGCGAGAGCGGCCCCGGCCTGCCGGCGGGCGTGACCGGGCTGCGGATCAAAAACGTCAAGACCGGCGCGCTGACGGACCTGCCGGTGGAGGGCGTGTTCATCGCCATCGGCCACGATCCGGCGACCGCGCTGTTCAAAGGCCAACTGACCACCGACGGTGAAGGCTATCTGGTCACCGCCCCCGATTCCACCGCCACCAACATTCCGGGGGTGTTCGCGGCCGGCGACGTCAAGGACAAGGTCTACCGTCAGGCGGTGACCGCCGCCGGCATGGGCTGCATGGCCGCCCTGGAGGCCGAGCGCTGGCTGGCCGCCCGCCACGGTTGAAGGCCGTCATCAGAAGGAACCGTCAACCCCGTCTCTTTTTCAGATACAGGAAGGCTACAATGTCGTCGTCCCAGACCCCTGCGGCCCCCGATCGCCGCCGTCATCGGCGCAAGACCGGCAGTGATGGCGAGGCCGGCTGCCTCACGGTGGCCGGATTGCCGGCGAAGCTGGTCGACTGGTCGTTCGGCGGGCTCGGACTCTCGGTGGAACAGCCGAACCGGCTGGCGGTCAACGAAGCGGTGGAGCTGCGCATCTTCGACCAGGAGCAGGAAAGCTGGGAGGCGCTGAACGGCCACATCCGCCGGATCGAGGCCGACGGCACCCTCGGGGTCGCGTTCGACGATGACGGCGAGAACACCGTGCGCGTCCTGCTGCGCCTGCTGAACAACCGGCTGATCCACATAATGTCCTGAGCGGGCCTGAGAACCGAGGTGTTTCAGCGGCTTCGGGGGGCCGGGAAAACCCTTGAAATCGCGCCGCGACTCGACCATGCTTTGGGACGGTCGAGAAAAGACAGTGGTCCATGCCAACTTTACTGTTCACCCATTCCGCCTGTGTCCAGCACGATACCGGCGAGTATCACCCGGAAAGTTCGGATCGTTTGCGAGCGATCCTTCATGTCCTGGATCACCAGGACTTTTTTTATCTGCTGCGCGAGCAGGCCCCGAGGGCTACCGACGAGCAGTTGTTGCGCGCCCACACCCGGGCCCATATCGATCATATTCTGTCCTCGGTGCCGACCGGCGACGACATTCACGAAATCGATTCCGACACCTTCATCTCGCGCCATTCGGGCGAGGCCGCCCTGCGTGCCGCCGGGGCCGTGGTCGCGGCGGTCGACGAGGTGGCGGCCGGGCGCTGCCGCAACGCCTTTTGCGCCGTCCGCCCGCCCGGCCATCACGCCGAACCCGGCGAGGCGATGGGGTTCTGCCTGTTCAACAATGTCGCGATCGGCGCCCTTCACGCCCGCGCCGTCCATGGCTACCAGCGCGTGGCGGTGATCGATTTCGACGTTCATCACGGCAACGGCACTCAGCGCATTTTGTGGGATGTTCCCGGCACCTTCTATGCGTCGACCCATCAGGTCGATGCCTTTCCCTATTCGGGCATGGCCGAGGAGACCGGCGGCGCCGGCATCGTGGTCAACGCGCCGTTGGCGGCGAGCAGCGGCTCCGAGACCTTCCGCGAGGCTTGGGCCGGGACCATTCTGCCGCGCCTGCGGGAGTTCGCACCGGATTTCCTGATCGTCTCGGCCGGCTTCGACGCCCACGCCGCCGATCCGATCGCCCATTTGCGCCTGCATGTCAGCGATTTCGAATGGCTGACCCGTGAACTGGCCGAGATCGCGCGCCAAACCGCCGGCAACAGGCTGGTTTCCGTGTTGGAAGGGGGATACGATATACGGGCGCTGGCGGCTTGCGTCGCCGCCCACCTCCGCGTTCTGATGGGAGGGTGAAGAGATGACAGAGCCGGTCACGTCCGCGCCCTGCGATGCTTCGGAAAGCTTCATCGCCTGGAGCGATGCCATGTCGGTCGGCAACAGTCGATTCGATGATCAGCACAAGGTGATCATCGAGTGCCTGAACCGTCTGCACCCGTTGCTCGACCATCCCGACCGGACGGCGGAAATCCACGCGACGATCGAAAAACTGGAAGATTTCGTGCTGGTTCACTTCAGCGAGGAAGAACAGGAGCTGCGGCGGGTCGGCTTTCCGGGTTTCCGGGAGCACCAGACCCAGCACGACGCCATGTATGAGCTGGTTTTTAAAATGAAAACCGATCTCGAGCATGGCCGGGCCCCGGATGCCCGGATGCTGTTCGCCATTCTCAACGACTGGCTGGTCGGCCATATTCTGGGCTCCGACCGGGAGTATATCCCCTACCTCGAACACCCGAATGCCGGCGCGACGCGGGTCTGGCAGCGCTCCAACGGCAAGCCGTTCTGAACGGGATACTTCAGCATTGACTCATAAGCCGCTTGGATTCCAGGGATCGGCAAGGTGAGCGCCCTTGCGGCCGCGCGGGCGACGGTATAAGTATTCTGGCGCATCGCAGGTTCGGTGCCACCGTTTTTGGCGTCCGCGATCAATGGACCGGGCAGCTTGATCGCGTCGCGACGCGCCCTTTGCTTCCCCCGCCTCGCTGCCACCACCGAATTTCTCCGAGAGGAAACCGATGTCGAGCGTATCCAGTCTTTCCGTCAAGGCGCGTATCTGGGGGGGCTATGGCCTGGTCCTGGCTTTTCTGGTGGCGGTCACGGCGCTCGGCTATGTCGCGCTTCAGGAAATCGGGGGCAACGTCAAAGAATTCGACCGGGTTTCCGACAACACCATGCGGGTTCTGGTGATCGATCGCAACGTCGTCGGCCTGCGCCGCAATGTGCTGCTGTTCACCGGCGGCAATGGCGACGAGCGGGCGGTCACGCGGATTCGCGAGCTTGAGGACGAGTTGCGCAAAGACCTCGCCACCGCGCTCGAGAGCACCCGGAATGCCCAGCGCAAGGCGATGCTCCAGGAGATATCGACGCTGTTCGAGCAATTCTCCAGCAACTTCCGCAAGGTCGTCGAGATGCGCGCCGGCCTGAAGGCGGCGGTCGAGGGCCAGATGAACCCGCTGGGCGCCAGCATGCGGGCGACCCTGACCGAGATCATGACCACCGCCTTCGCCGCCGAGAAGTTCGACAATGCCGCCCGCGCCGGCATGGCCCAGGAGGCGCTGATGCTGGCACGGCTCAACGCCGTTCGCTTTCTGAGCACGCCCGATGAGAAGCTGGCGGCAACGGTGCACCAGAAGGCCAGCGAGTTCACCAGCCGGGTCGGCGAGTTGCTGCCCTATCTGGTGATTCCGGCCAACATCGAGCGCACCCAAAAGGCGATCGCGGACGGCAAGAAATATGTCGCGGCGTTCGAGACCGCGGCCAAGCTGACCCTCGAGATCGACCGTGTCGCCAACAAGGAAAACGCCGCGCTCGCCACCCGGATCGCCGAGCTGTCGACCAACCTGAGAAAATCGCAGATCGTGGCGATCGACGAGTTGGGCACCGCGACCCAGTCGGCGGTCTCCAGCCAGCAAAAGACCTCTTCGGTCATCTCGGTGCTGGCCATCGTTCTTGGCCTCGGCTGCGCTCTGCTGATCGCCCGCTCGATCACCAAACCGGTGCAGGCGATGACCGAGGCCATGGGCCGTCTGGCCGATGGCGATGTCGGCATCGAGATTCCGGCGCGCGACAACCGCGATGAAATCGGCGAGATGGCCCGCGCGGTCGAAGTGTTCAAGCAGAACGCCATCGAAAAGCAGCGGTTGGACGAGGCCGAAAAGGTAAGACTGGCGATGGAGCGCCGCCGCACACAGGAATCCGAGGAGCTGATCGACATGTTCGGCTCCAGTGTGTCCGGGGTGTTCCAGTCGTTGTCGGGGGCGTCCCAGGCCATGGCCGACACCGCCGAATCCATGAAAGGCATGGTCGACGACACCAACACCCAGATCGATATGGTCAGCCGGGAAGTCTCCGAGGCGGAGTCCAACTCCCAGGCGGTAGCCGCCGCCTCCCAGGAGTTGACCGCGGCGATCGGCGAGATCAGCCGCTTGGTCAACACCTCGTCCCATGTCGCCGAACAGGGCTCGGCTCAGGCTACCCAGGTGATCGAGCAGGTCAACCAACTGCGCGAGGCTTCGGAGCGCATCGGCAACATCGTCGGCATCATCTCCAACATCGCCAGCCAGACCAATCTGCTGGCGCTCAACGCCACCATCGAGGCGGCGCGGGCCGGTGAGATGGGCAAAGGCTTTGCCGTGGTGGCCAACGAGGTCAAGAACCTCTCGGGTCAGACCCAGAAGGCGACCATCGAAATCTCGACCCAGATCAACGAAATCCAGAACTCGATCGGCGGCACCGTGGGCGCGGTTCAGGCGATCGGCAACACGGTGACGCAGATCTACCAGTCCTCGACCGAGATTGCCGCCGCCATCACCGAGCAGCAGAGCGCCACCGACGAAATCGCCCGCAACATCCAGTTCGTATCGTCCAGCACCGAGCGGATCAGCCGCAGTATGGAATCGGTCCGCGAATCCGCGGATAAGAACAATCTCGCGTCCGTCCAGGTTTACAAGGCGTCCTCGTCGATGTCCGGGCAGGCGGACAAGCTGAGCGTCGAGGTCGGCGACTTCCTGACCGCGGTCAAGGGCGCCGGCACCCGCCATCAATTCGAGCGGCTCGAGACCGACGCCCCGGCGAAGGTCGTGACCGAGGGCCGGACCCTGGAAACCAGGGCCAGACAGCTTTCGATCGGCGGTGCCTGGCTCGACGCCCGGATCGATCAGCCGTCCGGCAGCACGGTCGAGGTGACCATCAAGGGAGTGTCCCGCACCATCCGCGCCCGCGTCGCCGGCGTGTCAGACAAGGGCACCCGGCTGCAATTCCCCATGGACAGCACCCACTTGGCGTTCATGGCCGACGCCATCGCCAGCCTACGCACGGCAGCGTAAGAAATGGGGTCTGGGGCCTCAAGGCCCCAGTGGGGTCCCGGGGCAAAGCCCCGGGTCGCCGAAAGCCAGAGCTCCGCCCTGGACCCGCCAAAGGCCGCCGGCCTTTGGAAACCGGTCTTTTTCAGCGCTTGCCGGTCAGCGGGGCGGTGGAGGGCTTGCCCGCCGCGATCATGGCCAGGAACTTGCCCATGTCGGCGCTGTCGAGCGCCATCTGGTCGTAGCCGTCGCGGCTTTTGTGGGCCGAGAACAGGAAGCGCTCGAGCAGGCGGTCGGCATGGCGGATGTGGTTGGTCAGCCAGCCCTTGAGATATTGGGACGCGTCCTCGGTGACCGGGATCATGCCGGTGACGATTTTCGCGTGATAGACCTCGATGCTGCGCAGCAACATCAGGTGATCTTGCTTGTGGGCGCGGATTTCCGGGTAGTGGCGCTTTTCCATCAGCGCTTCCTCGCGCAGGAAGTGCGCCTTGGTTTCGGCGATCAGGCGCTGGATGATGTCGACGGTCGCCTTCAGCTTCGCCTCGCGGGTCGCGGGATCGTCCCCACGCTTGACCGAGCCCTGCCGCAACTCCCCCAGAATCTTGTAGAGCAGGACATGGTCCTCGTTCATGACGGAATAGATCGGATCGGAGGTCACTGCCCTGCGCATCCAGTCAAAAAATCCCATGGTCCCCGTCTCCGTCGTGACGTTGGTCAGGTTGTCGGTTCCGGCGCGCGCCGAGACCCGGAAGTGAAGAACAGAGTTAACACTAGAAAGCCGGTTCGGTAATCTTGTAATGCCGGGTGCGACACTCTGCCGCACCGAGTGCTGCGCAACAACAGAATCCTGTCAACATTATCAGTACGGCAGGTAACCGCCGATTGATCTTCGGGCTGATGCCCGTGGGCCGAAAAAAGAGCGGAACAAGAATGCCCGAGCTGCCAAGATCATCGTGCCAGTTCCAGAATCACCGGCACATGATCGGAAGGTTTTGGCTCCCAGCCGCGCACCGCGCGCAGAATAGAGCAGGCCCTTAACGAGTCCTCAAGAGGGGGGGTGACCCAGATGTGATCAAGACGACGCCCCCGGTTCGAGGCCTGCCAATCCCTGGCCCGGTAGCTCCACCAGCTGTAAAGCTTCTCTTCGGACGGCACGAAGCGGCGGGCGGTGTCGATCCAGCCCAGGGTCCGGCGCAGCGCCGCCAGCTTTTCCACCTCGATCGGGGTGTGCGAGACCACGCCGAGCAGCTGGGTGTGCGACCAGACATCGTGCTCCAGCGGCGCGATGTTGAGATCGCCGGCCAGCACCATCGGCTGTTTGGCCGAGCGCGCCGTCGGCCACCAGCCGGTCATCTCGTCGAGAAACTGGAGCTTGTGGGCGAACTTGTCGTTGATCGCCGGGTCGGGCTCGTCGCCACCGGCCGGGATATACAGGCAATGCACCTCGACCCCGGCCGCGGTGGCGAAAACGTGGCGGCAGTCGCTCCGGCCGCACCAGTCCTTGACCCCGGTTGCGGTCAGCGGCAGCCGCGACAGGATGGCCACGCCGTTGTAGCTCTTCTGCCCGGAAATCACGCTGTGAGCGTACCCGCGCTCCGCCAGCGGCTTGGCCGGGAAGGCGTCGTCCACCACCTTGGTTTCCTGAAGGCAGATGACATCCGGGTCGGTCTCGTCGATCAAGCGCATCAGCAAATCGATACGCAACCGAACCGAATTAATGTTCCAAGTCAGAATCCGCATCGTTCACAGCCCGTCAAGGGGTCTGGGGCCTCAAGGCCCCAGTGGGGTCCAGGGGCGAGGCCCCTTGGCCGTCGGAGACACCAGGGGCGCCGCCCCTGGACCCCGCCAAAGGTAGCGGGCCTTTGGAAACCGGTTATGTCAGGAGACCGTCACCGCGACCGTGCCGACGCCGTCGATGCCGCCTTCGAGCAGATCGCCGCGCTGTACCGGCCCGACGCCCTCGGGAGTGCCGGTGAAGATCAGGTCGCCGGCCCGGAGTTCGACGAAGCGGGACAGCCGGGCGATGATCTCGGCGACGCTCCAGATCATGTCGGAGAGGTCGGAGGTCTGGCGCGGCGCGCCGTTGACCGCGAGCCGGATGCCGCCCCGGACCGGATGACCGATGGCGCTGGCCGGAGCGATGGTGCCCAGGGGCGCCGAGCGGTCGAAGCCCTTGGCCATGTCCCAGGGCTGGCCGGCCTTCTTGGCGGCGGCCTGAAGATCGCGGCGGGTGAGGTCGATGCCGGCGGCGTAGCCGAAGACCTGCCCCAGGGCTTGATCCACCGGAATGTCGGCACCACCCCCGCCCATCGCCACAACCATTTCGATTTCGTAATGGAGATTGGCGGTCATGGACGGATAGGGCACGGTGCTGCCGCTGGCCACCACGGCATCACCGGGCTTGGTGAAGAAGCACGGATCGGTACGGGTCGGGTCGGTGCCCATTTCGCGGGCATGGGCGGCGTAGTTCTGACCGACACAGAAAATTCGCCGGACCGGGAACAGCGCCCCGGTGCCCGCCACCGGCACCAGGGGTTGCGGTGACGGCGGAAATACGGTGCTCATGCCCAACTCCTCATGCAAACCTGAAAGCGGCCGATGGCCAGCCGGCCCCGGTCCCGGATCACCGCAGCGGCGCGCCTTTGGTCAGGGCATCCGTCGCGCCCTTGGTCAGGGCGTCGGTGGCGGCTCCGGTCGCGCCCTTGGTCAGAGCATCGGTGGCGGCTTTGGTCAAGGCAGTGGTCGCGGCCTCGGTGGCGGCCTTGGTCAGGGCGTCGGTGGCGGCGCCGGTTCCGCCCTTGGTCAGAGCGTCGGTCGCGGCCTTGGTCAAAACATCGGTGGCGGCCTTGGTCAGGGCATCGCCCGCGACGCCGGCCGCGCCTTTGGCCAGGGCATCGGTGGCGGCTTTGGTCAGAACCTCGGTCGCGGCCTTGGTCAGGGCGTCGTTCGCGGTGCCGGCCGCACCCTTGGTCAGGGCCTCTGTCGCGGCCTTGGTCATGACGTCGTTCGCGGCTCCGGGCGCGTTCTTGGTCAAGGCATTGGTCGCGGCCTGGGTCGCCACGTCCTGTACGGTGGTGCCGAGCAGGTTGCTCAGTGGGTCAGCGGCTAGCGCCGGTGAAGCCAGCGAGGTCGCCAGCAGCATGGTGGAGGCAAGCAGCTTGAACATGGTGAACAAATCTCCTCTGATACGAGTGAGATAGCCTAACTCAATCCGCCCCGTCCGGGAATGGCGAAAGCACGGCCGTGTGGTATTATCGGCCAGTCCTGTTCAGCCCGTCCGGAGCGCCGCGCCATGAGCTTTATCCTCGCCATCGATCAGGGGACCACCAGCAGCCGGGCGATGGTTTTCGACCCGTCCGGCCAGCCGGTGGCCACCGCGCGGCGCGAGTTGACCCAGTATTATCCAGCCGACGGCTGGGTCGAGCACGACGCCGGTCAGATCTGGGCCGACACCCTGGCGGTGTGCCGGGAGGCCATCGCCGCCGCCGGCCTGACCGCCCGCCACCTCGCGGCCATCGGCATCACCAACCAGCGCGAGACCACGGTGCTGTGGGAGCGCGCGAGCGGACGGCCGCTGGCCAGGGCGATCGTCTGGCAGGACCGGCGCACCGCCGAGGCCTGTCGCGCCCTGGTCGCCGCCGGGGCCGAAGCCGAGGTGCGGGCGCGCACCGGCCTGCTGCCCGACCCCTATTTTTCCGCGACCAAGCTCGCCTGGCTGCTCGACCATCTGCCCGATGCCCGCGCCCGCGCCGAACGCGGCGAGCTGTGTTTCGGCACCATCGACAGCTATCTGCTGTTCCGGCTGACCGCCGGCCGGGTTCATGCCACCGACGCCAGCAACGCCTCCCGCACCCAGCTCTTCAACCTCGAGACCCAGGACTGGGACCCGGAACTGCTGCGGCTGTTCAACATTCCGGCTCCGTTACTACCCAGGGTTCTCGACACTGTCGGCCTGTTCGGCGTCACCGATCCCGCGCTGTTCGGCGCGTCGATCCCGATCACCGGCATGGCGGGGGATCAGCAGGCCGCGGCGTTCGGACAAGCTTGTTTCGATCCCGGTATGATCAAGAGCACCTACGGCACCGGTTGTTTCGCCTTAATGACGATTGGCGAAACCCCGCGTCTTTCGCAGCATCGTCTGCTGACCACGGTGGCGTGGCGGCTCGGCGGCAAGCCGGTTTTCGCCCTCGAGGGTTCGATCTTCAATGCCGGCGCGACGGTGCAGTGGCTGCGCGATGGTTTGGGGTTGATCGCCGACAGCGCCGCGTCGGAGGATCACGCACGGCGGCTCGAGGATACCGGCGGCGTCTATCTGGTGCCGGCCTTCACCGGCCTGGGCGCGCCCTACTGGGATCCGGAGGCGCGCGGCGCCATCCTCGGCCTGACCCGCGATACCGGCGCCAGCCACATCGTGCGCGCCGGGCTGGAGGCGGTGTGCTACCAGACCCGCGACCTGATGGCGGCAATGGCCGGCGACGCCGGGCGGATGCCGGCGGCGCTGCGGGTCGATGGCGGCATGGCCAACAATGACTGGTTGATGCAGTTCCTCGCCGACATCCTCGACCTGCCGGTGGAACGGCCGGCGGTGACCGAGACCACGGCGTTCGGCGCCGCCTGTCTTGCCGGCCTTGGCGCCGGAGTCTGGCCCTCGATGGCCGCTCTGGCCGCCGGATGGCAGTGCCAGAAACGTTTCGAGCCCGATATGAAGCCGGCGCGCCGGGAAGCACTCTCCGCAGGCTGGGCCGCCGCCGTGGCGCGGGTGCGGGGGTGAGTCGTGCTTAGGCGCCGCTCAGAAAGAACCGCGCCTTATGCCGCCAGGATTTCGAGCACCTGATCGATATCGCCGGCCACGGTCAGCAGCCGCCGGTAGCCGCCGCTGACGAAGCGTTCGGTATCGATATGATCCAGCAGGGTGATCAGCGGCGCCCAGTAACCGGCGATGTCGGCGATCACCACCGGCTTGTCGTGCAGGCGCAACTGCTTCCAGGTCACGACCTCGAACGCCTCGTCGAGGGTGCCGAGCCCGCCGGGCAGGATCACGAAGGCGTCGGAGCGCTCGACCATCATGCGCTTGCGCTCGTGCATGCTTTCGACCACCACCAGCTCGGTCAGGCCGGCATGGTCAACCTCGAGGGCCTGGAGATGACCGGGAATGATTCCGACCACCCGGCCACCGGCCGCCAGCGCCGCGTCGGCGAGCAGGCCCATCAGCCCGACCCGGCCGCCGCCATAGACCACCTCGATGCCCGCCCGCGCCAGCGCGGCGCCGAGCCTTTGCGCGGCTTCCTTGTAGACGTCGTTGACGCGCGCCGACGAGCCGCAGTAAACACAAACGGAGCTTGGGGATACCATTGACAATCCTGTACAATCGGTCACCGGGCGCGATCGGTGGACAAAAGCCGGAGCGCTCGCCGGTTCGGGCTGCCGCTTTCGCCGCCTCTACCAGGGCCGCTTACACCACGGACGGAAAAATCACAAGCCCGGCCGGAGCCTTCCCCGGGGACGAGGAAAGGAAACGAGGATCATGGCCGGCATGCCGCGCCGCACAGACAGCCCTCCCGGCCGCGCCCGTGTCCTGGTGACGCTGGCCGCGCTTGCCGGGCTGGCGCTGCCGGTGTCTCTGGCGCCCCGGCCGCTCCAGGCTGGCGAGGCGTCTCAAGCGGCCAGTCCGGAGATGGTCCGGGCGGTCAGCCACCGTCAGACCGAACTGCGCCGGCTCGGCGCGGCGATGCGGGTGATCGGCCGCTTTCTCAAGAGCGAGGGCGCCAATGTCGCCGATGTCGGGGCCAGCGCCGAGGTGATCCGCGCCGTCGCCTCCGGACTGAACCGCGATCTCTTTCCCGAGGGCACCGCCATCGGGGTTGGGCGCAGCGCCGCCCGCCCGGAAATCTGGCAGGAGTGGGATATCTTCCGGGAGCGCGCGCGGTCGCTCGAAGCCGCGTCGTCCCGGCTGATCGCCGCCGCCGCCACCGGCAATGCCGAAGCCGTGCGCGAGCCGATCCAGGCGGTCGGTCACGCGTGCGGCGCCTGCCACGAACTGTTTCGGCGGAAGCAGCCATGACCCGGCGCACGACAGAGCGATTCCCAGCAACGGTGCTGGCTTCGGCGTTGCTGCTGCTGGCGGTCTCCGGCGTCGCCGCCGCCGGCGGGCGCCCCGATCCGCTGGCCGAGCGGGTGGCGCGCGGCCAGTACATTTTCGAGGCCGCCGGCTGCCAGGGCTGCCACACCGACGATGCCCACGGCGGTCAGCGGTTGGGCGGCGGCCGGGCGATCACCAGTGTGTACGGCACCTTCTACACGCCCAACATCTCGCCGGATCCGATTTATGGCATCGGCGGCTGGTCCGACACCGCCTTTATCCGGGCGTTGCGTCACGGCGTCAGCCCCGACGGTACCCAGTTGCTGCCGGTGTTCCCCTTCACCGCCTATACCCTGATGGATAATCAGGACCTGCTCGACCTCCGGGCCTATCTGCGCACCCAGAAGCCGGTGGCGCGGCAGTCGCGGCCGCACGATCTTCAGGAACCGCTGGCCTTCCGGCTGATGATGCCGGTCTGGCGGCAGCTGTCGCTGACGGTCGGTCCGCTCGACACCAATCCCTTGCGGTCGGCCCAGTGGAACCGGGGCCAATATCTGGTGCGGGCGCTCGGGCATTGCGCCGAATGCCATTCGCCGCGCACCTGGAGCGGCGCCCTCGACGAGAGCCGGCTGTTCTCGGGCAACCCCCAGGGCCTCAACGGCGAGCACGCGCCCAACATCACGCCGGATGCCGAGACCGGGCTCGGCCGCTGGTCGGAGGCCGATCTGCTGCTGCTGCTGGAACTGGGATTGCGGCCCGATGGCGATGTGGTCGGCGGCGCCATGGCCGAAATCGTGCGCAACAGCACCTCGCGCCTGACCCTGGCCGACCGGCGGGCGATCGTCACCTATCTCAGGTCGCTGACGCCGTTGCGCGCGGAGCCCGCGCCTCAACCGTGATCGAGCGCGGCGCCTCGCCCGCGCAATGGCGCTCCCAGATCAGGTGAAACGCCTGTTCCAGCGCCGCGACGAAGCCGGCGCGGTCGCACAGCGGCGAGGCCAGCATGCGCGCGCGCAAACCGGCGCGCAGCGCGGCGAGTCGGCCGGGATCGCCGGCCCACGCCACCGCCCGTTCCACATACTGATCGCCATCGGCGGCCACGGTATCGGTCAGGCCCAGTGTCGCGAGGTAGCCGTAGGAATGGCGGCTGCACAGGGTTTCGCGCGGCCAAACCACCGCCGTCACGCCCATCCACAGGGTCTCAAGGGTGGTGAGGCCGCCGCTGTAGGGAAAGCTGTCAAGGGCGATATCCACCGAGGCGATAGCGGCGAGATGCCGTTCTCGCGAACTGCCACCAAGAAACTCAAGCCGTTCAGCACAAATGCCATGTCTAGCGAAACGCTGGATCAGAATGTTCTGAGTTGCCGCGCCGTTAAAGCCGACCGCCTTGAGCAGCAGACGCGAGGTCGGCACCCGGTGGAGAATCCGGCTCCAGAGCGCCACCGCTTCCTCGGTGATCTTGCTGAGAAAATTGAACGAGCCGAAGGTGATGTGGCCGCGCTCCAGCGTCGGCAGCGGCGGCACCGGCGGCGCCTCGTCCGGCGGCTCGAAGCAAATGTAGCTGTCGGGCATGCGGATGATCTTTTCCTGATACCAGGGCTCGGCGCTGTCCGGCACCTGATGGCGATCGGCCAGCCAGTAATCCATTGCCGCAAGGCCGGTGGTGACGCCGTAGCCGACCCAGGTCACTTGAAGCGGCGCCGGTTTGAGCGCCAGGGTCAGCAACCGGTTCTGCGCGGTGTGACCCGAGATATCGACCAGGATGTCGATGCCGTCGGCGCGAATCTGCGCGGCCACCGCCTGATCGGACAACCCAACCACCGGCCGCCAGCGCGACGACGCCGCCTTGAAGCGCTCGGTCAGGGCGTCTTCGGTCAGGGTGTTGCTGTAGCAGGTGACCGAATATCCGGCCGCCGCCAGTCCCTCGATGGTGGGGATGGCCATGAAACCGGCGGCATGGCGCCGGAAATCCCCCGAGATGAATCCGAGCCGGAGCGGGCGGTCGCGGTCCCCCGGGCGCGCGACATGCCGGGGCCAGCGGGAGCGCAGCGGCGCGGCGTGAACCTCGTCCCAGCGCCGCGCTTCGGCCGCGTGCTCCGCCAGCGAGACTTCGGGCAGGCACAGGCTGCTGAACAGCAGGTTCGAGCGCACCATCACCGCTTCGGGATGACTGGCGAGAATCTTCCGGTAGACCACCACCGCCTCGCCGACCCGGCCGTCTTCCTTGAGGGCGTTGCCGAGATTGTTGGCGGCCTCGGTGTAATCGGGATCGAGGGCCAGCGCCCGCCGATAGCTCTCCTGGGCCCCGGCCAGGTCTCCCAGATCCTGCAGCGCGACCCCGAGATTGTTGTGGGCGCTGGGGTCGTTGGGATCGAGGGCCAATGCCCGTCGGTAGCACGCCACCGCCTCCTCGTATTGACCGCTTTGCTGGAGCGCGACCCCGAGATGATTGTGCGCCTCGGCCCAGTCCGGCGTCAGCGCCACCGCGCGCCGGTAACTGACGGCCGCGTCATCGAGCCGGCCGCCGTCCCGCAGCACCTCGCCGAGATTGTGATGGAAGACCGCGTTGTCGCCCTTGGCCGCGATCGCCTTGCCGATCAACTCCAGCGCCTGTCCGCTCCGGCCGCGCTGATGCGCGAGCACCCCCAGCAGATGCAGGCTGTCGGGATGCCCGGGCGCCGCCGCCAGCACCCGGCGGTAAAACGTCTCGGCCCGCTCCAGCCGTCCGGCCTGATGATGCTCGAGAGCGGCGGAAAACATCTGAGGCAGCGAACGCGACATGGCCGGACTTCCGAAGGGGAACGTTCTGAAGTTAAGCAGAAACCCCGCCGCCGCGCCATCGCCGGCCATCGGCCGGGCGGTCTTTCGAAGCCGGCGCGCCCGGCGGTATCCTCCGTTCCCGGCGGACAGCCAGGACAGATGCGAAAGGCTGCCAAAAAATTGCCGTAAAGCTTGCGGAATTGCCCGGAATCGCCTAAGGCCAGCGGTCAGACTGCCGGCATCCGCCGGTCCGATGTGAGAGAGAGTGCGGGACGATGATCGAGTTGGGCGCCAACCTCGCCGCCATGGCCGAACGCGTCGAGAAGAGCGGCCCGGTGACCGGTCCGGCCCTGGCGCGGCGGGCGGTGGAACTCCTGGACCTGACCTGTCTTGAGGAAAGCGCCAGCGAAGCCACCATCGCCGAGTTGTGCCTGCGCGGCCAGACTCCCCTGGGACCGGTGGCGGGAGTTTGCGTGCTGCCGCGTTTCGCCGGTTTCGCCCGCGCCACCCTCGACCGCGCCGGCAGTTCCATCCGCGTGGTCAGCGTCGTCAATTTTCCCGATGGCGACGACAACATCGCCCGCGCCGGAGAGCAGGCCGCCCGCGCGATCGCCGATGGTGCCGAGGAGATCGATCTGGTCTTCCCCTACCGCCGCTACCTCGCCGGAGAGGAGGAGGAGGCGCTGGCCATGGTGATCGCCTGCCGGGCGATGTGCGGCCCCGACGCCACGCTCAAGGTGATCCTCGAGACCGGCAGTTTCACCGCCGCGAGCCAGTTGAGCGCCGCCGCCCGCGCGGTGATCGATGCCGGCGCGGATTTTCTGAAAACCTCGACCGGCCGCACGTCGAAGGGTGCCACCCTCACCGCGACGGCGTTGCTGCTGGGGGTGATTCACGATACCGGCGGCCGCACCGGCATCAAGGTTTCGGGCGGGATCCGCGAGGCCGCCGCCGCCGCCCGCTACCTCGCCCTCGCCGACGCCATCATGGGGCCGAAATGGGTTTCGCCCTCGACCGTCCGGATCGGCGCCAGCGCCCTGCTCGACGATCTGCTGGCCCTGGCCTGACCGCGCCTCTGGGGCGACGTCGGTCGCCCTGCCCGGAAAACAGGCAATAGTAAGTAAAGACTTTATGAATGGCGGCCGCGTGGGGCGGTTTGTCGCATTGCAACATTCATTGTTCTTGGCTATAGTCGTGAAGATGAGTGGTTCCGTCGAAATTATCAAGAAATGCAAAAAACTATCTAAAATTCGACGGAAATTGGTTGGGGGGTCAGTGTCATGTCCCAGAGCTTCGCGGCGATCACGCTCGCTGGAGAGGATCGCGTCTGGATCGACGCCGGGGGCGGCGTCCACGTTCTCAACCAGAGCCATGGCGGAACGTTTCAAGAGTTGCATAAGGCCGTCTGCGGCCGGGCGGTCTCCCCCGAGGCCTGGGGCTGGATGCGCGACCGGTGCGGCTCGGAGCCCGATCGCGACGACGGCATGAATCCGGGCTGGCAGTTCGTGGAATATGCCAAGCATGCGCTCGGCTGGGCGCGGGTCACGGTCAATGTCTGGGCGTGCAGCACCGAAATCGCCCTGGAGTTCGACGACGACGCCATCACCGAGGGCGCGCTCAAATCGCTGATCGCCCTGATGCGTTTCGTCGAGAAGAACGCCCCCAAGCCGGTGATCGTTACCGACGATTTCGGTCATCTCGGCCAGGATATCGGCCAGACCCTGCGGGAATACCGGGTTTTGCTGAGCGCCGTCCGTCACGGCG
Source organism: uncultured Rhodospirillales bacterium (assembly GCA_903856295.1). Classification (GTDB taxonomy): domain Bacteria; phylum Pseudomonadota; class Alphaproteobacteria; order Azospirillales; family Azospirillaceae; genus BOG-933. The sequence continues at coordinate 430 of CAIOBP010000226.1, read as the reverse complement.
AGCACTGTCGCCATCTCGGACTGGCCGAAGCCCCCGAGCGCGCCCCGGCCGCGGCGTGGCCGGTGGCGGTGCCGACGCGGCACTAAGCGAGCATAGGCGCCAACTTAGGTGTAGACGTTGAGAATCCTTCCGTAATGGGCCTTCAGAAGGCAAGCCCTCAAAGTGTCGTTTTCGCAAGTTCTTCCCTTTGTTGAGGGTACAGGTATTGGTTTCCAAAGGCCACCGGCCTTTGGTGGGTCCTGGGCAAAGCCCTGGTCAGGGTTTGGGAGCGAAGCTCCCAATTCAGTTCTTGCCCATCCGGTGTCAAGCGGCGTCGAATATCAGGCCGCCATCGGCGTCCAAAAGTAGGCCACTTGCTTCCTACCAGCAGTTGCAATGGTAGGCCGGTTGTCCAGGTAGTCCATAGGGATGCGCGCGCCTGCTGCGCCCC
>CAIOBP010000225.1 GCA_903856295.1 uncultured Rhodospirillales bacterium | reverse complement strand
CCGCCAACGATTTTGAGGTCGCGCACCTGACAATAGCCGTCCTGAAGTTCGATGGCGTCGAAGGTGCTGGGATAGGCCGGCAGAGCATTGACGTCCCACGGGTCTTCACGGGCCTGGATCACCGAGGCATCACCAACGCCGAACAGGCTCTGGCCGTAACCCATGACGATCGGGCTAGCGATCCGCCAGACGCCGGGCGGCACGAACACGGCGTCGTTCTCGGCGAAGGCGGCGGCGAAGGCCGGGGCGCAGTCGACCACCCCGCCCTCGATGGCACCAAAATCCACCGGAGTCGCGACCTCGCGCGAGGCAAGATAGCGGCGAAGGTCAAGCTTGGAGACGGCGGCGCCGGCCGCCAGGATGTTGTCGATGAGGGCCATGCTGCCAGCCTCCTTCAGATTTTTGCAAAACTCTGCCGGTTTTCGTGGTTGCTCCCGGCAGAATCCTGCCGTTTTCGGAAGCCAATTGCCGCACCAGTTCTGCTATAAGGGCGGTTTCGAGGGTGAAGACGGCTTGAGTCGCGCCCAAGCGGGGACCGGGACCCGTATAAGCGCCGGGACCGAGGAGAAGCCGTCGTGGGGGGCGGATCAAGTTCGGTGGCAGGGATGGCGATTGCCGGAGCCTGCCAGGGCTGACGTCATAGGTCCGCCCGCGTGGCGCGCGCAGCCGCTCCCGCCACGAGAAAACGGGAACCCGCTGGCAGCTGGCTTCGAGCCACGCTCGCCGCCGCCAGCGGGATGCCCTACAGTTCCGCCGATGCGAGGATGGTCCCGCCGCTGCCCTTTTGCAGCATGACGGTGCCCGAGGTCAGGCCGGTGAAATACCCCAGATTGACCCGGCCATTGTTGGCATTGGCATCCACGGTGGCGACGCTGGCCTGGGATTGGGTGAAATCCGTGCTGACGCCGTCTGAGCAAGCGAGGGCGGCCGTTGCCTCGTAGGCCGGTGTCGCCCGCATATCGGGATGCGCGACCACGGCTTGAATGTTGGTGGTGCTGTTGGCCTTGCCGAACAGCCCGACGCAGGGCCGCAGAGTGCGCGCGACCAGGGCCAGTTCGACGGCGACCGGCCGGAGCATCATCGGCAGCGCCAGGGCGCCCGCGACCAGTTGCAGATCGCCGAGATAGAGGTTTTTCGTGGTGATCGCGCCGCAGGCGGCGGAGATGATGATCTCGATGCCGTTGGAACAGTCGCCCATGGCGCCGACCGCCAGCGACAGGTCGGCGTTGGTGGCATTGGCGACCGAGACCGTGCCGGTGACGATCTGGGTCACCGAGGTGAAATTGTCGGCGGCGGTCGGCTTGTTGACGGTGAGCGTGTAGGTCACCGAAACGCCGACATCATGATAGGTGCGGGCGGTGACCATGGCTGCACCATTGGCAAGCGCAATGGCATTGCGGGCCTCGATCCGGTGGCGCCAGGAGATGGTTCCGGCCCCGGTCAGGGTGGCAGACTGAACCTGACAGGCATAGCCGGACTTGGAAAGCTGGGTTACGCCGCTGGCCTGAACGATGGTGCCGGCCGACACTGTCCCACCGGCCGCGACCGCGATCAGGTCGACCGGCCCGGTCTGCCAGGAGGTGGACAGCGCCTTGGAGGCCCGGTGCGAAACCCGGCAGCAACCGTTGGTGACCAGACTGCGAAAATTGCCGGCCTGGAGGGTGGCGGCGTGAACGCCGTCGACGCTGTCGGCATCGAGATTGTTGCCGGTGCCGGTATTGGCGGTGGCCGCCGTTCCGAGGCCAAGGGTGGTGCGGGCGGTTGGCGCGTCGGCGGCGGTGATCAGCCCGAGCATCGGAGCCGACAGGGCTGCTGCCGGCCCGGTACCGGCGGTGGTTCGGCCGAGCATGGTGCCGCTGGCAATCGACGCGACATCGCCGGGAACATGGCTATGGGTTGCCGTGGCGAAAGCAGCGGCATGCTGACCATCGACGGTATCGGCATCGAAGCCGTTGCCCGATCCAGCGCCGAGCAGGGTCCGCGCCTGGGCGACCGTGAGGTCGGAAGGCGTGGCCGCGCTGCCGCCGGCATTGCCCTTGAGGGTCAGGGCCGGCATCTGCGCCTGCTTGGCGTTGGTCACGGCGCCGGCCGCGATGGTGGCCGCGAACGAGCCGCTGCCCGAGCCGGTGACATCGCCGGTGAGGGTGATGGTCTGGTCGCCGGTGTTGCCGCCGCCCAGCACCAGCACACTGGCGCCGGTGGAATCGCGGCCGGTCAGTTTGCCGTCGTCGCCGATGAACAGCTTGATATAGCCGCTGGGCGGATTGCCGGTGGGGGTGCCGGCTTTCAGGGTGAGATCGGCCATCAGTTCCACACTCCAACGGAGCCGTCGACGACCAGCGAGCCGTCGAGGGTTAGGCTGTTGAACACCATCATCTGCCGGCCGGCATCGACGCTGACACTGGTGCCGGCGGGAATGCTCGACCAGGGGAAGCCGGAGACCCCGGCTCCGATCAACGCCTTCAACTGACCGATGGTCAGGCGAGCGCCGTTGCCGGCCTGGACCAGCGGCAAGAGATCGCCATCCGCCAGCGTGCTGGCCAACGGCAGATCTGACAGCCTCACAGCATCCGTCATGGGGCTACTCCAGGATCAGGGCGAAGGACGGCGTGCCGGGAATGGTCGCGCTGACCGGAGCCGAGAACGGGCTGCGGTTGCCGTGGTGATCAACCGCCCGCACCCACCAGACGCGAGCGGCTCCGGCGGCAAGCCCGGTATGCAGCCAGTCGGCCCGCCAAGTCTCGGCGAGGCAGGAGCCACTGGCGGGATCGCTGACCCCGGACAGCGCCTCCCAGACCTCAAAATGATCAAAATCGCTTTCCGCCTGCTGGCTCCAAGTCAGCAGCACGCCGGAGCCCGAGACGGTGGCGGTGAGGCCGGTCGGCGTTGCCGGCGGCAGATCGGCGTTGGCCGGCAGCGACAGCGCCGGAGCCGCGTCCATCACCGTGAGGTCGCCGACCGCGAACTCGTAAACCGCCGGGTCCTCCTCGGTCAGAGTGATGTCAACGCCCATGGTCTCGGCCATTTTCCACGAGCTGACCACCATCGGCTGGTCGACGAGGCCAAAGCGCGGCAGCGACAGCGCCACGGTCTGGCCGGCGGCCAGCCTCAGTCCGGCGAGGTTGGCGGGGAACTCGACCGTGATCTGGCGGCGGTTGGCCTCGAGAATGATGCGGGCGATGCGCTGGGCCATGTAGGGGGAGTTGGTGAAGGGGAGATCGAGGCTGCGCGCCACCTCAAGGTCGCCATCTTCGGTGCGGTAGCCGTCGACGGTGACGGGAGGGTAGTCGGTGGGCTGACCGTCCGACGCCGCTGACAGAAACGAGCCGCGCACGGTGTTGATCAGTTCGCGCCGCGAGCGCCGAGGTCGCACCGTCACCGGATCGCGCAGATCGGCCTCGCCGAGTTCGACCAGCGGCGGCAGCCAGGCACCGGCATAGAGGCGCCAGGTGCCGGCGGTGTAGGTCAGCCGGCCGGCGCAAGCCGAGAGCAGCTTCGGGACCGTGTCGACCGGGGCCTGATTGAGGTCGATGACGCCGTTGACGGTGTAGCGCTTCTCGTTGCCACCGGGCCGCAGGACGGTCTCATCGCAGATGTTGGCGGCGGCGATGAACGACGAGATGTCGATCTCGTCGAGCGAGCAGTTGAGCCCGAAGGGTGCCCGCAGGTAATCAAGGATGGCCAGCGCCGCGTTATCCGACCACGCGGTGGTATCGGTGCGAGGATCGTAAATTTTCCGTCCCCTGACCTTGGCCGAGACATTGGGCAGGCCTCCCGGAAAGGCGGTGTCGTCGCGGCGAAGCTGAAGATGGAGATAGGCCCGGCCGCGCAGGCGATGGGCGTTGGTCCATTCGTTGTTGGTGTTGGCGACCAGCACGGAATCGGCGTTCTGGTCGGGACTGCCGAGATGCTTCCAGACATTGGCGTAGACCGTGCCGCTGCGGGCATAGGGCGCCGAAGTGGCCCCGCCATTGCCGTCCAACGACACCAGCGTGTTGTCAAAATAAACGTCGCCGATGGCATCAACCTCATGGGCGGCCAGGACCACGACCAGATGCAGGAGGTCGAGCTTCGAAGACCCCGAGGGTGCCCGCAGGTGGGTATAGACCAGCGGCCCGCCGGTGCGAACCTCGCCATAGAGGATGCGGTGGGAAGTGATCGGCTGCCGGACCATCCGTGCCGGCGGCGTCACCGTAGTGGTGACGACCGGTACCGGTGGGGGCACGACCGGCGCGGGCGGTGGCGCGATTGGGGCCGGTGTCGGTGCGGGCGAGGGCTTACTGGGCGTGACCAGAGTCGACACGCCGATGGTGACGGCGCCGCCGAGCACGGCACCGAGGATGCCACCGCCGACCAGTTCGGCAACGGCGGCCCCAGCGACCAGGGCAAGCACAGGGGGCATCAGCAAATCCTCCAGGCGGCAAGGACGGTGGTGAGCGGCCGGCGGACCAGCCCGGCGGAACCGGGAGCGGCGACCTCGGCCCCGGCGCACAGGCCCAGCGCCGGCCCGGCCGAAGTGCTGATTGCCACCACGTCGCTGAGGCGGGCCATCAGCGGCTGATCGAGCGGCGGCCCAAGAATGACGCTGGTGGCGGTCACCAGATCAGCGCTGCCGGTGGTGGTCACCATCAGCCGCAGCGCCTCACGGCAGCCGGCATAGCGGCCGACGGTCGCGGCCACGGGATCGCGCCCGGTGACCAGGGCCACCCAGCCGGCGGCGAAGCGCACGCAGTCGGCCTCGCCCCAGGCGAACGGCCGATGACGCCAGGACCGCAGATAGCGATCGAGCAGAACGGCGTTCACGCGCTGCCGCCCCAGGGGATGGTCATGGTCTGGAGCGCCGGCACGAACTCCAGGCCGCGATCACCGGGATATTCGGCCTGCTGGTCGGCGTCGGTGTAGTTGCGCACCCGCAGGCGCTCCAGGTCGCGGAGCCGGTTCTCGGCCAACAGGGTGATGGTGGCGGTGGGGCCGCCGTCCCGGATGTCGACGGTGTCCATCAAACCACGGAAGATCAGCACCGGGTCCGGGACCACCGCCCAATCCTCATCCATGAACCCCAGCCAGAGCTTGACCGGCCGGGACTGCAAAGGTTCGGTCATGACGTGGATCAGCAGATCGGCGGGCACCCCCGAAAGCTCGAAACTGGCCCCGGCGGCGCGGACTTCCAGAGTCTCCTCGACACTGGAGACCTGCCCCAGGGTGCCGACGCCGAGCCAGTCCAGGCCGTTCCAACTGAGCGTGCCCAGCCCCGACCACAGGCGCGAGATGCCCGACGTGAAGCCGAACTCGACCAGCAGCACCGGCCGGGCGACGATCTTGTAGCTCTCGGCCTCGGCGGCTCCCGACAGGCGTCCGGTCATGGCGATACCTCGATAAAGGACAGGCGATAGCGGGCGCGCTGGGGCGGCGTGGTCGGGCTGGCCAGCGCGGTGCCGCCGGTCAGACGCATCCGCACCCGGCTGGTGGCGGTCTGGGCCAGACCTGCTACCGGCGGTTCACGGAGCGGCGGCGCCAGAGTGACCAGGGCAATGCTGTCCTGATTCACACCGCCACCGCCGACCGCCAGATGGGCCCGGCCGGGACTGGCCTGGAGGAAAGCGCCGGCCAGGACATCGACCCCGCCCGGCCGGCAACCGGTCAGCACCAGATAGCCGCGGCAGCCGCCGGCCAGGGTTGGTGGGCCAGCGTCGCCCGCGAAGAACGAAGTGCCGTCGTCGAAGCCGGTGTCGTCATCGAAGCGGGTCTCGCCGATTTCGGCGGCATAGGCGGCGAAGGTTTCCGGGGTCGGCACACCGGCCAGCCGGGTGAAATCCGGCAGCAGCAGTTCGACTACCCCGGCGCGCTGGCGGGTCAGCAGCGCTTCGAGCCAGGGCAGCCGGCCCATGGTCGGCTCGATGGTCAACTCAGCAACCCAGCGCGCCCCGGCCCGCCCCAGCACCGGTCCGGCCCCGGTCAGCGCCGAGGCAGGAGACGCGGTCAGGGTGTGCAGATAGAACGACTGTTCGACCGGGTGCAGGTCGAGCGGCCATTCGATGGTCATGGCGTCAGAACCTCGACCAGATCGACCTGATAGGCCGATTTCATCGGTGGCGTGGTCGGATTTTTGCCGGCGTCGTCGGAGATCAGACGCATGCGCACCCGGCAGGTGTTGGTGACCAGCGGCCCGGCCACCACCGGCTCGCGCAGACGCGGCTCGACCCGAATGCTGGCATTGCCTGAGGCGTCGGCGGCGACATCGTCGACCACCATGTGGACCCGGCCGGGGCTGGCCTGGATCAGGTCGCCGGCCGCCAGCACCTTCTGGGCACCGTGGGTGAAACCCGACAACACCAGGGTGCGACCGGTGCCCGAGACCAGTTGGGGAGAACCGGCGAGCGAGCCCAGCGCCGCGAGGCGGCGGAAGTCAGGCACCAGCACTTCGCCCGACGGTCCCCGAAGCGAGGCCAGGAACGCCTCGAAGGCGCGGGCATTGGCACTATAAAGGTGAAGACTGAGGCTGGTGACCCAGCGGGCGCCATCGCGCTCCAGCACCTGGACTTGACCATTATAGGGGTTGTCGAAGCGGGCGGTCAGGGTCTGGAAGTGACAGGAGTCGAGTGGAACAATCGCGAACCAGCGGGAACGACCCTCGAAATATCAAAGACTTGGGCGCCGATTGGCGCCCATTTTGCTCTCCCTCTGTGTTGCAAGGGCGTTCCACGGAAAAGCGCGGATTTCCGCCATTTCCCACGTGTTGCCGACAGTTCCGTGCAACACGGGTGCGACACGTGAATGGGACGGTGAGCACGATGCGTTCCATCCTGCGAGAAATTAAGTCTCTTGAAGTATCTCCAGTGTCTTCATAACACGCTCTGGTAGATTAGAGGCTTGTGCAATCTCCCACAGGCCAACATCTCGGGAGCTGGCTTTCACAGGCAATACTGCCGTAACAGATGTTGGCAGATTTCCAGCCCGGGCTGTAATTTTTAATGCTCCAGTTCCGCCATCGTTGGATGAAGGAATTATTACCCAAAGCTTTAAATTCCATGATTTTTCGTGTCGAAAGCGAGCGCATTTAAGCGACCCAAAGCGCCACTGGGTTTCTTTCAGTTTTTCTCTCCAATGAAAATCTTCTGGGTCAGGAAGGGAAACGTTTGGCATGTAGGGTGGCCGGAATTCAGGGATAGGCATCCCCATACCATTTTGCGCAGCAAGCGCCATTGCTCTCGGCATCGGCGGGGCGGGCGCCTTTGGAAAATCATAATCCACCTTTAATGCTTGGCTGTGGACCCTGATACCTCCAACCGCTTCGATTTCGATGAGTACATCTTCTGCTGGAACCGAGCCAGTATTTTTTATATGAATGTTAATCAATATTTGTCTATAAGGTAACTCTAAGATGGCTGGCAAGTGATCAAAATATTTCTTCACTTTATCAGAGAATTTTGAATAAGCCCGTTCATACTCTAAAATCTCGGTATCAGATGGCCGCTGATTGAACGCATGATCCATGAATCCTCCCATCGCGGTTATTTCAGAGAAAGAGAAGGAAGCTGGAATTTTCTGCGGTGTCTGCTCACGCGGAAATTTAGCCATAGGATGCTTTGAAATAACAAATGACAAAAGTTTATCGATGTCATGTGTCGCGAATCTCTGAACGGCGACGCAATCAATAGAAGCCACATTGATTTCATCGTTAATGTTTTCACTAAATATTTTTAGAGAAATATTTGGCAACTGTTTTGACATTTTTGATAATTCATGCTTTAATTTAGATATTTCTGGCTCTTCGCTGTTTCACGTGGGTAGCTTGAGTTCTAGCTTTCCGGCGACGAGGTAGATTATCGCGGCCAGGTTGCGGGTAGAGCGGTATCCCCGTGCCTTGGCCTTGGCTGCCTGGACCAAGCTGTTGATGCCCT
>CAIOBP010000224.1 GCA_903856295.1 uncultured Rhodospirillales bacterium | reverse complement strand
TCGCGGGATCGCCACCAAGTACCTGTCCAATTATCTCGGCTGGCGCCGGATGGTCGAGCGGCAGGGCGACGAGGTGTCTCCGTTTCAGGTCATGGCCGCAGCGCTGGCCTGACCGTCAACAACCAACGCCGTCAGAGCCTCATGGAAACGGCGCAGGTGCGGGCGCTGACCGGCAACATGGTCAAGGCGCTGACCACCAGCTCGATTTCCGGCCTCACCGGCAGCTTCCTTGGCGCCATGGCCGCCTCTCAGATCGGCTCGCTGAAAACCTCGCAGATGGCCGGATTCAGCGCGACCCAGCTCGGTATCCTGACGCCGACCCAGTTCATCGGGCTGGCCGCGGCCTCGTTCGCGACCCTGTCCGGCACCCAGATCACCGGCGTGACCACCAGCCAGATGAGCGTCCTGAGCGGCGCCCTGATCAAGGCCATGTCCAGCGACGCCGTAGCCGCCTTGAGCGGCGACCAGTTCGGCGCCTTGCGCTCGACCCAGATTCAGGCGCTATCCACGCCCCAGGTCAAGCTGCTCAACGATACCGTGATCGCCGGGCTGAACTCGGCGCAAGTCACCTCCTTTTCCGCCGCACAGGTCCAATCGCTCACCACCGACCAGATCAGCAACCTGACCAGCGCCCAGTTCAGCGTCCTTCAGGCCACCCAGGTCAGCGCGCTGACCACCATGACCCTGAGCACCCTGACCCCCACCCAGGTTTCGGCGCTGCAAATCGCCGATATCAAGGCGCTGAGCGCGACCCAGGTCAAAGTGCTGGGCGCCGACAACCTCAGCGCCCTCAACACCGCGCAGATGCAGGTGATGAGCGCGAATCAGGTGCAGGCCTTCACCACCGCCCAGGTCGCGGCGCTCAGTCCGGATGTCTTCAGCGCCCTGCTCGCGACCCAGGTCGCGGCCCTGACCACCGCGAACATCAGCGTCCTCGCGGCGACCCAGGTTTCGGTGCTGCCGGCCGCCGACTTCAAGGCGCTGAGCGCGACTCAGATCAGGTTGCTCGGCCCGACCAACCTCGCCTCCCTGGGCGCCGACCAGATTCAGGCGATGAGCGCCAACCAGTTTCAGGTCTTCACCACCGCCCAGGTCGCGGCGCTCAGCCCCGCGGTCTTCGCCTCGATGCTCGCGACCCAGATCGGCGCCCTGACCACCGCGAACATCAGCGTTCTGGGCACGACTCAGATCGCGGCGTTGCAGGCGAGCGGGGTCAAGGGCTTTAGCGCGTCGCAAATCAAGGCGTTGAGCGCGGGCGACTTTGCCGTGCTGGGCGCCGACCAGTTACAGGCGATCAGCGCCAGCCTGGTCCAATCGTTCTCCAGCGCCCAGGTCACGGCGCTGAGTCCGACCCAGTTCGGTTACCTGACACCGACTCAGATCAGCTCCGTCAGCGCGTCGTTCTTCCCCAGCTTGTCGACCGGGCAGGTTCAGGCGCTGAGCACCGCGCAACTGGCGGCGCTGGGAGCGAGCCAAGTCAAGCTGCTCTCGGCCGATCAGTTCGGCGCCCTGGGCAGCAATCAGGTCGTCGCCTTCAGCGCCACCCAGATCGCGCTGGTGTCGACCCAGGCGTTCTCGGCGCTGACCACGGCGCAGCTGGCGGCGCTCAGCGCCACCCAGATCAAGGCCCTGACCATCGGCGCGGTCCAGACCCTGGACTCCAGTGAACTCAGCTTGCTGAGTTCCGGACAGTTGGGCTCGATGACCGCGACCCAACTGCAATCGCTCACTGCCGCCCAGGTCACCGGCCTCGGCGCCGATCAGATCGGCATTCTGTCGGCGACCCAGGTGAACGGCCTGACCGCCGCCGTCTTCTCCGGAATGACCGCGACTCAGCTCGGCGGCCTGACCACCAGTCAGGTCAGGCAGCTGACGTCGTCGCTGCTCAAGTCCCTCAGCGCCGACGACATGGCGACCTTCTCGTCGACCCAGTTCGGCGCCTTCTCGGCCTCGCAGATCAGTTCGTTCTCAGCGACCCAGATCGTCGGGGTGGGCGGAGATGTTCTGTCCGCGCTCTCGACACTTCAGGTGAAAGCGCTGACGAACACCGAACTGGGCGCGCTCAGCGGCGGGCAGCTGGCGGTGCTTAGCCATGATTTCCTTGGGATGCTGACAAACTCCCAGGCCAAGTACTTCTCATCCGACCAGATCTCCCAGTTCTCTTCAGACCAGAAAAGCGGCAACACCTATCTCGCGAGCAAGTGAGGCGGGGACACCGGCTGTTGCCCCCATCGAGGGGCGATTTCGCCGGTTTTTCCGGCGACATGCCTGTTTTATCGCTCATGGTGTTGTTGCCCTGGAGCCGATCCTGCGCCATTGTCTAAAGACGACGAGGAAGAGGAGGCCCGGCTCGATGCGACGTTTCCCCCTGCTGAGCAAGACCGCGCTGGCGGTGTTCGCGCTGACGGCCGCGGCATTCGCCGCGACACCCGGCTTCGCGCAGACCGCGCCGGACGACGAGGCGGAATTCGGCACCGGGCTGGAATTCGAACCCGAAGCGGTGTACCGCAGCTTTCCGGTCACCGGCACCTACCGGGCGTTCCTGCCGCCTTCGGTCGATCTTTCGCGCTTTCTGCCGCCGGTCGGCTCCCAGGGCCAGCAGAGTTCCTGCGTCGCCTGGGCGACCAGCTACGGCATGCGCGGCTATTACGAGAACCGGCGGCGGGGCGGCGCCTCGGCCGCGCCTCTGTTCAGCCCGGCCTTCGTTTACAACCAGATCAAGAACCGCAACGCCGCCTGCAACGTCGGCACCTCGATCTCGGACGCCCTCAATCTGCTCAAGCGAGTCGGCACGGTGCCGATGTCGGAGTTTCCCTACGATCCCAAGACCTGCTCCCGCCTGCCCGACTCCAGCACCGCCTCCGAGGCACAATCGTTCCGGATCCGGGACTGGAAGCGGGTCGACACCAAGCGTCTCGACGACGTCAAGGGGCAGCTGTTCGCCGGCAACCCGGTGATCATCGGGATGTACGTCAACAAGGCGTTTTACAAGTTGCAGGGCGACACCGTCTTCGATGACCAGAATCGCGACGGTGGCGGCCACGCCATGCTGGTGGTCGGCTACGACGACCAGCGGGGCGCCTTCAAGATATTCAACTCCTGGGGACGGCGCTGGGGCGACCAGGGCTTCGGCTGGGTCGATTATGATTCCTTCCAGGTCCGGGTTCACTCGGCCTTCGTCGCCCAGGTGCCGATGGGCGCGGCGCCCGAGGCGGACAGCCCCTCGCCCCGGCCGTCAACGCCGCGCCCGGCGCCGGCGCCGGTTTCGGTCACCCCCACCAAGCCGCCCCCGGCCCCGGTGCAGCGCCCGACCCCAGTGGCGATTCCGGTCGCACCCAAACCGGCCCCCGAGCCGGTGGCGCCTCCGCCCGCGCCGGTCGCCCAAACCCTCGAGTCCCGGCTCAACGAGCTGATGTCCGACATTCCGTGCTCGATGCTGCGGGCCGAGCGCGGCGCGGGCGGCGCCATGACGGTCCATGGCGTCGTCGGCAGACAGTCCGACCGCGATCAGGTGGCGGCGCTGCTGCGCGAACAGGCGGGCGCCGCGGCGCCGAACCTCGACGTGGCGGTGATGGCCTGGCCCCAGTGCGAGGTCAAGATGACCTTCGAGCCGGCGCTGGTGCGGGCGCAGGGTCTGTCCATCCGCGTCCGCCCGCCATCGGGAACGGGGACGCCGGCCGATGGAGAAAAGGCGGTGCTGAACAACGGGGCGCCGCTGATCCTCGACATCACCACCCCGTCCTTCCCCAGCTTCCTGTACGTGGTCTACCTCCAGATCGGCGGCGAGGCGGTGTACGTGCATACACCGGCCATGGCCCAGAACCGGCCCTGGCCGCCCCGCAGCCATGTGACGGTGGGCGACGGCAATGGCGGCAGCCCGTCGCTGGCCATTGGCGCGCCCTTCGGCGACGAGATGATTCTGGCCGTCGCCTCGCCCTATCCGCTGACCAACGCCGATCTGCCGGTGGTCGCCTCCGACCGCGAATTCCTGTCGCTGTTCCGCAGATCGCTGCTCGGCTACGGCACACGCGACTTCTCTCTGCTGCGCTCGACCCCCGCGGCGGCGGCCTACACCCTGCTGACCACGAAGCCGGGAGCGAAGTGAGCGGCACCCCACTCCCTGCCGGTCCCGACCGGCACGCCACCTTCCCGCCGGTCTCCGACCGGCCACCGCGCGAAAGGAACCGGGACATGACGAGTCGATGGATGAAGCCGGTGGTCGCCCTGACCGCTCTGCTGGGCGCCGCCGCCGGAGCGCCGGATCAGGGCTTGGCCGCCGCCGCCGAGGCCCCGCCCGTCCCGCTCCTCGCGGACACCATCATCAACGGCGTGGCCGGATTCGGCATCCGGCTGCTGGCCGACCTCAGCGGCCGCCAGCCCGGCCAGTCGGTGGTGGTCTCGCCCTATGGCTTGGCCACGGCGCTGGCGATGACCGCCGAGGGCGCGGCCGGGACCACCCGCAGCGCCCTGACCCAACTGCTCGGACTCGGCGACATGTCGTCCGAGGACATCGCCACCGGTCATCAGGCGCTGCGCACGACCCTGTCCGCGCCCGATGCCGCGGGGGCGGCGCCGGTGATCGCCAACAGCCTGTGGGGCGGAAAGGGCGTGACCTTCGCCGAGCCCTTCCAGGCCCGGCAGCGGCAAGCCTTCGCCGCCGTCGCGGAAAGCGTGGATTTCGCCAGTCCGGACGCGACCAAGCGCATCAACGACTGGGTGAGCACGGCGACCTCGGGCAAGATCAGCCAGATCGTGCCGCTGCTGCCGCCGACCACGCCCCTGGTGCTGGTGACCGCCGTACACTTCAAGGGCGCCTGGGAGACCGCGTTCAACCCCGCCCACACCCGGGACCAGCCCTTCACCCTCCCCGACGGCAAGAAGCGGATGGTGCCGCTGATGATCCGCACCGACGCCCTTCTGAGCTACCGGGAAAGCCCGGAGTTCCAGGCGGTGACCCTGCCCTACAAGGGCGAGCGCCTGGGCCTGACCGTGCTGCTGCCGAGCCGGGAGGGCGAAGCCCCGGCCGCCTTCCTGGAGAACGCCGTCAAAGCGCTGATGGCGAGCCGCGCCGAGCCCGACCGGGCGGTGACGCTCAGCCTGCCGCGCGCGTCGCTGACCTTCAATGCCGAACTCCATCAGTCGATGGACGCGCTGGGCGCCGGCATCGCCTTCACCCAGGCCGCCGATTTTTCCGCGATGACCACCAGCAAGGTGCTGCTCGACCGCCTGCTGCACGCGGTGTCACTGACCATCGACGAACAGGGCACCGAGGCCGCCGCCGCCACCGCCGTGACCCTCGGACGCGGCTTTCCCTCGAGGAACGCGGTCATGACCGTCGACCGGCCCTACTACCTGTTGCTGCATCCGCTCGGGGATTTGCGGACGATTTTGTTTCTGGCCTATGTCGCCGATCCGCAGCCCCCGGGGCCGTGAACCGGACTGTCGAAGTGAATTGAAGCCGTCTCAAAAACGTGAGACAATCAAAGCGTTGAGGCACGTCGGGACGTGTCGCGGCCCCGCTGTCGGGCCGGCCCCCGAACCGGATGGAGGCGCACCTTGTCGAAGCCATCGCGACTCATGACAGCCGCTCTGGTTGCGTGCTGCTTGGCGGCGCCCGCCCCTCTTCGCGCGGAAATCATCGTCACCCAGGGGGACAGCGTCACCGTCCCGCTTGTGATCCGTGGTGCGCCACTCGCACAGCCGCCGGCGGTGATTTTCCTCCCCCAGCCCCCGGCGCTCGGCCAACTGCCTATCGGCGGCACGCCGAATTATGGTACTTTGCGCTCCAGCCAGAGCAATCTCGAACGGTTGCTTGGGCGCACGGATCGCCTGAGAGGCGCCTCCGGTGCCACCGGGAACCAAACGGTCATCATGTTTAAATAAAGGAGCAAAGCCATGCGCCGGTGTTCTATGATCCTTTGGGGATCGGTGTTGTCCGCGGCCCTGACCGTCGCGGCACCCGCCCTGGCCCAGCAGGCGGGCGGTGTCAACGTGAAAGGCAACACCACCATCAACGCCACTGCCAAGGACGTCAACACCATGGCCGTCGGCAGTGGCAATACCGCGGTCACCCAGATCGGCGTGATCAATGAGAGCACCCGGGGCAATACCGGGGTGACCGTCGACGTGCAGCATATCGACAACATCGTCAGCGGCCACGGCCGGAAGGGCTGCGTCAATATCGGCTCCACCCCGGGCAAGTGCTAAGCTAAGGAACCAGGATTTCCAGGGGGCGCCGTCACGGGGCCGGGACAACTTCAGACAGGAGAGGACATCATGATCAGCGAGTTGAAAAGCCCGGCATCAGGGCTCCTTCGGGCGGCTTTGGGCTTTGCCTCGGTGGTGTTTGTGTTAAGCGCACCGGCCAGCGCCGCGGACGTCAAAGTCTTCGACACGCCTCCGAGCGCCGATGAACTGCGCGATGCCCTCGGCTTGACCAAGAAGCCCGGCGCCGCTGTGATTCACAACAGCCGCAGCATTCAGATCGACGGCCCCGCCGCCCCGGCCGCCGCCCCCGCAGCGGCGGAGCGGGAGAAGCCGCGCCCCTCGCAAGCCACGAACTCGGACTCGGACGACAAGCCGGTCCGCCATACCCGCCCGCACAAGCCACGCCCGGCCGCCGCCCCGGCGGCGAGCAACACCGGCTCGGGCGGCAAGCAGGTGGCGATGCACATCCAGTTCGATGTCGGCTCCGCGACCCTGCGCCCCGGCTCCGAGGCGTTCGTCGAAAGCATCGCCAAGATTCTGGGCGAAGAGAAGCAGTACTCGCTGACCATCGAGGGTCACACCGATGCCAGCGGCGCCTATGCCACCAATCTCTCGCTGTCGATGGCCCGGGCCAACGCGGTGCGCGATCTGCTGATCAACAAGTACGCTATTGATGGCGGGCGCCTGACCGCGGTCGGCAAAGGTCCGAGCCAGCCGCTCAGCGGCACCAAGCCAACCGACCCCAGCAACCGGCGGGTTCAGTTCGAGCTGAAGAGCTGACCGGCTTTTTCAGACTCAGCCGTCCCGGCCATAAGAGTGGGTGAGTGTTGATGTCAAGGCAGAGCTCCCGCGCTGTTCGGTATTTTTATGGCGCGGGGCTCGCCGTGGCGCTGGCCGTGCTGGCAAGCGGCGGCGCCCTGGCGCTGGACGAGGAAATCCGGAGCATCCCGGACGTGTCGTCGATCGAAAGCTTTCACAGTACCGGGTTGGTCATCCACGTCGTGGCGACCAATCCCGACATCTTCATCCTGGATTTTCCCGAAATGGAGCAGCAGGGGCGGATGTTCAGCCGCGCCCTGGCGCTGATCGAACGTCAGGGCGGCTCGCGCGACCGCGTGCTGACCGACCCCGAACTGTCGGCGCTGATCCAAGCCTCCGGCAAGGGGCTGGCGAGCTACGCCTATGGCAACGATTTCAGGGTCAGCGAACTGGCGCGCTTCTTCAACATGGCCAGCGACGACAAGGTGGCCTTGAATGAGGAGGAAATGCGGCTGCGGGATTTCCTGCTCGCCAATGGCGCCTTGACCGAGAGGTATGGTTTTTACCAGCCGCCCCCGACCGACAAGGTGGTTATTTCCATTCCCCAGAGCGAAGATGGCCACGTTACGGGCCGGGTCGCGGTTACGCCGAAGCTCCGGCAAGTCATCCTTCGCCACGAAATATCCCATGGCGAGTATTTCACCACGCCCGCCTATGCGGATTATTGCCGCAACTTCTGGGCTTCCGTGATGACCGAGCGCCAGCGCTCGGCTTTTCGCAAGTTTCTCGCCAGCAAGGGCTACGACCCGGCCAATGGCGACCTGATGATCAACGAAACACAAGCTTATCTCATTCACACTCCCGCCCAGGGCGTTTTCAGCCCCGCCAAGGTGGGATTGAGCACTGAAGAGGTGAAGAGTCTGGTAGCCAAGTTCTGGGCGGGGCATCCTCCCGGCCGGCTTTTTCAAGGGGAACACCCGCGTTCGCACTGACGACCAGGGATGGAGCGCGACCAACAACGGAGGACTTTGGAACCTATGAGACCAATATCCAGCAACAAGGCGGCCCACTTCATCGCCGGTCTGGTCGTCACGACCATGATCGCCGGATGTATGCCGAACCCGGAGACCGCGAGCATCGCGGCGGCGCCGAAGACGGCCGCCAGCAAGACCTTCACCAGCTTCACTCCAGCACTGAGGTGCATGGACGATTTGTTGATGACCTATGGCAAACGAGGCATCACGATTACCAGTTCCGGCATCACGGATGCGACCGCAAAGGTAGCGGTTGGCACCAAGGAAATGCTCCTGACCGCCATCAACACGATGTCGCGGAAATCTAAGGCATTCTCCTTTGTCGACTACGATCAGAATAACATGGCTTTCTTCAACGAAGCCACTGCAGCTGGCGGGGGGCACTTACCTCCCATGTTTTACATTCGTGGCGCCATCACCCAGGTGGATGACAATGCATTAGAAACCCAGGCCGGCGGCGCGATCTCCACCCCTTTCGCTGACCTCGGCCTGTCCAGAGACCAAATTGTTTCTCTGATCACCATGGATATGAACATTGGCGAGACCGTTTCCCGCCAGATCATTTCCGACGCTGGTTCCAGCAACACCATGGCGGTGGTGCGCGCCGGGCGCTCCGGCGAAGCGGGCGGCAAAATTGGCAAGGCCGGCCTAAGCCTCAACATCTCCCTCAATCAGTCGGAAGGCATGGGCGCATCGGTTCGAGCCCTGGTCGAGTTGGGCCTCATCGAGACCATCGGCCAGTGGACCAAGATTCCTTACTGGAACTGCCTGCAGATTGAGAAAACAAACCCCAAAATGATGGAGACTGCGCGCGACTGGTTCGACTCCATGGGATCAGAGGAGCAGGTCAGATACATGCAGCGCAAGATGACCGCGGCAGGGTACTATAGCGGCAAAGCAAGCGGAGACCTTGATGGCGCCACTCGTGATGCTATTTCAGCGTTCCAGAACGCGAATGGCCTGATCGCCAATGGACGCATCAACTTCGAGACCTACTACGCCACGCTCGACGACTCTCATCCCATCGCCGATGACACGAAACTCAAGCCTCTCTCGAACACCAAGATACCAGTTCCTCTGCAAGTTGTCTCCGATCAAGGTTTAGAGCCGGTCTATCAGGTAGGGTCAATACTCAACGCCAAGGTAGACGTTGGCAGCAAAGCCTTTGTCTACTGCTACTATAAAGATGCTATAAACTATACTGTACGCCTGTTCCCCAATAAGTACCAGAACAACGCCTACGGCCCCGCACGGTCCGTCCTGCTATCTAGCCCCCAATCGCAGGTAAAGATACGGTTTGACCAGGCTGGCAAGGAGTTTGTCATGTGCTTGGCAAGTGAGAACGATGTGGTTCTGCCACCTTTCCTAAAAGACAAGGATCTGGTTCCGCTGTCGGTTAGCTCTCTTGAAGAAATCGAGAGTTACTTCCGGAAGGCAAACCCTAGCGTCTCTGTAGCGCGCCTCAACATAACTGTGAAGTAGCTTAAATACCGAGGCAGCTTTCCTCGCCTTGCTTGTAAGGGGATTTGACGATGATCAAGATCAGAGCAGCCGCACTAGCCCCGGCATTGCTTATGTCCTTTGTGTGTGCGACCGCACACGGAGGAGACCTTATCATCGTCGCCCAGGCTTCCGGTGGGGTTGCGACGGCCCCACCGGATCCCGCAATAGTCAACCGCGACGCCACGATAGATAATGCCAACAGGGCACGAATGTACGGTGACCCAAGCAAGGAGACTTCACACAACATCATCGTCATCGATCCGAACGGCTCGGAAAACTCGGCGTCCGACAAGAACCGCGAGGCGACGATCCGCAACCGCCAGCGGGCCAAGGCCCAGTCCCAGGGCAAGGATGCCAACAAGAACAACACGCTGATCATTCTCCCCGGCACCGCCAGCAGTCAGGCGGCCCTCGACGCCGCCATGGACCGGGCGCACGCCCTGTCGGACGGCGAACCCTCCCGCCGCCCCTGCACCACGGCCTCGGTCTCGGTGGGAACGGTGGGCGGCGTCACCGTCGTCGACCGCGCCGGCGACAACAACAGCATCAACACCGTCGCGGTCGGCGGGTGCCGCTAGCCATGGCGACGGTCAAACGCCTACTCGTCGCGAACCACGACGCCGTTCGGACCGGATTCGATCAGGTAGGTCTTGCCCGATTTGGCGGTGAACTTCTTGGCTCCGCGCGGCACTTTCTGGCCGTCGATCCAGACCTCGCCATTGATGACGGTGATGCCGCTGATCTCGGCCCCGCTCGCCACCCCGGTCTGAAAACTGGCGGTGTTATCCGCGCCGATCGCATTGATGGTGATATCCCGACCTGCGTCGCCGGCACCGGCGGAGGCCAGAGGAGCAAGCGCAGCCCCGGCCGCCAGAACGGTGGTGAGAATGAGAAACGCCGACTTCATGTCGCCCTCCGAGGTGATGCTCAGACCCGAAGGGTACCATGGCCGCCCGCCTCTCGCCAGCGGCACCTGAGTCCCCTGCCTGCGCGCGGACGCCATCGCGGCCGCTACGGATTCCCCAACCGTGCGGAACCCCCTATACTCTACAGATGCCACACAACGATCACCGATGGAGACATGCTATGAACCGCCACATCCCAACCCTGTTGGCTTTCGCCACCGCGATCCTGCTGAGCGGGGCTCCCGCCCAGGCCGGCGACATCAACAACACGACCCACCTGACGAATTCGGGTAACAGCGCGGTCAACACCGTCAAGGCCCGGCAGTTCACCGGCGGCAATACCCTCAATGCCGAGGGCAACTCCTACGACCCGAACTCGGGCTCGCTGGTGCACATGGGCAACGCCAAGAAGGGTGACTGCAACATGAATGTCGGTGGCGTGAAGAGCGGCCGGGAAACCGTCGTGACCGCCAAGAACATCGTCAACGTTTGCAATTGATCATGACGCCGGAGAGAGCGGCCGCGCTTGAACGCCGTCGCTCTCTCCGGTTTTCATCGCGCTTGGCGCGCGCGCCAAGGCCCCGACCCACCGAGCCTCGGCCGGGTCAGATCACCTTCTTGACCTCGTCAAGGAACTGCTTGACCTCACGCTCCAGCATATTGGTGCGGCCCGCCATGTCCTTGCTGTTCTGAAGCATGTCGCTGGCCGCCTTGCCGGTGGTGTCGGCAACCCGGGTGACGTCGCAAATGTCCGAAACCACGGTAACGGTGTCGGACGACACCTGATCCATGACCTCGGCGATGTGCTTCACGGCGGAGTGCAGCTCGTCCACCGCCTCCGAGGCGCTGCTGATCAGCAGATTGATATCGTGCACCATGTTGGACGCGGTTTGGAACGCGGAGGCCACACCGGCCGTGGCCTCCTGCATCGTTTTGATGTGGCCGGAGATGCCGTCGGTGGCCTCGGCAGTCTGGTTGGCGAGGTTCTTGACCTCCTGGGCGACGACCGCGAAGCCCTTCCCGGCCTGCCCCGCCCGCGCCGCCTCCATGGTGGCGTTCAGCGCCAGCAGGTGCGTGCGTTTGGCAATCGACATGATCAGGGTCAGAACATCCCCGATGGCATCGCCGGCCCTGGTCAAGGCCGCGACCATCTCCCCGACCTTCCGGGTTTCCTCGGAAGTTGTCGCCGCCACCCGGGCGGTATTTTCAAATTGCGTGGACAGGGTGCCGATGCAAGCGGTCAGCTGCTCAATCGAGGCGGCGACCGACGCGATACTGGTACTGGTCCGCCGAACCGCCGTGGCCACGGAGTCCGCCCGGGTTGTCGACAGCTGCGCGCTCTCTTCCATCGACGTCGCGTTTGAATGAAAATCCTCGGCGGCGACCTTGAAGGTACTGACCATATCCTGGGCGGTGGCATCGAAGCGGCCGGTCACCTGGCTAAATCTTTGAACCTTGGCTTCCATGTCGGAGGACGCGGCATTGACCGACCGCGCCCCGCTGAGCAGCGCGCCCTGCATGCCGGTCTCGACGATGCGCCGGTAGTATTTACCGCTGGTGACATGCTGCAATGAGGCGGTGGCCTCACGAACGAACGCGTCGATCTGGTCGAAGGCGTCGTTGGCACTGTCGACCAGCGCGCCCAAGTCCCCGCCCTCGCCGATGCAAACCAGCCGCTGCTCGAAATCACCGACCGCGAATTTCCCGAAGACGTCCGCAGTGATGGCGACCGCTTTCCTGGCCCGGAAAATGAAAAAAAGCACTAGCAAATTCAAGGCGATCCCCGCCCCTACCCCGGCCAGCGCCAGCCCCCCGGTCACCGTCCCGGAAACCTGCGCGACCACGGCCATCGCCAGAATCAACGATGCCGCCCACAGAAAGAGGCAGGCCTTAGATAGAGAAGATGAACTGGTCATAGCTAACACCCTTGCTCTTGAGCAGAGACACCATCGCGTCGAGAGAAGCGGCCATTCCCGTCTTGGGATCGCCGTGCTGCCCCTCGATCTCCAGCAACTGGCGGTAAATCGGCGTCACGACGTCGATCGCCGCCCGCCGCGGCACCCGGCGGTTAGAGTGATACCCGACGATCCGGCCCTCGACATCGAAGCTGGGCGTGACGTGGGCAAACACCCAATAGTGGTCGCCGTTGCGGGCGCGATTCACGACATAAGCGAAAATCTCGCGGCCGGCACCGATGGTATCCCACAGCAATTTGAAGACACAACGCGGCATGTCGGGATGGCGAATAAGATTATGCGGCTGGCCGATCAGCTCTTCTTCCGAATAACTGGCAAGACCGCGAAAGACCCGGTTGGAATAGGTGATCCGCCCCTTGGTATCGGTCTTACTGACGATCAACTCCTGCTCAGAAAAGAAGCGCTCGACGCCCGTCACGGCAACCCGAGGTCTTGCCATAGCCTGCTACTCCTGCCTTTGAATCTATTTCCTACGTAAATCCACTCACCCAAAAGCGCACAGCGCCGACCGGGGCGGGTACCCAGATGCCCCTCCACGGCATTGGATACCAAACAAAGCAATGATCGAGCCACATTGAAACCGTGGCTGCGCTGTTATGTCCAGTGAAATATGCACTCGCGGTGCTGCCGCCCGCGACGCGAATGCCGGCTGCTCGGAAATGTGAGTGGGGGGGGCAGCCTCAGGGGGGGCCTGGGCCGCTGGGGGAACACCAGGGGCGTTGCCCCTGGACCCCACCAAAGGCCACCGGCCTTTGGAAACCGTTTACTTAGTTCTTGCTCTTGTCCACCAGACGGCGCGCGGCGATCCAGGGCATCATGGCGCGCAGGCGACCGCCGACCTCCTCGATCGGATGCTCGGCGCTGCGCCGACGGCTGGCCTTGAAGCTGGGCTGGCCGACCTTGTTCTCGATCATGAAGTCACGGACGAACCGGCCAGACTGAATGTCTTCCAGCACCCGCTTCATCTCTTTCTTGGTCTCATCGGTGATGATGCGCGGGCCGGTCTTATAGTCGCCATATTCGGCGGTGTTGGAGATCGAGTAGCGCATGTTGGCGATGCCGCCCTCATAAATGAGGTCGACGATCAGCTTCACCTCGTGCAGGCACTCGAAATAGGCCATCTCGGGGGCATAACCCGCCTCGACCAGAGTTTCGAAGCCGGCCTGGATCAGGCTGGTCAAGCCACCGCATAGCACCACCTGCTCGCCAAAGAGATCGGTCTCGCATTCCTCGCGGAACGTGGTCTCGATGACGCCGGCCCGGCCACCACCAACCG
This sequence comes from uncultured Rhodospirillales bacterium, assembly GCA_903856295.1. GTDB lineage: Bacteria > Pseudomonadota > Alphaproteobacteria > Azospirillales > Azospirillaceae > BOG-933. Next base: position 13,849 of record CAIOBP010000224.1, on the reverse strand, counting down.
CGGAGGCATAGGACAGCGCGATCTGGAGCGCGTTGCCACTGGCGTTTTGATGCACAGCCACCAGGCAGGGCACGCCGCCGCCGCGCTGATATTCACCGCGCACGGTATGGCCGGGACCCTTGGGCGCGATCATGAAAACATCGAGATCGGCACGGGGCTCGATCAGCCCAAAATGGATGTTGAGACCATGGGCGAACGCCAGCGCCGCGCCCTGCTTCATGTTGGGAGCGAGCTGGGTCTGGTAGAGTTCGGCCTGCAACTCGTCGGGAACCAGGATCATCAGCAGGTCGCTGGTCCGGGCCGCCTCGGCCGGGGTGACGACGGTGAAGCCGGCGCCTTCCGCCTTCTTGGCACTGGCGCTGCCTTCGCGCAGAGCCACCCGCACGTCGGCGACGCCGCTGTCGCGCAGGTTTTGGGCGTGAGCGTGACCCTGGCTGCCATAGCCGACGATGGTCACTGTCTTGCCCTTGATCAGATTAACGTCGGCATCCCGATCGTAATAGACGCGCATGAGTTCAATCCTCGAATGAGTCGCGAGTGCTTCGCTGGAATGATAACTATCAGAACCCGCCGGCCCCGCGGGACATGGCGACAACGCCGGTGCAACTGACCTCGACCAGTCCAAGCTGGCTCATCAGGCCGATGAAGTCCGAGAGTTCCACGGCGGTGCCGGTCAACTCGAAGATGAACGAGGTCAGCGTCGCGTCCACCACCCGAGCCTTGAAGATTTCGGCGATGCGCATCGACTCGATACGCTTCTCGCCGGTGCCGACGACCTTGACCAGCGCCAATTCGCGCTCGACGCTCGGCCCCTCGTCGGTCAGGTCGTGGACCCGATGCACCGGCACCAGCCGGCCAAGCTGGGCCTTGATCTGCTCGATGATCATCGGCGTCCCCGAGGTCACGACGGTGATCCGGGACAGATTGTTCGCCTTGTCGATCTCCGAAACGGTCAGGCTCTCGATGTTGTAGCCCCGTCCGGAAAACAGACCGATCACCCGCGCCAAAACGCCGGGCTCGTTGTCCACCAACACCGCAATGGTGTGCTTCTCGATTTTGTTGATCAGATCATTGGGCATGGGTCACGTCTTCTTTGAGAAAAGCATCAATCTTTCGGTCAAGCCTAAAGCCTGCACCCCTAACAACATTATATAGGTCCCGGACTATTGGCATTCGATCCCGTTCAATAAAAACCTCACCTTCATTCGTATCCAGATCAATAACTCGCAAAACAACATCATCCCAGGAATAGTTTGCGATCGCGTTTACAGACACATGAGCCATATCCAAGACGGGCAGTGCTGCAAAGCTAATAAGCTCACACTTCATTCCACCAACGGCTGCTTCATAACGGTCAGGCCGCGGCACAACGCCACCTTCATGGATTTCAAGTCTTTTCCACTTGAGCTCCCCAGTCATTGTGAGCTTCAGAAGCTTACCGACGAACCTAATATCCTTTTCTTTAGATGCCATCGGTTCCTCCGATATGCTTGGCCTCGACCATGTCCGGCAACACATCTCCAAGGACTCGAAATTCGATAATGATATCCGACATAATGGCTGACGGCAGCTCCCGTTGATTCTTGTATTCCTTCACCAATCCGGTCAACGTCTTCACAATCTGCCGAACTTCATTAGTCAGGGATGTTTCGTGACGTGAAAGGCGCAGAAGACACCCCCTGATCTTCACCTCGCGATCCTGCTCACTAACATCCGCAGCGTTCACGCTCTCCGCCAACCACTTCGCGGTTTCAGCCACCTCCAGAACCAGTTTCGGCGCCTGAACTTTAAACAGAATTTGCCGGCTCACCTTGCGTCGAACCACTGTGATCTGCCAAGCAGCATAACCCGAAACCGCCAGAGAAACCAGAGACGCAACACGACCCCAAACGCCGAGCCACTCGGCGTTGGTTCCCGGTGTTCCCAGCCATTCCGCGAATCCGCCGGATGCCAACGCCCACTTCCTCCTAAACCAGCACCATCCCATCTTCCGGTGTGGCGGATTCGGGTTTGTCGGCGGGACCGAGCAGCATGTCGTTGTGGGCCTTGCCGCCGGGGATCATCGGGAAGCAGTTCTCGGTGGGGTCGACCACGATGTCGGCGATCACCGGTCCCGGCGTCTCGATCATCTTGCGAATCACCTCGTCGAGTTCGGAAACCTTGGTGGCGCGGAAGCCGGCGGCACCGAAGGCTTCAGCCAGTTTGACGAAGTCGGGCTGCATGCCGTCGAAATGGCTCTGGGAATAGCGCGAGCCATGCAACAACTCCTGCCACTGGCGAACCATGCCCATATAGCCGTTATTGAGGATGAAGACCTTGATCGGCGCGCCATACTGGACCGCCGTGGCCAGCTCCTGAATGTTCATCATCACCGACGAATCGCCGGAGATCCCAACCACCAGCGACTGCGGATGAGCGATCTGCACCCCGATCGAGGCCGGCAGACCGTAACCCATGGTGCCGAGTCCGCCCGAGGTCAGCCAGCGGCAGGGCTCGTCGAAGGGCAGGAACTGGGCGGCCCACATCTGGTGCTGACCGACCTCGGTGGTGATGTAGTGATCCATGCCCCTGATCGCGTCGCGCAGGCGCTCCAGCGCGTATTGCGGCTTGATGATCCGCTCGGACTTGGTATAGCGCAGGCAATCCCGCTTGCGCCACGTGTTGATCTGCGCCCACCAGTCCTTGAGGGCAGCGCTGTCGGGCCGCTTCGCCCGCCCCTTCCAGAGCCGGAGCATCTCTTCGAGGACGCGGGCGGCGTCACCGACCACCGGTATGTCGACCCGGACGTTCTTGTTGATCGAGCTGGGATCGATGTCGATGTGGATCTTCTTCGAGCCCGGGGCGAAATCGGCGATCCTGCCGGTCACCCGGTCGTCGAAGCGGGCGCCGACCGCGACCATGACGTCGCAGCCATGCATAGCCAGATTGGCCTCATAGGTGCCGTGCATGCCGAGCATGCCGAGAAACTGTTTGTCGCTGGCCGGAAACGCCCCCAGCCCCATCAAGGTGGTGGTGCAGGGAAAGCCGGTCATACGGACGAGCTGAGTCAGCAGCTTGGTCGCCTCGACGCCGGAATTGACCACGCCGCCGCCGACATAGAAGATCGGGCGCCGGGCGCCGGCCAGCAGCTCCACCGCCTCCTCGACCCGTGCCGGATCGGGCTCCACCTGGGGCTTGTAGCTCTTGTGAGTCACCTGTTGCGGCGCGACATACGGGCCGCTGTTGAACTGGACATCCTTCGGTATGTCGAGCAGCACCGGCCCCGGCCGTCCCGAGCGGGCGACGTAGAACGCCTCGTGGAGCGTGCGTGCCAGATCCTTGACGTCCTTGACCAGATAATTGTGCTTGGTGCAGGAGCGGGTAATCCCGGTGGTATCCGCCTCCTGAAAGGCATCGTTGCCGATCAGATGGGTCGGCACCTGCCCGCTCAGGCAGACCAGAGGCACGCTGTCGAGCAGAGCGTCGGTCAGGCCGGTGACGGCGTTGGTCGCGCCCGGCCCCGAGGTCACCAGCACGCAGCCGACCTTGCCGGTGGAGCGGGCATAGCCCTCGGCGGCATGAACCGCCCCCTGCTCATGGCGCACCAGGATGTGGCGAATATCGTTCTGCTGAAAAATGGCATCGTAAATCGGCAGCACCGCGCCGCCGGGATACCCGAAAACGACCTCGACCCCCTGATCCTTCAGAGCTTTCAGAATAATCTCGGCTCCGCTCATCAACTCTTCGGCCATCGTCCCCAACCTTCGTGCACACAACCTGACCCGCTTGGGCGCCGCGCGCGGGCGCCACTCCGGGAGTGGCAAACTAGACGCCCGCCCCGCCAAGGTCAAACCAACTCGGCGAATTAACGGCAAGAATTTCGACAGGATCGTTTCCGAAAATTGCGCGGAAGCGGAAAAACCCTCTCAAGACTGCTCACATCCACCGTCGTTGATGCGAGCACGGCCGCCCTGGCAGGGCACGCGCGCCCTGCCGAAAGCGCTGACGGCCAGCAGTGCCGCCTCGAGTCGACATGGCATCGACGACACCAAACATCAACGCCCGGTGCGAACGTCAGAGCCCGCCACCTCCGGCCGTCGCGGCGCTCCGATAATCCTGAGGCACCATGTCGCAGCGCAAAAATCCCCCCGCGCCCTCCGGGGCGGCGAGGCCGTTTTGCCCAAGGTTTCAAAGCCTTGCCCTGGCGGCGTCCCGCGATGGCGCTGGCCGCCGCCGAAACTAATGCTCATCGCCCACTCATGCAAACGTCGTGATTGGTTGCATCTGTCGGCAAATTGGCCTACCTTGGCCTCCGCTGAAAGCATATTGACGCGTCCCTCTATCAACTCGACCCAGAATCTGGTAGCTTCCAATAGACTTAGCACAGGATGTTGTAAGCGAGCCGATGTCATTGCCCCTGTTCCACCCGACCGCACTCCCTGGAGGCGCGGGGCGGGTCGTGAGCGGGTTTGCAGCCGAGGCGTGACGGGCGAGAGACGGGCGATCGAGGTATTGTCAGTGGATTATCAGACTGGAGAGAGCCGATGAGTTGGACGGACGAACGGATTGAACAGCTCAAGACCCTGTGGGGCCAAGGGATGAGCGCCAGCGAGATTGCCGACGAGTTGGGCGACGTCAGCCGCAACGCAGTGATCGGCAAGGCTCACCGGCTCGGCCTCTCCGGACGTCCTTCGCCCATCAAGAAAAAGACCACCCGGGGCGCCACGATCCTCGCCCTGACCGAGCGCATGTGCAAATGGCCGGTCGGCGATCCCAAGCATCAGGATTTCCACTTCTGCGGCCGTCCGGCCCAGCTTGGCATGCCCTATTGCGCCGATCACGCCGCCATCGCCTACCAGCCCGCCTCCAAGAAACGCCCGGAGGACCGCAAGGTCAGCGCCGTCTAACCTCCCTGTTTTCCCCACTTCGCCAGCCATGTCGGGACTGCCGCCCCCAGGGAACAGAGAAAAATCCCAGGGTTCGGGAGCCTGCGGTTCCTGGCGCGGGGGAGCGGCGCTCCCTCGCCATCGGGCCCATGATGTGGTAGAGCTATACTGAAACGCCATCGTGGCGCGAAGGAGGACAGGATGGGGGCATTCGATTTTCTCAAGGTGCTGGTCTGGGACAAAAAGGCGCCGCCGAAACCGAAGGCCCAGAGCGCCGCCATCCAGATCGACAGCCGCAGCTATCCCCTGGCGACGCTGAACGCCAAGGGCTTCGTCGCCGGCAACCACGACGACTCGATCGCCCAGGGGCAGATGGCCAACATCACGGTGGCGGTCGACGACCGCCACGGCAAGTTCAACTTCAGCACCCGCGTCACCATCACCTCGGTCAACGCCAACCGCCAGTTCGCCGGTTCGTTCGGCATCCTGACGCCGGAGATCGAGAAGATGCTGCAAACCTACGCCAAGAATCGCAAGGCCGCTCCTCCGGCGACCAAATAGCGCTGAAAGCGAAAAGGGGCACCAGCTGAAAAACCAGGGGCACCGCCCCTGGGCCCCGCCAAAGGCCGCGGGCCTTTGGAAACCGGGACAAGGGCGCGTCAACTGGCCTTTGGCCGCTCCTGGTCGGAACCGGGAACCGGGGGCTGCGGAGCCAGTTGTTCGGCCGGCGCCTGCTTGACCTCGGGCGCGCTCTGGGACTGGGGCGCCGCCGGACGCGGAGCCGGCCCGCTTTTCAGCTTCTGATGCACGGCCTGGGCGATCGTCATCAACTGATCACGTTCAAAACGCCCGGCCAGGGCATAGGTCAGCACCCCCTCGGCCCAGTAGAAACTCGCGATCTCGCCGTGCTTGACGAAGCTGAACGCCGCCTGCTGGTCGGCCTTGGGCGTGCCGACGAACAGCGTCAGCCGGGTGCCGCCCCCGGTCTCATACATATACTGAGCGACCGCGCCGCCCTCGGCCGGCAAGGAACGACCACCGATCAGGCGGTAGCCGATGCCCCCGAGATCGGGAGCGAACACCGCCCGCCCGAGCCGCTCCGACAACCAGTTGTTGAGAGCATCCTGATTGTCCGCCCCCATTTCGACCTCGAAACGGGAATTGGCGTAAAAAGAGTGAGCCTGCGTCGCCTCTTCGGCAAACGCTTGCAGAGTCGGAGCCGCCGGCGCCGGGGCCGGAGCCTGGGCAACCGGCAGCGGCGCCATCTGCCCATGTCCGAGCCAGCCGGCCCCGAGCCCGGCGGCGACAAAGGCCACCGAAGCCGCCATCCGCTGCCAACCCGGCTGGGACCACCAGCGGCGTGGAGCCGAGGCCGCATCCAGCCGCTGCCCCAGCCGTTCCCCGAGATCGGCGAAGCGGCTGTCGGCCGGCTCCCGCAGAACCGAGTCGAACAGGCTGTGCAACGCGGCGTTCTGGGCGCGATAGGCATCGACCCGGCGCGCGGCTTCCTCGTCCTCGGCCAGCCAAGTCTCGACCTCGATGCGCCGGGCCGAATCAAGCTGTCCATCGACATAGGCATGCAGATCGCTGTCCCGCATGACGCTTCTCCTTTCCCTACTTCACCCGGCGCAAGGTCACGGCCGGGGTTCCCCCCGCCAACCTGACCCGCACCGCCTCCCGCGCCCGGCTTAATCTCGACATCACCGTGCCGACCGGGATTTCCAGCACCGCGGCCACCTCCTCGTACTTCAGCCCTTCGAGCGCCACCAGCAGCAACACCTGCCTTTGTTCGGCGGGCAGGGTGTCGAGCACCCGCAACATCTCTCCCAGTTCGACCCGGGCCTCCTGATTGGCCGGTTCGGACATCCGGGCCTCGTGGACATCCTCGACCGCCACTTCGACCGGCCGGGCCGCCCGGCTGCGCACCTGATTGATATGCACATTGTGCATGATCGTGAACAGCCACGCCCGCAGATTGGTCCCCGACACGAATTTGTCGGCCCGCGACAAGGCCCGCGCCAGCGCCTCCTGAACCAGATCGTCGGCGTCGCCGCGATCACGCACCAAGGCACGGGCGTAACGGCGCAGCGACGCGATATGAACTTCCAGCTCGATCCCGAAGATACTCAAGGGCGCCGTCCGCTTCAAAGTGGGAGCACCCGACTATACCCCGGAATCGCCGAAATGTCCGGCCTTAGAAGTATGAACAGCCGGGCCGGCAAATTTATTCACCCACCGCGAAAAAAAATTCCGGGCCGAGAGCGCGGGCGGGCATAGTGGCCACGCGGCTTTCCGAGGAGGCTTTCCGATGGGCGCCACCGACTTTCAGGGCATCGTCACCGCCACGGTCACGCCCAACACCGCCGTCGACACCATCATGTCCGACCTTGGCGCCGGCTTCTGCGCCCTCGGGGCGGCGGTGCGCACGGTGTTCCACACCCCCAGCTACCCCAACCCCCACCTGATGCTGGCGCTGATGGTGCAACTGCGCGATGAGGGCATGCCCGCCTTCATTCTCAATTGCAATGGCAAGGACCGGCTGGTGGTCGGCGAGGACCGGGGCCGGGAAATCACCGTTCACGAAGCCTGGAACCTGCCGCTGGTCGCCTTCATGGTCGATCACCCGGCCGCCCACCTGCCCCATCTGCTGCGCGCGCCCGAAAACGCCGTGGTCACGGTGATCGATGAGGGGCATCTGGCCTTCCTCGATCAGGCCGGCCTGCCGCCGCGCAGCCGCGTCTTCTGTCCCCACGGCGGCCCCGAGGCGATCCCCGATCCCCGCCCCGCCCGCGAACGCGGCATCGCGCTGCTGTTCTCGGGCAATGTCGGCGATCCTGGACCCGAAGCGGACTGGCTGGACCGGATTGCCGCCGGGCAGGCCGAAATACGAGCCATCCTCGCCGAGGCGCTCGAGGCCGTACGTGCCGAACAGCAGGAGCCGTATGCGGCGATTTCAGAGGCGTACAGCCGGCGCGGCCGGGCGGCGACGCCGCTGACCACGGCCCGCTATGTCAACGAACTCGACAGTTACGCCATGATGTCCCGGCGCTTTCAGGTGCTGCGCGCCATCTCCGGCCACCGGGTGACCGTGCTTGGCGATGTCGCCGGCACCGACGCCCTCGCCCGGCACGATTTGCGCGGCACCACCTCCTTCGCGCGGGCGCGCAGCCTGATGGCCGATAGCCAAATACTGATCAACAGCCGCTCGACCTTTGGCCGGGGCGGGCATGAGCGCATCTTCTACGGCCTGAGCCGGGGCGCGGTCGTGGTCACCGAACCCAGCGCCTTCCTGCGCGAGGATTTGGACACCGGCCTCGGCATGGTTCAGGTGCCCGCCGACACCGCCGATCTCGACGATTTCCTCTCCGATCTCCTGGCCCGCCCCGACAGGCTCGACGCCTTGCGCGAGCGCGGCCTCGCCCGCTACAGCGCACGTCACGGCTGGCGCGAACGGGCCGGGCGCATCCTCGCCGCCCTCGAAGCCCATGGCCGGGCCGACTCCGATCAGGGCTGAAACCGCCATGGCTCCGGTAACCCGCTTTGCCCCCAGCCCGACCGGTCATCTGCACCTCGGCCATGCGTACTCCGCGCTTTTCGCCTGGCATACGGCACGGTCCGAAGACGGCCGGTTCCTGCTCCGTATCGAGGATATCGACCGCCAACGCTGCCGCCCCGGCTTCGAGCGCGACCTGCTGGAAGACCTCGACTGGCTCGGCCTGACCTGGGAGCGCCCCGTACGCCGCCAGTCTGACCATTTCGACGCATACCGCTCGGCTTTGGATGCGCTTCAAGCCCTTGGCGTGACATACCCATGTTTTTGCAGCCGGCGGGATATCGCCCTCGCCGCCGGCGCCCCCCACGAAGAGGACGGCAACGGCCCGCTTTATCCCGGCCGCTGCCGCGCAGTGTCTGTCACCGAGGCGGCTGCGCGGATTGCCGGTGGCCAGCCGTATGCCACCCGACTCCACGTCGCCAACGCCGTGGCAATAACCGGTCAACTCGACTGGACAGACCGGTCTGCCGGACCACAGACCGCCCGCCCCGAACTGCTCGGCGACGTCGTGCTCGACCGCCGGGACACCCCGAGCAGCTACCATCTGAGCGTGACCGTCGACGACGCCATCCAGGGCGTCACCCTGGTCACGCGCGGCACCGACCTGTTTGCGGCCACACACGTACACCGGTTGTTGCAGGCGCTGCTCGGCCTGCCCACTCCGGGGTACCATCATCATGGCTTACTGACCGGCGCCGACGGCAAACGCCTCTCGAAACGCGACGGCGCCCTATCCATCCGCGCCCTGCGCGACCATGGCCACACCGCCGCCGAGATCCGCAAGATGGCGGGATTCTAAAGATACGGCTCCCAAAGGCCCGCGGCCTTTGGCGGGGTCCAGGGGCCGGCGCGCCCCTGGCCTTCTTTTTTCTTTTTACCCGTCCGCCCCCCACCGGCGCACCCCGGCCGCCAGCGCGATATAGTCGGGATGCTCCGGCGTAATCAGGCCGTGGCGGATCAGGAAATCGATGATCACGAGATTGCAGTTGAACTTGAAATCCTCGGTGTCGCGAACGATTTCCGCCACCCGCTGCCAGGGCAGCAACGCGAAGCTTTCCACCTCGCCGTCGGTGTTGCGGGGCTCGAAACCGGCCGGCACTTCCAGATCGTAAATGAACAGGCAATCGACTTTCACGCCCGGCGGCGTTTCCAGCCGGTAGGTCACAGTCCCGGCCGGCACGGCGCGGGCGATCATCTCCGGCCCGATCGCCGCCTCCTCGAAGGCCTCCTTGACCAGATTGTCGCGCAAGCTGAGCCCGACCGGCTGTCCCCCGGCGATCAGATTATCGAGCTTGCCCGGCGCCACCGAACGATCGCGCGAGCGGGTGCCGATCCAAAGCGCCAACGCCCCCCCGGCCCCGCGAACGAAGCCGTTGACATGAACGCCATGGGCAATGGTGCCGAAATATACCACCGCCGCGCGATCGAGCGCGAACAGCGGCGGCGCCCCCCACGACGGGAACACCCCATACATCTCGCCGCGCAGCTTTGGAATCACGCCCTGCTTGACCAGATGCCCGATCAGCAGCGCCATCGCCCCGGTGCGCGCCTCGTAGCTGTCGAAGCGGGGCAGGAGTCGAACGCCGTCATCGCTCACCGCGACCAGATCGCGAAAGGCAGCAAGCCGCTCGGCCAGGGCGTGCCGCACCCAGCCGACACGCTGGCCCGCAACCAGGAATCCCCGAAATCCGGAGATATCGCAGCGGTTGCAGGCCCGGATATGGTCTAAATAGGTCATGGCCGGGGGTCTAGCCGGTCCCGCTCTATGTTGCAACCGCTAAAGCCGGTTACGCCGGCAAGGCGACGAACAGGAAGAAGGCGTTGAGGGTCAACACCAAGCCGATCCCCGCGAAGACATAGGCCAGATAAAGCACCCAGCGCCGCCCGCCGACCAAACTGGCCGAGGCCAGCACGATGGCGATCTGAATCAGGGCCTCGGCGTAATCGAAGAACGGGTCCTGGGCCGCGGCGTGATCGCGAACCTTTTCAAACTCCTTCGCCTTGACCAGCAATTCGGTCTTGCCCTCGCCGCTCTTGGGGTCGGACTCGTATTTTTCGATCTGGGCATTATAGGCCTGCACCCGCTCATCGACCCAGCGACCGGTCTCGATGGGCATCCAGAGCGACGAGCCCTTGAGCGCGTTGAGCTGATCGGCCGCGAGGCGCAACTCGTTCTGCCGGATATTCTTGGCCTGGTAGAAGGCATAGGTGTCGTTGACGGCGATGTTGGCGTTCATCATGTCTTTGGTGGAATTGCCGCCACCCATGCTGCAAATCGCGAGCACCACCGCCAGCGCCGAGATGAAAATCGCCACCCACTGGCGCGTCTTTGAATCGGCGGAACTCTCTTCCAGTTCATCGAGCTTGTCGGGAATATCAGCAGCTTCGACCATCACATCACCTTTGGCTCGGGACAAACGTTGGTTCAGGACACCGCGGCAATGGCGGCTTCGCGCCCCGCCTGGATCGAGAAGATACTGGAGAAGCCGCTCACGTCAAACACTTCCTGAACGTGGGGCTTCAGCCCCGACAGCGCCAGTTTGCCCTTGGCCGCCTTGACCCGCTTGGCCGCCATCAGCAGCACCCTGAGACCGGCGCTGCTGACGTAATCGAGTTGGGCGCAATCGACCACCATCTGGGGCGCGGCGGGGTCGATCGCGCCCAGCACCTTTTCTTCGAACGCCTTGGCGGTGTTGCTGTCGATGCGGCCCAGGGCCTCGATGATCACCACCGTGCCCGTGCGGATTTCCCTGGTTTCCATGGTTCTCGCCATCCTGTTTCAGTGCGGCTCGGAGTCGGCGGCGGCAAGAGCGCCGCTGTCCTGGTCAATCAGCCTCGCCATGGTCAGGCGGTTGAGGCCGGCATCCCGATGATACTCCAGGCGGTCCATCATGCGCTTGGCGAAAAAGACGCCCAGGCCGCCGACCGGGCGCTCTTCAAGGGACAGCGAGATATCGGGATCGGGGCTGGTGGTGGGATCGTAAGGCGAGCCGTCGTCGATGACTTCGGCCCGGAGCGCCACATCATCGAGGGCGACGCGAACCACGATCGCGTGGCGCAGGCCGTCGGGGAAGGCATACTCGATGATGTTGGTCAGAACCTCGTCGAGCACAAGATTGAGATTGAAGATCGCCCGATCGGGCACGCCATGCTCGGCGCCGAAGCCCTCGACCAGCTCGGCCAGCCGGTGAATTTCCGGCAGGCGGTTGTCCAGGCTGACTTCGAAACCGGCGCTCATGTCAGCCCCCCGGCGGCGGGCCGAATTGCAGAGCAAGGCAGGTCAGATCGTCGGCCTGGGGCGCGCCCGCGGCGAAGCTTTCCACCGCCGCGACCACGCTGTCGACGAACTCGGTCACCGGCATCGCGCCGGTCCCGGCCAGCACCGCGTGCAGCCGCGCCTCGGTGAACTCGCGGTTGTCGGGATCGAAGGCCTCGGTGATGCCATCGGTGTAGAACAGCAGCTTCGAGCCCGACGCGATGATCACCGTGGCCTCGGCGAACGTCATATCTTCCATCACGCCCAGCGCCATGCCGCCGGTACCGCGCAGCGCCGAAACCGCGCCTGCGGGATCGACCAGACAGGGCGGGCAGTGGCCGGCGTTGGCGTACATCAACTCGCCGCTGGCCGTGTCGAAAATGCCGTAAAACACCGTGACGAACATCGCGGTGTCGTTGTCCTCGGCCAGCAGAGTGTTGACCAGCCGGAAACAGGCCCCCGGCCCGTCGGAGGTCTGGGCGGTGGCGCGGATCAGGGTGCGCGCCACCGCCATGAACAGCGCCGCCGGCACCCCCTTGCCCGAAACATCGGCCACCACCACCCCGAGCAAGCCCGGCGCCAGCCAAAAGAAATCGTAGAAATCGCCGCCGACATCCTTGGCCGGCAGCATCCGGGCATAAAGCTGAACCTCGGGCTCGCAGGGAAAGCGCCGGGGCAGAATCGTCTGCTGCATGGTCCGGGCGATGTCGAGTTCGTTCTGGATCGCCGCCAGCTTGCCATGGTCGGCGAAAACCTCTTCAATGGTCTTGAACCAGGGCGTCCAGGCCGCCGGCACGGCGGGCATCGCGGTTTCCGGGGCGCGCAGCTTGCGCGAGATATAGTCCACCAACTTCTGGGACGGCTGAATGAAGCCGCCGAGGGTCAGACGCGAGGACAGCACCAGCGTCAGGCCCAGCCCGACCAGCAGCACGATCACGGTCAGTCCGGCCCCGGCGAGAATCTCCAGCACCAGCGCCCGATGCTGAATCACCAGCACCAGCCGGAACGGCGCCTGCTCCAGCGGCAGCGCCTCGACCAGCCAACCGCCCCGGCTCTCCAGCCGCCCCTGGGCCGCCGCCATCAGCGTCCGGGCATCGGCGCGCAGCTCCGCCGGCAGGGCCTCGGCCAGCCCCTTGACCGCGCTGTCCTTGGAGGTGACCAGACGCGGATGAGCCAGCAGCTGGTCGCGATCATTGACCACGAACAGCTCGCCCGAGCGGCTCGGCCAGTTGTGGACGAACCGGTTGAGTTCGTCGAGGGTGAGATCGAGTGCGACCGTGCCCTTGAAGCTCTTGCCATGGTAGACCGGCGCCGCCACCGTGACCATCAGCCCCTTGCCGGCATCGTCGACATAGGCCTCGGTCCAGAAGCGCGTGCGCTTGGGATTGATCTCGGGCCGTCCGCCGGTGAAGAACTCCTTCTCCAGCAATCCACTGTTAAACTTGAAGTCCTTCGATGGCGTCCACGGGTAAATATTGATGAAGCCGCTGGCCGAAGTGTAATAAACCCAGGCGGCATTGGGCAGCAGCTTGCCGATGGCGTGAAACCGGCTGTTGAGGCTGAGCGCCATCTCGACTTCGGAGCGGAACGCCGGGTCCGGTGTCCGCGCCCGCGCGGTGAGATTGCCGATCAACTCGGGCGTGAACGGCGCCGGCACCCGATCGAGGGTGAACAGCCCGTCGGTGACCCCGGCGATCAGGCTGCCGTAGAGCGCTCCGGGCTCGGCGCTCGGGACGGGATTGGCCGCGAACCAGTCCTCGGCCTCGCTGTCCAGATCGTCGACATTGTCGGCACTGGCCTTGAGAATGAAATTGAGCGACAGCGCGCTCTCGCGCAGCCGCGTTTCCAGTTGCGCCCGCGCCGCCTGATCCGATTGGTCGACCTGAACCCAGAACAGCGCGCCCGCGATCAGCAACACCCCCAGAAAGGTGGCGCGCATGATGCTGTTGTAGCGACTGAAGAGATTGGCCGCGAGCCCGTCCATGGAGACCTACCCGGGGTCTGGGGCCTAAGGCCCCGGCGGGGTTCCAAGGGGCGGTGCCCCTTGGCCGTCGGAGACCCAGGGGCACCGCCCCTGGACCCCGCCAAAGGCCGGCGGCCTTTGGAAACTGTTTATCCCAGCGCTCTGACGAGTTCCTCGGTCATTTTCTTGGCGTCGCCGAACAGCATCATGGT
>CAIOBP010000223.1 GCA_903856295.1 uncultured Rhodospirillales bacterium | reverse complement strand
GTTGACGACGCCGAGGTCGTTGCGGTTCTTAAGGCAAATGATCTTCTCGCCCTTGCCGGTGGGGTACGGGCCGGGAAAGCCGGCGGCGGCCTTCATGGCGATGTTGAGCTGGATGCGGGTGGCGTTGCGCCCGCAGATCACTTGCCCGCCGCGCAGCATCTGAGCCGGGCTGATCGAGCCGCGCGGCATCTTCCAGACGAAGGCATCGTGCTCGCCATAGGGAATGGGCTGGCAGGTGCGCGCCAGGGTGGCGAGACGGATGATCGCGCTTTCCCCGGCCTGCCGGTGAATCTCGGTCAGCATCACGTCCGGCTCGGCCTGGGTGAAGGCGCCTTCGCCCTTGATCGGCGGCAACTGGCCGGGATCGCCCAGCACCAGGGTCGGTTTGCCGAAGGCCAAGAGATCGCTCGCCATCTCGTCGCCGACCATCGAGACCTCGTCGAGCACGATCAGGGCGGCGTTGCGAACCAACGACTGGTCGTTCAGCACGAAGCGGGGCTTGTGGGCATCCTGGAGCCGCAGTTCCAGGCTGCGCATGCGGGATTCCTCGAGCAGTCGCTCGGCCGGCGGCAGCGCCCCGAGCTTAGCCCTGATCTCGGCGATTTCTTGTTTGACCTTCTCGATTTCCGCCTCGGTCGCCTCGGAAACGCGATAGATCAGGCTGTGGATGGTCGAAGCGGGGGTGCCCTTGCGGGACATCACCAGCGCCGCCTTTCCTGTAAAAGCTGCGTAGAGCACGCCGCTGCCCGAGGCCGTGCCGTCGGGATTGCGCACCATGGTCTCCAGCCCAAGTTCCTGGATGGCGTGGCGGACGATGGTGGTCTTTCCGGCCCCGGCATAACCGAACACCCGGAACACCTGCTGGTCTTTGGTGCGGTTCTCGTACCAGTCCTTGACCTTGGCGATGGCGGCGGCTTGATTGGCCGAGAGGGTGATCTCGCTCATGACAGGCTCCAGCACCGGTGCTGCCAGGGGCACATCCGGCATTCGAAGTGGTCGGAATTGGCGGTATGGCGCGGCAGCAACTCGCGAGCGTCGGTCGCGCGGAGGACGGTGACGGCGCGGTCGGAGAGCGCTTGCGCCAGGGCGGCGTCGAACGGCACCAGCTCGTGGTGCAACTCGCAGCTGTCCTTGTTGAGGGCGGTGAAGAGGGCCGGCGCGGGCAAGCCCATGTAAGCCTGATAAAGCGCGATCTGGCCGGCATAGACCGGCTTCGAGACGGCGACACCGCGTTTGACGGTGTCCTGCCACGACTTTTTGTTGAGCGCCTTATGTTCCCACAGCGCCGGCAACGCCATGCCGACACCGGGAGGTGCCGCGACGATCACGCCGTCGATATGGCCCTTGATCCGGCCGCCGGCGGCGCTGAAGCCGAACTGGCCGCCGTCGCGGCGATGGGTGCGGAGATCAAAGCCGGCGGCGCGCAGCCACTGGATCGACATATCCTCGAACCGATGCCCCGCCGCGAAAATGCGCAGCGTCCGCCCGTCGAACTCTTCCCCGTCGTCCTTCGGCGTGCGGGTATATTCGAACTGCAAGGCCCGCTGGCAGGCGACGCCAAGCCGTGAGGCACCGAGGTACTGGCGCGGCGGCTGGGCCTCGTTGCTGGCGACCAGGGCGGCATCGATCCGGGCATTGATTGCCTCGACCACCGAGGGCGGACGATAGCCGGAACCGTGGTTGAGATCGATAAGCATTGCACAACCTAAAAAGGAATTGGGTCGTTAAGATCGTCCGTCGCCTTCCGGGCTTCGCCGGCAACCCGGATCAGGTGGGCGCGGTAGCCGTCGATCGCGGCTTCGATCAGGCGGTCGATATCGGCGGCGGGGCGGTGGTAGAACGGTGCCATCAGCCCGAGTTCGGTCAGACTCTCGGCAAAGGGCTTGCGGGCAGCCTTGATGGCGGCGCGTTCGGTTTCGCTTTTGTCGATCATGGCGGTTCCTCAGATCGCGAACAGGGTGGGGTCGGGCTTGCCGGCGGCGGCGCGCTCGGAGCGGACGACGATCCAGCGGTCGATGGCGGCAGTGGCCAGGCACTCCAGCTCAAAGAGGGTCAGCGAGCGGATCGGCCGGTTGAGCCTGACGCTGGCCTGCAACCAGTCGCCGATGGCGAGGGCGGCCTCCCTGGTGGCGTGCGCCTGGAACGCATTCTCGGACATCGCCACCAGTTCGGCCCCCGTCGTCATCGCCGGTCTCCGCTTTACCCGTTGATCCAGGCCGGGCCCGGCATCGCGCCCGGCGCGGCAGGAGCGGCGGCGGGAGCACCTGCCGCAGGCGGCCAACCAGAGGGTTGCGGCGCGGACCAACCCTGGGCGGGAGCCGGTGCGGGCGGAGCGGCGATGGTCTGGGCGGGCCAGCCCGGAGAGGAAGCCGGTGCGGGCGAAGGCGCTGCCGGCGGCGGGGCGCCCCACAGGCTCTGCTGGGGCTGCGCGGCGGGCGCGGCGGCAGGAGCGGTAGCGGGTGGCGAGGCGGGTGCGCCGCCCCAGGCCGGCTGGCCCCAGCCCTGTGGTTTGGCTGCCGTGACACCGCCGACCGGAACCTCCTGGCCGCTCATCACCATCTGCCACTCTTTTTCATCGGGGGTGACAACGTGGGCGAGGACGTTCTGGTCGGGATATTTGCCCTCCTTGTCCTTCTTGACGCCGATCTTGGCGACGAAGCCGATGCCGTTGAGATCGGCGAAGCCGCGCAGCGTCCGACGCTGACGGGCCGCCTCGCTTTCGTCCTTGGGATTAAGGCCGAGAGCGCTGTCGACCATGGCGCGAAGCTGGGATTTGGTGATGTTCCAGCCCTTGCTCTGGTTCTTCTCATCGACCTCGCCGCCGGCCACCACCATGGTCTGCCAGAATTTGCGCCGGGCGTTCGGGCCTTCGGCGACGGTAAATTCCCAATCCAGCATCAGTACGTCGCTGCCGGATTTGGATGCCTTCAAGAGACCCCGGTCGGTGGGGGCCGGGCCGTCGACGCCGCCAGGGCGGAGTACGCCGACAATCTTGGCAAAACAGGGATCGATCAGGCCGCCGCGCTGGGGTTCGGCGTCATTAAGGTCGTACATGATGGTGCCTCCTGGGCTGGTGGTTTAGGAACGGGACGGGGGTGATAAGAGTGGGCCTGGAGCCGGCCCGGTGATTTTGGCCATCAGGCGGCCGAGATGGGGTTCTTCGACCATGGCCAGCCGGCCGCTACGGTCCTTGGCCGGAAAGCCCCAGTTGTTGACGGTGTGGCAGACGAAGGCGCGCACCGGCTGGCCCTGGGGCGTGGCGATTTCGGCCATGGTGATGACCTCGTCGACGATGCCGGGCAGCTCCAGCCCGGTCTTCGAGCCGTCGATCTGGGGCACGAAGACTTTGCGGTTGAAGTCGTCGGTGGCCTCGTTGAGGATGCCAACGAACCAAACGTGCTTGTTGCGGGTGTGCTGAAGCTGGGTCAGCCAAGCGATCATCTCGCGGCCATGAAGACCATAAGCACCGCGCAAATCCGGCTTGCCGGTTTTCTCGGAGTGTGCTTCAGGCTGGCCTGAGCACCACTGGAAGCACAATCGGCCCGCTACCGTGATGCTGTCGATAAACAGCACAGAATACTTACCGAGCGCGGCGGGATCGCCGTATTGCTGGCAGACGTAGGTGTAGTGGCTTTGGCTGTAGGGCTGGTTGGGGCGCAACGCGGGATTGGGGCCGCCGATGAAGCAGGCGAGATTCCGGCATTCGTCCCAGGTGCGGGGCCGCAGGCTGTCCACCGGCCAGTCCTCGACGGCGAGATCGCCGGCTTCGAGGTCGATAAAGAGGGTGGAGTCCGGGGGCAGCGTCTTCAGCAGCGAGGTCTTGCCGATCCCCGACTTGCCGAAGATCACGCCCTTGACGCAACGCGATTGGGAAAGACGCTGATCGGCGGTGATGACGGCAAGGGAGGTCATGGCCGTTCCCCCATCTCGATCCCATCGCGGCCAGCGGCGCCATCGCTGCCGAACCTGCCGTCCGAAAGAGGACTATTATCCTCGTTGAGTGGCGTGCCATTGTCTGTGCTTGCCCTGGAACTCAGCTCTTCGAAGCGCTGAATGTCCTCGACGCGATAAATCACGCGACCGCCGATTTTGAGGAAGCGCGGCCCCTGTCCGAGCCAACGCCAGCGCTCCAGGGTTCGGGGTGAAATATTCCATCGCTCAGCCAGTTGGCTCTGGTTCAAATGCTGGGTGCTCATCTCCGGCCTCCGCGCCATGTCGATGAGCAAGACTAATTCTCAATAAGCGCGACAAACAAGATAAGAAATGCATCAGAGTAGGAGTGCGCGCAAATGTCGGCGAATTCGTACCGAAGAGTACTTCAGAGTACTTTGTGGTGTTCCAGCGTATTTGAGCGTAGGTTTGCGTAAAGCTGTCTTGCCCAGCCAGCCCTCACTCCAGCTTTTCCACAATCTGGGATCGTTCATAGACTTGGATATCCTCCATCCTATAGAGAACACGGCCGCCGACCTTGAGCCAAACCGGGCCCTGGCGCTGACACCGCCAGCGCTCAAGGGTTCGATGCGAAAGGCCCCATCGTTTTGCCAATTGCTTCTGATTGAGGTGCCGCACCTCGGGGTGCGACTCGGACGAGGCGAATCTTGGGTGCCGATTCTCATTGGTTTGGGTGGTTTGCAGCATGGCCCCGGCTCTCCGGCGTTGATTTTTGGGATAGGACCGCCAGCGGAATTCTGGCGGATATACAGGCTTATAATCATACACATGTATGAATATGGTCACAACGCTTTTGTGCGGAGTCCTGCGCAGAGGCGCGAAAGCCTGTTTCGGCAGAAGTCCGGATCGAGGGAGGCGCGGAGTCGAGCGAAACCGAGAGGGTTTGCTCAAAGCAAGGAGAAAATCAGAAGATATAAAACAAATGTGAAGTAGGCAGCGATCGGCCGATTAGAGGCTAACCAGTCTTCGAAGAAATACGCACATATTGTTAATGTTACGCCCGCTCTCCAAAAACAATAATTGGTCTGATCGCTCTGATAATCTCCCAGAAGTTTCTTCACGATAGCGGATTTTGCCGAATTGGGAGAATGGAATGATTGGATTTGGTGACAGGGAGGCCACATGCTGAGGCCAGAACTCATGACCGCAGCCGAACGCCTCGATGAGGTGGCGCGCATTCTGGCCGCCGGCATACTGCGGGCTCGGGCCAAGCGGGTAGAAAGTCAAGCGAACTCAAAGAGAAAGGAGAGAGAAGTTTCCCTCGACTTCACCGCCGAACAGAGCGGTCATGTCCTCACCAAAACCCGGTGTGGAGAGAGAAAGTGACCCTTCCGCTCCTTAAACAGATCGCCGATCTGCAAGGAAAGTCCCAGGATGATCTGAAGTCGCTCTGGCATGAATACTTTGGCGCTGAGCCTCCTGCCTACCGTAAGGGCTTCCTGGTCAAAGGGCTGGCCCAGCGTATTCAGGAACTGACCTTCGGCGGCCTCCCTGCCGCTCATCAGGCTCGGCTCAACGCCCTGGTCGAGGATAAACCGTCCCGCCGCAAGAGTCCCGAACCCACGACCAGCCTGCTGCCCGGCACCAAGCTGGTGCGCGACTGGCAGGGCGTCGCTCACCACGTCACCGTGACTCAGGACGGCTTCGAATATCGCGGCCGCCGCTTCAAGTCGCTGTCGGCAATCGCCAACCTCATCGCGGGCACCCGCTGGAATGGCTGGACCTTTTTTGGCGTTACCAACCCCAACAAGAGGGAAAAGAAGCAATGAGTTCCGCTCCGCAGAAGAAAATACGCTGCGCCGTCTATTGCCGCAAGAGCAGTGAAGAGGGCCTGGAACAGGATTTTAACTCGCTTGATGCTCAGCGGGACGCCGGTTTGGCCTATATTCAGAGCCAGAAGCACGAGGGCTGGATCGCGGTCGGCGGCCGCTACGAGGATGGCGGCTTCTCCGGCGGCAACATGGAGCGGCCCGCCTTGAAGCGGCTGCTCGCCGACATCGAGCGCGGGTTGGTCGACTGCGTCGTGGTCTACAAGGTGGATCGCCTGACCCGCGCCCTGACCGATTTTGCCAAGCTGGTCGAACTGTTCGACAAACACGGCGTCACCTTCGTCAGCGTCACCCAATCGTTCAACACCACCACCAGCATGGGCCGGTTGACCCTCAACGTGCTCCTGAGCTTCGCCCAGTACGAGCGTGAACTGACCGGTGAGCGCATCCGGGACAAATTCGCCGCGTCCCGCAAGCGCGGCCTGTGGATGGGCGGCATCCCACCGCTCGGCTACGACGTGGTCAACCGCAAGCTCGAGGTCAACGAACCCGAGGCCGATCTGGTCCGCCTGATTTTCCGCCGCTTCCTCGAACTCGGTTCCGCCACCCGGTTGGTCGAGGAACTGGCGGTCGCCGGCTACCGGACCAAGTCCTGGACGACACAGGACGGCAAGGAGCGCCACGGCGGCCGAATCGACAAGGGGTTCGTGTACAAGCTCCTGAACAATCGCCTGTACCTCGGCGAGGCGGTCCACAAGGGCGTCAGTCACCCCGGCGAGCACGAGGCGTTGATTGACGGAACCACCTGGGAGCGGGGCCAGACCATCCTGGCCGAGAACAGTCGCCGTCGCGGCAACGCCACCCGCGCCGATACCCCCGCGCCGCTGAAGGGGCTGTTGCGCTGCACCGTCTGCGGATCGGCGATGACGCCCTCGCACACCCGGCGGCGCGGAAGGTTGTATCGGTACTACACTTGCATGACAGCAATTAAACAGGGCCACACGACTTGCCCGGTGCGCTCCCTGGCTGCCGGAGAAGCCGAGGCGCTGGTGCTGGCCCAGGTTCGCCACCTGCTGCGTAGCCCCGAGATCGCTGCCCGCACCCTGGCCGCCACCGCCGACAGTGCCGAACCCGGTGACGCAGCCACGGAGCGCGAGATCGTCGACGCCCTCGCCTGTCTCGACACCGTCTGGGACAGCCTATTCCCGACCGAGCAGCAACGGCTGCTGCACCTGCTGGTCGAGCAGGTCGGTGTCACCACCGAGGGCTTCGAGGTTCACCTGCGCGCCGCCGGCCTTCGTAGCGTCGCCACCGAATTGCAAGGAGCGGCGGCATGACCACCACCGCCGAAGTCGGCACCCTGATCATCCGCGTTCCGGTCCAGTTCAAGCGCCGGGGTGGCCGCAAGCTGATCATCACTCCCGAGGGCGCCACCGAGGCGGTGGCCACGCCCGCCAATATCGACGACACCTTGGTCAGGACGCTGGTCAAGGCCCATCGCTGGCGCCGCCGCTTGGAGACCGGCAAGGCGAAGTCGATCACCGACCTCGCCGAACAGGAAAAGATGACGATTGCCTACGTCGCCAAACTCTGGCCGCTGACCTGTCTCGCCCCCGACATCGTCGCCGCCATTCTCGACGGCCGCCAGCCCCGTGGCCTCTCGGTCAACCGTATGCTGCAGAACATCCCCGAGTCGTGGGACGAACAGCGGCGGCTGTGGGACTTTCCGGTCGGGCGGTGAGGGGCCGATGCATTTGCGGTCTTGCCTGCCGTGGCCACGGTGGTAGCTTTGGCGGTCTGCATGACCGAACCGGAAAGCCGCTCCATGTCCCTTGATGACGCGATCGCCCAGCTGGCCAAAGCTTCAGATGATTTGCCCCGCGAGGCCATGGGGTGGTGCTTGGACCATTGGGACGAGGCGTCGCCCCGGTTTCTCGACATGCTGGACCGCTATGCCGAGGGGGGCGAGCGCTCCAAGGACACCGCAAACGTTCTCTTCTTCGCCATCTATCTGATGGCCCAGCTTTCCGAGGTTCGGGCCTTTGCCCCCTTGTGCCGGTTGGCCCGCGACCACGACGCCATCGACACCGTTCTGGGAGATGGCATCACCGAAACGCTCAAGCATCTGTTGATCAGCACCTACGACGGCGAGGCCGGAACCCTCAAAGGGCTGATCGCCAACCCGGACGTCGACGAATTCGTGCGTTGCGCCGCCTTCGATGCTTTCGCCTACCTCGTGGCTGCCGGACAGATCGACCGAAACGAAGCCGAGTCCTGGCTCGCCGGGTTGTTCGAAGCGCTGCAAGCCGAGGACTCCAGCACCTGGGCCTGGACCGGCTGGGTAACGACCATTGCTCTGCTCGGACTGGAGTCCCTGACGCCGCTGGTCAAAACTGCATTCGAAAAAGAACTGATCGATCCGTCGTGGGCAAGCTTCGTCCACTTTGAGGAAATGATGAAAAGAACGCTCGACGATCCCGAGCGGATGGCCGGCTTCATCTACGAGAACATCCATCCCTTCGGCAATGCCGTTGAGGAATTGTCCAGTTGGTATTGCTTCTCGGAACAGCGTAAGATTGACGAACGAAAGAGGCAAGAGCGGAAACATAAGGCGCAGTCTCGCCCGGTAGCCATGTCGGCACGCCCGAAGCCGCACAGATCGACCGGTCGCAACGATCCGTGCCCCTGTGGAAGCGGCAAGAAGTTTAAGAAGTGCTGCCTGAAATGATTTTGGGCGTTGGCCGTAGCAGCGCTGCGTCGTTTCTGCGAACCCATGGAGGGCATTGTGGCTTTATTTACGGATAAGCTGGATGAGCTTAAGAAACTCTTGGCCGCTACCGACGACCTGAACCGGGCATTCAGTTTCTTCCTCGACCACTTTGGAAATGATCCCGCCTTCATCCAATGCGGAAAGGTAGCCAAGCACGAGATGTTGAAGCTTGTCCTTAAATCCGTATGCGACGACCTGTTCGAGAAACAGGGCAAGGTTACGAACCTGAAGCTCTTTAACGCGGCAAAGACCAAATTCTTTCATGGCCTTTGCCAGATGGGCGGCAAGACAGCCTCATTTTTTTACTTCGACGAGATCGAAATGGGAATGATCTGCATTATGATGGGACCGGCCTTCGGCCAGATGTCCTATGTGCGATTTACCACCACGACTGTCGACGCCGACCACGCGGGCAGAACCGTTGCTCCGGCGAGGATAACGATTCAATAGCCGTTCCCATCCCTACCTGAAGTATCCCTGCCTCTCCAAGCTCTCGCCCAGTTCACGGGCGCCCCGCTTGGCAATTTCCTCCAGTTTTTCCAGCTCGTCCCAGGCGGTGGACATCACCTTCGCCATAATTTCCCACGCCTCGCTGAAACAAGATTCGGAGCCGATGGCGACAATCCCTCGCTCGGCCAGCGCCTGGGTCCAGAAGGCCACGATCAGGTACTGAAGTCCGAGCGGACGCTCAAAGTTCGGTCTCATCTCCGTTTCCGTCAGGCGCATGGCGCGCCGGAGCAACTTCGACACCCGGTCCGGAGGCAAATCGAGCAGCGGCTCGCCCATCGCCTCGGTCAGCAACTCCTGAACCCGGTCGAGGATAGGCAGTTCGCCCTCGCCATCGTTTTCCGCGCTTCGCTTCATCGACGCGACGATGACTCCCAACATTGCCGGGATGACCACCCGTTCCGTGAGTCGTCGGTCTGAGACGAAGCCGGACATTGGACAATCAGTCTTCGGTCCCGCCGACAGCGGACTTCAGCGTGGCTCCGGGCCGGAACTTTGGCGCCTTTGAGGCGGGGATCGCGATCTCAGCACCCGTGCGCGGGTTCCGGCCGACACGCGCCGCCTGCTCGACCACTTCAAAGCTACCAAACCCTGTGAACCGGATGTCGTCACCCTTGGCCAAAGTCTCGGTGACCGTCCCAAGGACGGCGTCGACGACGCGGCCTGCTTCGGCCTGGGACAGGTTGGTCTTGGCGGCAACGACCGCGACGAACTCACTCTTGTTCATGGACAATCAGCCTTTCCGATCAAGTTGTAACAGAGGGGGGAGCCCTTTTACCACGGCTTGCCCGGCTGTGGTGACCAGAACAGTGTCGCATCGGAAAAATAATCATGATGATAGTTTGATTGAGCAGGCCATCCCAACTGGACCGGAAGAGAGCATTGGGGATGTTTGCGCCAACGTTCCTGGTTGACACCGTGCCGCCAGTTACGGCTTGATATCCGAGGAACGGCAGCAGTCCGTTCTAGGGCATGACAACCCTGCTTTGAGCGGCTTATGGCATCGGCCGGAAACGATGCCGCTTCCCGTCAGGGTTCTGACCGGGAGGTGGCACTGTATGTCCAAACCTCGCGGTTAAAGAGTGCCGCGGTCGTCTCAAAGCGACTTGTCAACTCCCGGTCGCCAGCGGTGTGCTGGCGATCACCCTTCCATAGGGGGTGGACATGCCGACGACGTTTGATCGCGTGGTTACCAGTTTGGCCCGGCTGTTGAAGGGCAAAAGGGCGATCTGCTGGAATTGTGATGGTCGCGGCTATCTGATCATGCACTTTTACGGCAGCATGGAGATATCGCGGCCGCCTTGCCCGCCTTGCCGGGGTCGCGGCTACGACCCAACGCCGCCGGAACCGCCTCCCATCACGTCAAACTCATGCTCAATTTCACTGCACGAGCCGATGGTGCCATATTACCCCGAAACGGGCGATGGAGGGCTCGCCATGGATATTGATGCCGATCGGATCGACGACGCGCTTCTGGCGCTGCTGTATCTCGGCCTCCATGACCGAGACCGGGTTTGGAAGACGTTTGATTGGAAGGCGATGAATCGGCTTCACGTGAAGGGCCTCATCACAGACCCGGTTAACAAGTCTAAGTCGGTGGTCCTGACCGAGGAAGGCTTGCGCGAGTCCGAGCGGCTGTTTCAGGAAATGTTCGTCTTCCGTCGTTAAATCCCTGCTGAAAACACCCGCGGCAACCGGCAACTCACCGACTGATTCGATTCCGGTTGGCGCCGGATACCGAGGGAACCTTCGAATCGTAATGTTGATGGCGCCTGCCAACTATTTGAAATCACGGCAACAAAAAACTATACCAACTTGGCAGTCGGTTAGTTCCTCCAGAGAAAGAGGGCATAAAGAGAGCAAAAATGGGCGAAAATGGCCCAAAATCAGGCCCGGCCGGTTAGCAGAACCAGCCCCTTAACCGTTTGAACTATTGGGGTTTTCTAAGGGCATCACCCTCGGGGAGAAAGTTTATACTATGAATACTGGCGGAGGGAGAGGGATTCGAACCCTCGATACGATTCTTCACCGTATACACACTTTCCAGGCGTGCGCCTTCAACCGCTCGGCCATCCCTCCCTGGTGGCCGGCACCATAACGCGGTGTTTGCCATCATGCAAGAATGGTTTGCAGAGCGCCGAACTCATAACTGCTTCCGTACGAGGCCTTTTGGTGCCAAGCCCCCGAATGACCATCTTGCCGCGGGCACCATACTTCCGTCCGTGGTCGGTCTATGGCCGCCACATGATGCTATCAGATGGAACCCGAGAGTGTGAAACAGCGTGCAAAAGTTTCCAGGCAGGCGGGGGAAACAGCGTTGAAAAGTTTCCACCTGTGACCTGTGGCAAACTCCGGCTTTTTGGCCGGAGACCCGGGAGTGGTGCGCATGGAAACGATAGGGAAAATTCGCC
>CAIOBP010000222.1 GCA_903856295.1 uncultured Rhodospirillales bacterium | reverse complement strand
GGCAAACCGGACGGAGAATGTCGGAATACCATGACGGAATGCGATTGCTTCGTGACATCCCGGAGGTCATTCGCAAAGCGGCGTGAGTTCCCTATTTGTCCGCTTATGCCACAAATCCGAACCGTTCGTTAGTTCGGGCCGCCCCCCTGTCCAAACAAACCCGGCCAGCTCTGTGAGCCATGGCTAGTCCGATCCAGATCGTCCTCAATCCGGAAAACTATGAGGAAGCCCGCGAGGCTGGCGGCGGAGGCGGTCGCAAGGACTTCTTCGCTCACCGTGACCGGGAGTTTGCCGCGCATAAGATGACGCTGATGGAGCAGATTGACACTATCTCAGGTGTGCTTTCTGCGCAATCCCAGGGGCCCATCGGCTTCGTCAAGGTTATCCTCAAGCGGGAAGCGTGGGCGAAAAGCCACCGACCGGTAGCGGGTATGAGGTCGAGTTATTCGGTAACCTGCCACCACGGTCAGAATGGGATCGGCTTGATTCTGCTCATCAACGTTTGATCACGTCGTTTGTTGCCGGGTTCAAAGCCCTCGAATCCAGTATGTCAGTGGAACGCCTGCCAAGCGGGTATGATCGCCTTCCAATGCTATCTGTGCGCTTGGACAAAGCTGGAGGTGGACCGGTTCTCCGTCTGACCGGCACATTACTAAACGAGCACCGAGAGCTTGCCTCATTTGATGATGACGTTCAGCGGCACGCCCGTCTTTTGGCGTTTCTTGATAGGCATCCGTTGGTCCGCCGAATTGAGTTGCCCGGCATTGTCATTCGTTCAACTCGTTCGCCCGCCCCTGGGCGCACTCGGCCGGAGCAAGCCGACATACCAATTCGTGATAGCCGCAGGACTTATCCAAGGATCGGTATCATCGATGGCGGCATCAGCCCGGCCTTGGCCGATTGGGTCGTGGACCGGTGGGGCATTCTGGCGGACCAAGACATGGACCTATCTCACGGCACGTTCATTGGCGGTCTGGCTGTGGCCGGTGCCGGGCTCAACGGCTCCATGCCTGCTCTGGCAACGGCCCGCATCATAGCAGAGGCGGATACCGAGAGGCAGAGCTGTATCTTGAGTAGCGTCAGGTCAGATTAACACTCCATCTTGAAGCAGCGCCAGATTGGCGAGGTCATGTCGTCGCTGCTCCACCCTTTGTTCGTAACTGGATTGGTTTTTGGTGCAGATCAGGCTGTGGGGGCTGCCTTTGCGCTCGGTGGCGCAGGTGAGGTCGGGGCGGGCATTGAGGATCGTGCTCTCGACGTGACTGCGCCGGTGCTGGACCGCCCTCAGGGTCCAGTTCTTGAGGGCGGGGTCGGTGAGGAAGCGGGCGAGTGCGCGGCAATCTTCACAGTTACAGCCCAGACGGGCTTCCCGCCGCCAATCGGCGGGTGGGACCAAGGGCTCGGCGATCCGGGCCTGGAGGTGGGCGCAGGCGATCGCGCGCAGGCGCTCCACCGCCGGCTGTGGCGGTTGGGCGGTCAGTTGCAGCAAGGCCGGGATCAACACGGTGTCGGCGTCATAGGCGTCTGGATGGGCCAGCACGTGCCCGGCGGCGCGCTCGGCCAGGATGGGCTCGATGCGGCAGAGTGCGCCGAGGACATCGACGAGGAAGCCGGGGCCGGGCGAGCGCCCGGCCTGGGTGGGCAGCATCATCACCAGCCGTTCGGCCGGAGCCACCAGCCACCCCGGCGCTCCCGCGGCGGCGGCGTGGGCCAGCAACGCGGCGCAAGAAGCGGGGGCGGCGGTGATGGCGGCACCGATCAGTCGCTCCAGTGCCTCGGCCGCCAGCACCGGTGGCAGAAGGGCGAGTGACGCGGCGATGGCCGGAGCGTCGCCCTTGGCAAAGCCGCCGCTGAGGGTGATCTTGTCCAGCAAGTCGCGGATGCGGCCTTCATTGCCGAGCCGGGTCAGAGCGGCGAGCAGGAGGGAGGCATCGCTCGCCTCCTTGTCGCGCCAGGGGGAGCAGGGTGTGGTCGGCCATTTGCCCACGATCTGCCGGGCCAGGGAGTCGGCATCGCGCCACAGCGTCGTATCCCGCCCTTCGCCCGAAGCCTCCCAGCGCGCGGCGAAATCGGCCAGGCAGGGCAAGGTGACCTTCGGCCCCGCCTGAGTCAGCACCGCGAAAAACCGCGCCCGTGGCCACAGCACCAGCGCGCCACGGCGGTAGCTGCGCTCGAACGAGGCGCCTTCGTTGCCGGTGGCCTCGTGGAACTCTTCCTCATCGGGCGGCAGATCGTCGAGGGCGTCGGGCGGCGCAATCTCGCGCTCCTCGACCGGGACCGGGCCGAGCGGCGAGGGCGCGCCGTCGGGCCGGACCCAGTCACTGAGAGTCTCGCTGCGATTGCAGACCTCGCCGACCTCGAACTCCGGTTCCGACCAGCGCCCCCGCTGGCCGTAGCCGCCGTCGACATACTCGGCGGACCCGTCTTCCTTGATGGTCAGCAGCGCGAGGTGCAGGTCGCAGTCCGAGGCGCGGGCGGCCTCGGCCAGCACCCCGGCCACCCCGGCATCGGCTCCCTTCAGGGTGGCAAAGCCGAGTTCGGCTGGGGTGTAGGCGTGTTCGAGCGGCCAGACCAGCTTGTCGGGGGCGTGTTCGTCCAGGCCCCAAGCGCCGAGCAGCGCCGCCGCCGCGGCCTGTTCGCGCTGGTAATCCGGGGGCTCGGGTGGCTGGCCCCGGCCCTCGCGGATCAGGTTGTAGATCAGGGTCAGCCGGCAGCCCTCGGTGACCGGCAGCACTTCGTGGACGCAATCGGCGTAAAAGGCGGCGAAGCCGGCCTCCGAGGCGTCGTCGGGGCGCAGGGAGAGCCGGGCCTCGCGCCCCCGGTGGCGGATGATCAGTTCGCCGCCCTCATGGAGCGAGGGCAGCACGATCACCAGCGTCGCAAACATGCCGGGCGCCTTCTCGGTGTCGCGATGGCCGACGAAGAAGCCACCCCGATCGTAAATCAACAGCTTGTAGAACTCGGCCGCCACCGGCCCGGTCAGCCCCAACCCGTCGCCGATCTGCACCACGATCTCGTCCAGCGTCCGTCGCCAGTGCCGGCCGGTGAAGCGCACCCGTTCGTGCCCGATCTGCCAGCAGCGCCGTACCGCAGGATCGACCAGCGTCTCCTCGCCCCGACCATAGGGCGCCGGCTCAGCCGCTTTTATCAGCTGTTCCGCCTGAAGCCCCAGCAACGGCAGCGCCACCGGCCCCACCCCCTCAACCTCCAGCCCCGGCGCCGGCAACTCCACTCGTCCCGAAACGAAATAATCCCCCGGCCGGCGGATGGTGCCGAGGATTGCAGCAAGGTCGGAGGCGAGGGTGGGCATGGCGGACTCGTTCGGGCTGGGGTGGAGCGTTAGCGAGTATCGGCTGCTCAGGGCTGGTTCGGTCCCTCGATCCCATGGTGGAGTTCGAACTCGTCGCCGGCTTCGCGGCCGGCGCCGTAGGCGTCGCGCAGCACCAGCGGGGCGCGGGCGGCCTTGGATTTGAAGGCCATGCCAAGCTTTTCCATCTCCTCGTCGACCACCGAGCGCTTGAGCGGCACGAGGTCGCGGCCACCGCTGAGGCCAGCGGTGCGCTGGCGCTTGAGGTCGTGGAGCTTGAGGGCGATGGAGTGGACCATGCCGGCCTGGAACGAGCGGGTGGCGCTGGCGCGCTGGCTGGAATGATGCTCGGCGTAGAGGTCTCTGGTCTTGAAGAGGGCGGTTTGGCCCGCGACAGCGGCGGCGATGACGTCGTAGAGATAGCGGGCGCCTGCGGTATCGGCGGGCAGGCCGAAGAAGACGTGGCGGATCAGCTTGTCGGGGGTGGTTTCCAGCCAGCTCCGGCAGTCACAGAATTCGGCGATGGTCGGCACCAGATCGTCGAGCGGCGCCGTGCGCTTGCGTCCGGTGTCGATGCCGAAGCCTTCGCAGGGCTGGTGGCGCAGCTCCAGCTCCGACAGCGACAGGCCGTAGCGGTCCAGGAGGTCGGCGACCTTTTCCGCCGCCGCCAGCGCCTCTTCCTCGGTGCAGCCCTGGTCGGTGGTCTTGGCCCGCAAGCCCCGGATGCGGGCGCGCAGGCGGTCGAGCCCGGCGTCTTCGGCGGGGGCGGCCCGGCTTTTCAGGCGCTGAAAGAGGGCGCGGGCCTCGGGCGGCACCGAGTTGTCGGCCAGTTCCGCCTCGGCCCACTCGAGCAAGCGGATCGAGCCGCGCTGGCCGATCGCCGCCCGTCGCTGCAGGGTGTCGAGCATCAGGGCGACAAGGCGCTCGTAGCCGGCGGCAAGGTCGAAGCGATGGAGCGAGCGGGCCAGGGTGGTGGCGGACAGAGCGTCGAGCAGGTGGTCGCCATTGACGCTCATCGCGCGGGCCCGCCGTTCCTGGTCGGGTGGCGGCGAGGCGCCCTCGGGCAGGGTGCTCCAGGCGTGGGCGAGATTGTGCAGCGGGCCGTCGCCGGGGCGGTGGGGGAACGCCTCGGGTTCGCCCTCGTCGAAGGCGGGTATCGCGTGCGAGCCGTGGCGCAGGGCGTGGCGGTAGAGGGTTTCGGCGGCGCGCAAGGGATTGCTCCAGCCGCGGCCGTCGCGGCCTTGCAGGGGGCGGAGCAGGTTCAGTATCTCGTCGTCGAGCGGGACGGAGGCGCCGGCCACCACCAACAGCCCATCCACCGGCACCAGCCGCGCCGCGAAGCGCAGGCCGGCGGGCGCGGGCAGGGCGGCAATCGCGTCATCCTCGATCCGCAGCGGCTGGCCCGACATCATGTCCTGGGCGGGGATGACGCCGGTCTCGCTCCGGCCGGTTACCTCGAAGAGGGCGAGGCGGGCTTTGAGCAGCCCGGCCAGCAGCTTGGCGTCGTCGCCGCCCGGCCTGGGGCGGTGCTGCTTTGCCAGCCGCTCGACGGCGCCCGAGCGGCCGGGTGGGGCGGTGAACAGCGCGAGATCGATGGTGAAGCTCTGGAGAGCGCTGATCGTGTCTTCGGTCTCGGTCAGCGGTTCGCCACCCGAGGCCAACCGCCGCGTGATCTCGGCCAGCCGCACCGGCACCACCAGCCCCATCGCCTGTTCGGCCAGGATCACCAGCTTGTCTTGCCACGAGGTCGGACGGGAGAGCTTGGCGCGGGACGGAGGCATGGGCGGGACCGGGGCGGCGGAGAGGGCGCGCGCACTCTACCATGGTGGCCAATGGGAGGCGACAGGATCGTGATCGCGCGATGGCTGTGTTGGATGTAGTTTCTCCGCGTCTGTTGAACAGGCTCCGGACAGGGCGATCAGCGCCGCCGTGATGGCGGCGCCGGTTCCAATCACCACGAAGCCCGCCGACGGGCCGCAGCGGGGTGTCAGGGCTGCCGCCGCCAGCGGTCCCAGGCAGCCGCCGAGGCCCGAGACCAGGATCAGCAGGCCGTTGGCCGCCAGCCGCGCCCCGGGCGCCGCCGTCTGGTTGAGGGCCGCCGAAGCCAGTGGATAGCATGAGAATCCCACCATCCCGAAGGCGAAGCCCGCCGCGAGCGAGGCCGGCTCTCCCGACCACGAACTCGCCGCCAACCACGCCGAGGCGAACGCTACCCCGAGATTGACTGCCGCCAGCACCGGCATCGGGCCGTGGCGGTCGGCGGCGGCGCCGATCGGCAGCAATCCCACGCCGCCGCCGATCATCGCCGCCGCCGATCATCGCCGCCGCCGATCATCGCCGCCGCCATGAGGGCGCCGGGAGCCTCGGGGGCGGCGAGCGGCGACAAGGCGTAGAAGGTGCCGAGCAGCACCCCCGCCGAGAAACCCGCCAGCGTGCCGCGTCGGGCGAGGCCGGGCAAGCGGGCGGAACGGGCGAGGCTGTTCGTGGCGGCGGGAGCGGCGATGCCGGCCCCGGCCAGCGGCAGCGCCGAAAGCAGGACCGCGCCCGCCGCCAGCGCCAGATTTCCTCCAGCCGGTCCCGAGAGTGCCGCCCCCGCCGCTTGGGCGAGGTAGAACACCACCATATAGATGGCCAGCAGCCGCCCGCGCTCCGCCGGAGCCGCCCGGGCGTTGAGGCCGCTTTCGATCAGCAGCGTCAGGCCCGCCAGCCCAAAGCCGCCGGTCAGACGCAGCAGGGCTAGCGGACCCGGTGTCGAAACCACCGCCAGCGCCAGGGTCGAGCCGGCGAACAGCAGTGCGAACAGGCCGGCGGCGCGTCCGCCTCCCAATCGAACCACCAGGGCGATTCCGAACACCGCGCCCAGCAGCACGCCGAAATAGGTGGCCGAGCCGAGGGCGGCGATGGTCGCGGCGTCGATCCCCTCCTTCAGCCAGCGCCCCGGCAGGGTCGCCCCCAGCAGGCCGTTGCCCACGAGCAGCAGGGCGACCGCGGTCAGGATCGGAGCGGCGCGCGCGAGCATCGCCGGTTCAGCCCCAGGCCGAGGCGCCGGGCACCACCACGGCGAAGCGGTCGGCCAGCGCCGCGAGTTCGGCCCGATGCAGGGTGGCGGCGGGGACGATGCCGCCCAGCGGGTAGGGCAGATCGCGGGTGGCGACTGCATTAGCTACCACCGTGGTGCGATGGGGGAGGCGCTGGCCGGCCTCGAGGCCGATCCCGGCGTGCGGGCGGTCCTGCTCACCGGCGGCCCGCCCTTCTGTGCCGGGGCCGACATCGAGGAGATGAGCGGCATCGATCTCGCCGAGGCTCTGGCCGAAGATTTCTCCGGCTGTTGCGACCGGCTGGCCGCGACCCCTCTGCCGGTGGTGGCGGCGGTGGAAGGCTACGCCCTCGGCGGTGGCTGCGAGCTGGTCGAGATGGCCGACATCGTCATCGCCGCCGAGGACGCCCGCTTCGGCCACCCCGAGATCACTCTCGGCACCCTCTCGGGTGCCGGCGGCACCCAGCGGCTGGCGCGGGCGGTAGGTCGGGCCAAGGCGATGGACCTGATCCTGACCGGTCGGCTGATCAAGGCCCCGGAAGCCGAGCGCATCGGCCTGATCAGCCGGGTGGTGCCTTCGGGGGAGGCGGAGCGCGAGGCGTTGGCGGTGGCCACCGCTCTCGCCGCCCGGCCGCCGCTGCCGCTGCGCTTCGCCAAGGAGGCGGTGAACCGGGCGGTCTCGGTCGGCCTCGAGGATGGCTTGCGGCTGGAGCGCCGCCTTTTCCACCTCACTTTCGCCACCGGCGATCTGCCGCGGGGGCTGAACGGCTTCCTCGCCGGCAAAAAATCCCGCTGACTCGGGAGGTCCGCCGATGTCCGAGCCCAAGCCCAAGCCTCCGCTTGCCATCGATGCCGCCCAGGTGCCGGTCCGGTCGCCCGCCGTCTTCTATATCCCGCGCCGTTTCAGCCGTGCATCGCCGGGCGCGAGAGGCGGCCGCTCGGCGATGCGTTCGGCTTGCGCAATTTCGGCGTCAACCTGACCCGGCTGGCGCCGGGCGCGGTTTCGGCGTTGCGCCACGCCCATGGCCTCCAGGACGAGTTCGTCGACATCCTCGAAGGCACGCCGACCCTGGTCAGCGATGCCGGCAAGACGCCGTTGAAGCCGGGGATGTGCGCCGGTTTCCGGGGCGGCAGCGGCGACGCCTACCATCTGGTCAACGCCTCCGACGCCGATGTCGTGTTCCTGGAACTCGGCGACCGCCTTCCCGGCGATTCCGTGATCTACCCCGACGATGACCTCCAAGCAGTGCGGATGGACGGCGCTTGGCGCTTGAGCCACAAGGACGGCACACCCTATTGATATCGAGCACCCGAAAAGGAAACCTGCCGATGGACCGCCTCGCCGAAACCCCGCGCTCGACGCTGGTTCGCCGCCCCCACCGGGGCCACCGCGACCGCGCCACCGTCGACACCATTCTCGACGAGGCGATGGTCTGCCACGTCGGCTTCGTCGAGGACGGCATGCCGGTGGTGATCCCGACCACGCCCTGGCGGATCGGCGACTGGCTCTACCTCCACGGCGCCGCCCGCTCGCGGCTGATGCTGCATCTCGCCTCGGGGGCGCTGGTCTGCGTCACCGTGGCGCTGCTCGACGGGCTGGTGCTGGCCCGCTCGGCGATGCGCCATTCTGTCGATTACCGCTCGGTGGTGCTGTTCGGCGGCGGCGAGGCGGTCGAGGCGCCCGAGGACAAGCGCGCGGCCCTGCTGGCGCTGATCGACAAGCTGTCGCCCGGCCGCTCCTCCCGGGTCCGCCCGCCGGACGACGGCGAACTCGCCGCCACCGCCGTGGTCCGCCTCGCCATCGATGAGGGCAGCGCCAAGATCAGGTCGGAGCCGCCCGGCGAAATCGACAAGGATCGCCCCTGGACGCCCTGGACCGGTACCGTGCCGCTGGCCCTCCGCGCCGGGCCGCTCCGTCCGGTGGTGGGCAACGAGGCGCCGCCGCCGGCTCTGCCGTCATGGCTGTGACGCCGCCTTGGTGACGTCGAGCGCCACGACGCCGAGACCGTCCACCCTGGGGTCTTTCCTCCGTAAACAGGTTTTGCGGCCTGTGCTTAAGGTTCTCCTCTTTCAGCTTCTCCTCGATGTTGGCATCGATCATTTCGGTCATCAAGCTGCCGATGCGGTGATGGCCCAGCCAGAACAGGCTCACCCACTCTACATCGCGCGGTCGGTCGGCGAAATCCTCGGCGTGGGCGTCGCTGAGGGCTTGCAACAGGGAGAGCGGGGAACGGCTTCTCCCGATATATCATATTGGCGGCAGGGCCAGGGCGGGGTAACGCGCGCCTCTCCGAGAGGGAAAGATTATGAGCCGTAAATCAGGTTGAATGTCTCGTGAATGTACGGCATCGTTGGTGGCTTCGATTGACGATGGCTGGCGTGATAACGGTGTATGTCGCAGCTGAGAACCAATCGCGCCTCAAATTTCGCGAATCTTCCGCTCATGACTATCCTGAGCGGGATACTGAGAGCTGGCCGGGTTTGTTTGGACAGGGGGGCGCGTTTTTTAGGTGGGTTCTCTGCCGGTCGCCATGGTGTGCCATTGCCTGGGCGTCCCGGAGGTGTGCCTGGCATGGGCACTGGATTGGAGGTGTGAGTCCTTTGCGGG
>CAIOBP010000221.1 GCA_903856295.1 uncultured Rhodospirillales bacterium | reverse complement strand
GTTGCCGGAGATGCGGGGCCGATCTTCTCGCGCATGGCGGCAGCAGATGCGGACCGTGTCATGGGCTCGGTGACCGAGTCGGCGCGGACCATGGAGCCCTGGCACGACGAGTTCCGGTTCAACCATCCGGTCAAGGGCGAGCGCTGGATCGAAGGGCATTCGGTGCCGAAACGGGAGGCGGATGGCAGCATCCTGTGGCACGGCTATCTGCACGACGTCACCGAGCGCAAGCTGACGGAAATCGCGCTCGGCCGGGCCAACCGCATGCTCCGCGCCCGCAACCTGAGCAATCTGGCGCTGCTGCGGGCGCGCGACGAGGTGGCCTACCTTCAGGATGCCTGCCGGATCATCGTCGAGGTCTGCGGCCACACCATGATGTGGATCGGCTCCGCGGAAGACGGGCCGGAGCGGCGGGTGCGGCCGATGGCTGCGGCCGGTTTCGATGAGGGCTATCTCGCCGCCATCCGGATCACCTGGGCCGACGATGAATACGGCCGTGGCCCGACCGGGAGCGCGATCCGGTTCCGTCAGCCGGTGGTCTGTCAGGATATGATGACCGACCCCCGGTTCGAACCCTGGCGTGCCGAGGCGGTGAGGCGGGGCTATCGGTCATCGGCCGCCTTGCCGTTGATCGCCGGCGACGAGGTGCTCGGTGTCCTGACCCTCTATGCGTCCGAGGCCAACGCCTTTCCCGAGGGCGAACTCGAGCTGTTGGGCGATATCACCAGCGACATCGCCTACGGCATTTCGGTTTGCCGCCTGCGGGCCGCGCATGAGCGCGCCGAAGCGGAACTCGCCGACCACCGTCAGCATCTTGAGGACTTGGTCGCCGAGCGGACCCGCCAGTTGCGGGAGTCCAACCGCCTCATTGAGGAGCGGGCCGCCGAGGTCGCCGATCTCTACAACAACGCGCCCTGCGGCTATCATTCCCTGGACCCGACCGGCCTGTTCGTCAGGATCAACGAGACCGAGTTGTCATGGCTGGGCTACACCCAAGCCGAGGTGGTCGGAAAACTGCGCTTCTCCGACCTGCTGGACGCGGACGGGAAAGGCCGGTTCGCCACCAACATGTCCCGGTTTCTGGAACAGGGCTATCTCTACGATCTTGACTACGAGCTGTTGGGCAAGAACGGGCAATCAATCCCTGTCATGCTGAGCGCGACGACAATTCGCGATGACGCGGGCCGGTTTGTGATGACCCGCTCGGTCGTGTATAACATGACCGATATCAAGGAGGCTGAAAAGGCCGCCTCCCGGCATGCCAGACTGGCCGAGGCATTCTTTGAGCACAGCGTCGCGTGTCTGGTTGTTCTTGACCGCGATTATAATTTCCTGCGTGTGAATGCCGCCTATGCCAAAGCCTGCCGACAGGAGATTGGCGATTACACCGGCCGCAATCATTTCGAGATGTACCCCTCTGATACCAAGCTGATCTTCGACGAGGTGGTGCGAACCAAACGGCCGTTTGAAACCTTTACCCGGGCCTTCGAGTTTCCCGACCAACCGGAACGGGGGATAACCTATTGGGATTGGACATTGGTTCCGGTTCTCGACCAATCTGGAGAGATCGAGTATCTGGTGTTCTCGCTTAATGACGTGACCGAACGGAAACGGGTCGAAGTGGCCTTGCAGGAAAACGAGGCCAAGTATCGGGCGCTCTTCGACCTGTCGCCGGATGGGGTTTTGCTGATCGATCCGGAAACCGCCCGGCCGATCGAATTCAACACCAGTGCTCATCAAGAACTGGGCTACAGCCGGGAGGAATTCGCCGCCCTCAGCATCAGGGATATCGATGCCTGTGAAACGCCAGACGAGATGCAGCGCCGTTTCGAAGCGATCATCCAGAACGGGGGCGGTGATTTTGAGGTTCTGCACCGAACCCGGAGCGGCGAGATCAGGAACAAGCTGATATCGGTTCGGATGCTGGAGGTCCAGGGACGCCCGGTCTTTCACGCCATCTGGCGCGATGTCACGGAGATCCAGCACGCTCATTTGGCGGTGGTTGAAAATGAGCGGCGTCTTATGGAGATCACCGCAACGCTGGGTGAGGGCCTTCAAGTGTTTGACGACCAGGGGCGCGCGGTCTTCTCCAATCCGATGGCTTGCCGTCTGCTCGGCTGGAGCGAAGACGAAATGCTCGGGGTTCCCGGTCACCAGCTGATGCATTCCCGCTACCCCGACGGTTCGCCATATCCCGCGGAGGCCTGCCCGCTCTATCAGGCGTTCAAAGCCGACCGTTCGCTGATCAACCACGAAGATACGTTCTGGACCAAGGACGGGCGCCCGCTGCCGGTTTCGGTGACGGTGACGATGATTCGGCGTGACGGCCGCGTGGCCGGGGTGGTGGTGGCGTTCCAGGACATCTCCGAGCGCAAGCAGGCCGAAGCGGAGCTTCAGCGCTATCGCGACGGGCTGGAATCCCTGGTCGGGGAACGGACGGCGGCTCTCAGCGACTCAAACCGCCAGTTGGCCATCGCCAGGGACCGGGCCGAGGCGGCCAATCAAGCGAAAAGCACCTTCCTCGCCAATATGAGTCATGAACTGCGCACGCCGCTCAGCGCGATTCTCGGGTTCTCCCAGTTGCTGGACTTCGATCAGGACAACAGCCTGTCCGACGATCGCAAGCTGTGCGTCAATCATATCCTTGACAATGGCAAGCACCTTCTTGCGCTGATCAATGATTTGCTCGATCTGGCCAAGATTGACGCCGGGCAGGTCTCGGTCTCCCTGGAGCGCGTTGTTCTGACTGAGCTGCTGTCGGGTCTCGAAGCGTTTTTGCCGCCCCTGGCCGATGGTGCCGGTATCACTGTTTCCGTTTGCCTGGGCGAGGATCTGCCCGCCGTCCGGGCCGATAAGACGCGGCTCAATCAGGTGCTGCTCAACCTCGGCACCAACGCGATAAAATACAATCGGCCGCATGGACGGGTCGACATCACCTGCGATGTCTTGAACCAAGAGTGGGTTCGGGTGGTGGTCACCGATACCGGACAGGGCATTCCGGAGGGGCGGCAGCATGAAGTGTTCGAACCCTTCAATCGCCTGGGACGGGAAACCAGTGCCATCGAGGGCACGGGCGTTGGCCTTTCCCTGTCGCGGAAACTGATGCGGTTGATGGATGGAGCTCTCGATTTTTCCAGCCGGCCCGGGGAAGGCAGCCGTTTCTGGATCGACATCCCGGTCCATGTGCCGGCCGTCGACGCCGATGACGCCGGCGGGGTTTCCGATTCGCTCCGGCCTGACGCCGCCGCCAGGCTGGCTCTCGGCGGCGGTCGGACTCTGCTGTGTGTCGATGATAATGCGGCGGCGCGGGCGCTGGTGGCGACGATCATCGCCAATCTTCCCGGTGTTCGGATGTTGACCGCAGAGACCGCGGAAGCGGGGCTTGATCTCGCCCGGCACCACCGTCCCGATCTGATCCTGATGGACATCAACCTTCCCGGCATGGATGGCATCGCCGCCCTGGCCGAACTGCGGCGACATGCGGAGACGCGAGATATTCCCGTGATTGCCTTAAGCTCTTCGGCCTCTGCGGAGGATGTTGACAGAGGGCGGACGGCCGGATTCAGCGACTATATGACAAAACCTTACAATATTTACGACTTCCTGGCCCTCGTTACCGACAGGCTGGCCTGTTCATAATGTTTGCAGGGGCCGTGTGTGAATAAGATTGTGAATACCGATGATGATCTCTGCCGCCAGTCGGCTGGTCTCAAGCCTGTTTGAGCCGCAGACCCCCGCAGCCCTTGAGAAAGATGGTGGGCGATATAGGGATTGAACCTATGACCCCACCCGTGTGAAGGAAGGGGATATGGAATTTCCCCAGCTTCCCCAGCCTTACCCGTGTCAACCTATCCATTGACTTTCAAGATATATTGGCAATTATTGAGGGGAGGGGTTGTTGCCCGATCTTACCCGGTTTTGCTTCCCCGAGCTTCCCCCCAGCTTCCCCGAAACGAGGATCAGATGGCGACGATCTCAAAGAAGAGCGTGGACGCCCTCAAAGCCGACCCTGACCGTGCATGTGGCTATGGGATGACAAGCTGTCCGGGTTCGGGGTGCGGCGGAAGCCGAGCGGCGCGGCAAGCTTTCTGATCCAGTACAAGACGCCCCAAGGGGCAACGCGGCGACTGGTGATCGGCCGCGTGGGGACGTTGACTCCCGACCAAGCACGCGAACTCGCTCGGCAACGGCTGGGCGAGGTGGCCGAAGGCCGCGACCCGTCCAAGGAGCGGCACGACGAACGGAAGGAATTATCGGTCGGGCAGGTCTGTGACTTGTATCTCGAAGCCGCGAGAGCTGGTCAGGTGATCACCCGGTTCGGGCAGAAAAAGGCAGGAAGGACGGTTGAGTGGGACCACGGCCGAGTTGACCGGCACATCCGGCCCTTGATCGGCGATATCATCGCCAGCAAACTGACCCGCCAAGATGTGAAACAGCGTGCAAAAGTTTCCAGGCAGGCGGGGGAAACAGCGTTGAAAAGTTTCCACCTGTGACCTGTGGCAAACTCCGGCTTTTTGGCCGGAGACCCGGGAGTGGTGCGCATGGAAACGATAGGGAAAATTCGCC
>CAIOBP010000220.1 GCA_903856295.1 uncultured Rhodospirillales bacterium | reverse complement strand
CGGACATCTCGTCTTGGTCCTGGCTCGCTCAATCGACTACGTCATTGGTTGGTCAAACTGGAGGCGATGGCACCAAGCCATCGCGCGCAGGTGCCATATCAGGAGAAAGATTGCCAGGATTCAGAAAGTGCCACTGTAGTACTATACCGCCGTCTCGACCGGACGGTGGGACGCCAAAGTCAACCCGACACCTGCTGAAAAAAGACCTGAAGCATCAGCCAAAGAAGCTCGCACGGTCAAAAACATCCTTCTTCACCAGAGGATTGCGATACATCGCCCGCCTCATCCCGGCCATCCTGCCTCTCCCACCACTTTGGTCAGCAAAAACTGATGGATGGTGAGGGTCCGGCATCAAAGGGCTGATCTTACTGACTTCAGCGCTCCATGTAAAATCCCAACTGGTTCGCGATGCTCAGGTAATTTCGTTTTGCGAAACGCAATTACATCCGGATCATTTGAAACGCTACTATCCTTGTGCTCCCGTTCAATTATGTGGCCTAATTTATTGCTGTATTCTTTTATTTCCCTGTTGATGATGTTGTCAATATTTGTGAGCGCCTGCCACAGTTTTAGCATTTCTGTAGAACTCCGACATCGATCATGGCTTGGTTTCTGATCGGCCCAGCCGCCCGGCCGAAGATAAGCCTCATGCCGCAGCGGCGGCACGCGGCACGATCCCAGCCAAGGCGGCTCCGCAGTTACGACGGGCAACATCGAGTTCATAACGGGCCTGTAACCCAATCCAGAAATCCGCAGTGGTCCCGAAATACCGGGCCAGTCGGAGCGCGGTTTCAGCCGTGATCGCCCGTCGCCCGAGCACGATGTCATTCAATCGGGTGCGCGGCACCTGGAGAGCGTTGGCGAGCCCATAGACGCTCATCCTCAGCGGTTCGAGAAAGTCATGCTTCAGCACATCTCCAGGATGAACGGGAGCCAGCGGAGCCATGCCCGGTTCGGCGATATCGCTGAAATCGATCAACCCCGCGTCCACGTCTTCACGCATGATTGCCATCGCCGTCACCCCTTGTGATAGTCGATCAACTCGACCTCGAAGGCGTCACCATCGCGCCAGACGAAGCAGAGCCGCCATTGATCGTTGACCCGGATGCTGTGTTGCCCGGCCCGGTCGCCCCTCAGCACTTCGAGATGGTTCCCCGGCGGCACGCGCAACGCATCGACAGTCGCCGTTTGGTCGATAATCGCCAGCTTTCGCCGTGCCCGTCCAGCGATATCGGCGGGAACCCCCTTGGGCACCATGCCGGCATGGATCGCTGCGCTACGCTTATCGGCAAACGTCCTGATCATGACGTAACGTAAGTCGGAACAGGCGTAACGTCAAGCGGTGCGGTTTTGGAAAAAGTCCGCCAGCCAAAATTTGCAGTTGACAACGGCGACTCGGCCGCGCAGCGCTCGTCGCGCTCGATAAGGGCGGCCCTCTGGCGGTGGTGGAACACCGCCAGAGGGCCTAACCAGACCGCTTCAAGGAACGAGGCAATCATGGCTAACGGCTATATAGCTGTTGTGCGACCGCGCGCGCACGTCAAAAAACACAGCCCCACCACCGCAGCAACGCCCCGTCGTCGGCTACTTGCCGAGTGGTCGCGTGTGCTTGCCTTGGCGGCTGGGGACATCGACGAAGAGGCGTTCCGGGATTGGGTTGCCGGGCACAGCTATCAGGTTTAGGCCGTTGCCATCTTCGCGCGGCGTTCGTGCTGATCCGGTTTGTCAGCGGGGTTCAAATGGGCTTTCCCCTGATTTGGTGGAACCCCCGGCATTTGAAGACATGAGCGGTATGATCATACCGCGCTGGTTGGTCGACTCCCGGATCGGCGACTTAGTCAGTGGCCGAAGAACCTGATCACCGACAGGAACGCCCCGAGAGCGATGACCATGGCGCCGAACTTGATCACAAGGCGTTGTTCAAGAAGCTGCATCCCCGTCTCAATGCGGACGATATCGGCCTTGGTTGCCAACTCCTGCCCCGTCGCCTCGGCGAATGCTTCTGCCGCAGCCTTGGCCTGCTGGTGGGAGAACCCGCCGGCTTCGAGCTTCTCAACGAATTTCAGGGTATCGAACGGGACGGCGGTCATGGTGTCGGACCTGGATGGTGTCTCAGTAATGATAGCCCAGCCTGTGGCTGATGGCGAGTCCGGTTCAGACACCGCCGCCACGGGGATGGCATGAGATGGAAGGGCTGCGGCGGGGCTTTATCCGCCAGCCTTGCGCAACGGCACCACCTTGGAGCCGCTCTCGGTTTCCGCTGGCCGTGTACCACAGAAGGTTGCCCAGTCGTCCATCAGCCGCCGCCGCTTATCGAACAGATCGCCGCGACGCTACCTGCCCGCTTCGCGCCCCGGACCGACGTTCAACGCGCCGTTATCCGCGTCTGGCGCCAGGCTTGGAGCCCGCACGGTGAGGTTTCCGCCGGTGCGGCCGTCATCGGCGATCCACAGGTGGGGCAACCCCATCTCCATCAGCCAGTCGGGGCCCGTCGCCTCTTTCAGCATGGCGATGGTGGCGAGGCTGCCGGCAACCATGCAATGGGATGCACAGACCGTGACGCTGGCCTGCCCATGAACCGGCCAACCGGTTCCGGGATGAAGAATGTGGGTATAGCGCCGGCCATCGATCATCAGGCAGCGTTCATAATCGCCGCTGGTGGCAAGGCCGCCTTGAGCAAGGGCGATCGTGCCGAACTCGGTATTGGCGCGCCGGGGATGCCGCAAACTTATGGTCCAGGGTTGG
Source organism: uncultured Rhodospirillales bacterium (assembly GCA_903856295.1). GTDB lineage: Bacteria > Pseudomonadota > Alphaproteobacteria > Azospirillales > Azospirillaceae > BOG-933. The sequence goes on along the minus strand of CAIOBP010000220.1, from coordinate 3,434 downwards.
CCGTCGGGATGCGGACCGAGCACGAAGAGATCGCCGCCGAGATCGATCAGGCCGCGCTCAATGCCGGCGGCACGACAAATTTCGGCGAGGCGGTCGACGGCGTATTCCTTGCCGATGCCGCCGAAATCCAGCTCCATGCCGGGAACGGCAAAGCCCAGCGTCGGGCGCCGCCAGACCAGCTTGTCCCAGCCGATGCCCGGCAACAGCGCCGCGATCATCCCTGGTGCCGGCCCTGGTGCCGGCCCGGGTGCTGGCAGGGTCGGCGCCGGAAAGGTCCAGGCCCGCCGCAACAGACCGGAAGTGATATCAAAAAGACCGCCGCTCTTGCGGTAACAGGCCTCGGCATAGTCGATCAGACTGGAGGTTTCCTCGTCGAGATCGATCTCTCCCCCGGACGCGGCCACCCGATTGATCTCCGAGAGCAGGCTGTCCGGACGGTAGCGGGAGAATTTCCGCTCGAGTCTGTCCACCTCGATCATCGCCGACATCCCCGCCTCGGCAACGGTCGCACCGTCACCGTAGAGGTGTACGGCGCAAAGGGTGCCCAGCGCGGAGAAGGATCGGCTGTACAGCTGGCTCATGGGCGGAACGGTGCCGGAGTGGAGTGTCTTATACCAGTTCCCGATGATCGGACCCCATCAGCGGGATTTGGTATCTGCGGCGACCGCCGCCGCGCCGTCCATGCGGCGGAGCCAAGCCAGCGGATGCCGACGCCGGCACGTGAGGTTTCGCTGACGGAGTCTCATCGGCGAAAAATGGTATTACGCCACGATGTTGACCGAGGCCCCGGAGGCGGGGGTGGTCCCGGCCGAATTCAGGGCCTGGGTGGCGCTGGCCGCGGTCTGGCCGGCCTGGGCGGAACCGCCGGCAACGCCGGACCGGTGGTGACGATGGTGCCCCCCCTGGGTCACGCCCTTCATCGTATTGACGAAATCGTGCTTGGACACCGAGCCGGTGCCACTGGGATCGAGTTTCGACCAGATTTGATCGGCGCCCATCGCCTGGAGTTTGGCCGGCGGGTTCATGGTCTGAAAGGCTCGATTGAACTGCGACTGCGAGACCGAGCCCGAATTGGTCGTATCGATCTTGTCGTAAAGCTGCGACATCTTCTGCTGCGGTGGCATGCTCATGCTTGCCCCGGTGGAAACATACGGCTGCGACCCGCCACTGATGCCTGACACGCTCATGTGTTTTCCCCTTCTGGGCTATGTGGTCATGACGCGCAGGGCTCAAACCGTCGGAGGAACGCCGGCCGAGCTGAAAACGCCGACAACAGACATCACCACCTCTGATCGTCACGAACCAAGGTCACGCCCCGCCCCACGCCGGGGATGAGGACCTCACCCCGGCCAGACGATCAACCCTCGGCGCTGGTCACACCGCGATATTCAGCTTGTTGCCCAGATTGCCATTCACGGGCTTGGCAACTTCCTTGGCTTTGGCTTTGGCCGATTCGAGGGCATCGTTGTCGCCGTCACCATCACGGTCGCCCGCCGCGCGCTGGGGCTTCTGGGGCTGCGGAACCGGCTGATGGGCGGCGGGGGCGGAGAGAGAGTTGATGGACATTGGTATTCTCCTGGCTGTCGAAACGGGCCGTTCTGGCCCGGTCCTCCTTGTTTACACCCCTCTTCCTGACGACAAGCTGACGGCGCGAAAAAAAGTTCGCGAGCGAAAAAATCATTCGCTCCACCAGGCTTGTCCGGCACAACGGGCGCAAACGGCGCTGTCAGCTTACCGTCAGCTTGCCGTATCATGGTCTGTGGCGAGCCGAACCCAAGGGAACCGCGCATGCGCCTATTGTTGGTCGAAGACAACGAGCGTTTGGCCGAACTGGTCTCGAAGGGGCTGGTTGCCGCCGGGTTGGTGGTCGACCGCGCCGACAGCATCGCCCAGGCCGAGGACGCGCTCGCCGTGGCCCGGTTCGATGCCATCGTCCTCGATCTGGGCCTGCCGGACGGCGACGGCATGCAGCTTTTGCGGCGGCTCCGCGAACAGGGCAACTCCACGCCTTTGATGATCCTGACCGCCCGCGACGGCATCGGCGCCCGTGTCGAAGGCCTGAACGCCGGCGCCGACGACTACCTGATCAAGCCGTTCGCCACCGAAGAGCTGGTCGCGCGGGTCCGGGTGATGCTGCGCCGGCTTGGCACCGGAGTCGGAACCGAACTCGGCTTCGGCGACATCACCTTCGATCCGGTCGCGCGCGAAACCAAAGTCGGAGGCCAGCCACTGGCCTTGTCGCGGCGCGAAACCGATCTGCTGGAACACCTGCTGCGCCGGGGCGGCAAAGTGGTGCCCAAGCGCTTTCTCGAAGAGTCGCTCTATGGATTCGACGACGATGTTTCGTCGAATTCCATCGAGGCGACGGTTTCCCGCCTGCGCAAGCGCCTGCAAACCGCCGGAGGCGAAGTGGTGGTCCACACCGTGCGCGGTCTTGGCTACATGCTGATGTTGGGGGCGAAATGATCACCGGCACTGAAAGTTTCTCCCTCCGGCGGCAAATCGTCCTCAGCCTTCTGCTCACCGCCGCGGTGACGATCGTGCTGTCCTACGGCTGGTTTTATTGGCAATTCGAAGTCGCGACCGGAGACCTGCGCAAAAGCACCCTGGCCAGCCGCGCCGAAATGATCGCCAGCCATCTCGCCCAGACGGCGGATGGGCAGATCACCCTCGACCTGCCTCCGGCACTCACCAAGGCGTTTACCGGCAACGGTGGCCGTCACCGCTATTCGGTGCGGGACGAAACCGGGCACCTCCTGTTCGCCACGCCCGACGCGCCGACCGGGGAAGCCCCCACGCAAATATCGGCGATGGAGAAGGACACATTCTACCACTATCGCAACGCAGCCGATGCCAGCGGCAGAATGGTTGGAGTGGCGCAGATCGTGGACGTCGGAAACCGCTGGCTTTTGCTGCAAGTCGAAGAGGTTTCATATGATCATATGGCGCTGGCGCGCTCACTCCTTGAAGTGATGATCGAAAACGGCGGGTGGGCGATGCTGCCGCTGTTGCTGGTTCCGCTTGGCGTCAGTTTGTTCATCATCCGGAGAACACTGGCGCCGGTCGTCGCCTTATCGGCCAAGGCGGCGGCGATCGGCCCCGCTTCGACCGACGTCCGGTTGCCCGAGCACGGCGTGCCGATCGAAATTCTGCCGCTGGTTCAGGCGATCAATCAGGCTCTCCAGCGCCTGGACGACGGATTTCGCATTCAGCGCGAATTCACCGCCGGAGCCGCCCACGAACTGCGCACGCCGCTGGCGGTGCTGACCGCCCATGTCGGAACCCTGGAAAACCGTAAGCGTCAGCCCGCCATCACCTTCTGGTCTGTGGGAATGTCGGCGACAATTGCGGCCTGGAGATCGGCGGGGAGCGCGTTTGGATGTCCGGTTGGTCGGGGAATGTAGTTCCAGGGAGCCAGTTCTGCGATCTTGTTG
>CAIOBP010000219.1 GCA_903856295.1 uncultured Rhodospirillales bacterium | reverse complement strand
TGCCAAGCGGCAGGTCGGCGCCGAGGGATGGTCTCTCCGGTCTCACCAAGGGATAAATGATGGGAGGCCGGCGTCCGGCGTCAGGGGCAGGCAGCTACTTCAACGCGAGTTCTAACCCACGAGTCGCAGCGACGGGCCAGGGTTTGCTACCATATCACACCTCACGTCGAACGAAGGGATCGATCGTATATGCAAATACTGAGAGTATGCATCTTGCGAAGCTTTTTGACTATACCATAACTGTAATTAATCACTATTTTTAATAGTGCCTTGCTGCGCAAATGTCAAACAAAAAGCCTCATACTGATAGTAAGCATAAAAAATAAAATGCACAATATACGAGCAAGTGTGTTCGGAACAGGTCTCACCATCCATCAGTTTTGGTTGACCAGAGTGGAGGGAGGGGCAGGATAGCCAGGATGAGGCGGGCGATGTATCGTAATCCTCTGGTAAAGAAGGATGTTTTCGACCGTGCGAGCTTCTTTGGCTGATGCTTCAGGGCTTTTTTTCGGCGGGTGTCGGGTTGACCTTCGCATCCCACTGTCCGGTCGAGACGGCGGTGTAGAGGGCCAGGGCCATGACCAGGAGCAGACGGGCGAGCCGGTCGGGATGTTGGATTTGGGTGTCCTCGACGCCGAAGCCTCGCGACTTGAAATCGGAAAACATCGGCTCGATACCCCAGCGGGCCGAATAGTCCAATGTTTTCAGATATCCTGGCTCTGCCGGCATGGCAATGATCCATGGCTCGGCGTGGTTGGGGTCGCGGATGATGCCGATGTTGGTGGTGGCTTTGCGGGCCGTGAGTTGGACGTTCTCCAGGGCGAACAGGCCAGCGTCGGCGGCTTGCCCGGTGGTCATGCGGTCGGCTCCGTCTCGCACGACCAGATTCCCTTTCAATCGCAGGCGGTAGTCCCAGTCCCGGTCCTGACACCAGCCGATCAGATCAGCGGTGCCGTAGAAGCGGTCGCCCATCAGGCAGACCGCGGCATCCGCCGGCAGCAAGGAGGCCGAGGCATCGAGCAATTCCTTCTGAACCTCAAAGCCGATGGCACCTTCGGTTTCCTTGACCCGCCACAGCAGCGGCAAGGCCCGGTCGCCGAAACGAACAGCCAGCATCAGAACCTGATGGCGGTCGTTGAGCTTGGACTGGTCCATGATCAAGACCAAGGGTTCGCCCTCGGCGGCCAGCCGGCTCAACACCTCGCGGGCAAACGGGGTCATCACCGCGTCCGGATCGATCAGCGCGTTCATCAAAACCCGCGATATCCACTGATAACGCATGTCGATCCGTGCCACCGCACGGGGCAAGCCCGCCGCCAAATCCATCAGATTGGCGCTCCGAACATCAAGCATCGTCGCCACCAGCAACGCCAACCCCTCGCGTTGCGTTTTCCGTTGTCCGGGCAGCAGCCGGCGCAATTCCAACCCGACACCCTCCGCCACCTTGAGCAGGCCGTCCATAGTCCACGTCCGCTAAAATCAGAGCGGACTCCTTGAATCACATGCCGATTCCGCCGGTCAAGAGCCTATTGTCAAAAACTGATGGATGGTGAG
>CAIOBP010000218.1 GCA_903856295.1 uncultured Rhodospirillales bacterium | reverse complement strand
TGCCAAGCGGCAGGTCGGCGCCGAGGGATGGTCTCTCCGGTCTCACCAAGGGATAAATGATGGGAGGCCGGCGTCCGGCGTCAGGGGCAGGCAGCTACTTCAACGCGAGTTCTAACCCACGAGTCGCAGCGACGGGCCGAGACGATTTATGAAAGCTTCGGCGACCGCGAGGTCGTGACCCGAGAGGACCTCGGCAAGATTGAAAAGAAATTCAACGAATCCTGGCGTCATGTTGAGTCGCTTTTCGATAATACCTGCGCTCAATGTACGGATGTTCCCTGGTATGTTCGTGACGAGCGGCGCAAGGATGCGATCACGCGGCTGGTTTATGTCCGGCTGATGATGAGCGTCGAGACCAGGATGACCACCTGGGGGGTGGAGTTTCCACGAGTCGTGGTGCCCGGCCTGCAGTCGATGATCTCGGTGATGCTGACGAATCGCGAATGGCGCATCCTCAACGATCACGCCCATTTCATTTTCGACTATGTCGGCAGCGACGACGACGCGGTTCTGGCCTCGCAATTGAAGCTGAACCGGGCGGTGCAACTGCTGTGTCAGCGCATTTTTTTGACCCTGCTGATGCGCTTCAAGGGCTTCAACAACCGGCGTTTGGAGTTCATGCGCGCCGTCAACACTGCCCCGGCGGGGGGCGGTTATCAGATGTCCGACGCCGACTTCTGTCAGGTCTTCGAGGCGCTGTTCCGCGATTATCACGACATGATCGAATCCGAGGATGGCCGGCTCCGGCTCGTGATGTCCCACTCCGAGGAATTTCCCGAACGGATCAAGGGGATTTTCGACGCCTATTTCCGGTTCAAGGCCGGCGTCGCCATGGCCAGCAAGGTCAAAGTCGGCCCTCACGTGAAATGATCGCGGGATTTTGCGCTTATCGCTTTATGTTGGCGTTGTCCTATGGCAAAGCATGGCCGGTGATCGCGCTCGGGGGTTTGACCGGCGCGGCCGATCGGGATTGTCAGGAGGAAGGATGGCACAGCCATTGATGCCGAAAGCGACCGCGGTGTGGCTGGTCGAGAACACCGCTTTGAGCTTCGAGCAGATCGCCGCTTTCTGTGGCTTGCATTTGCTCGAGATCAGGGCGATCGCCGATGGTGAGGTGGCGGCGGGGATGGTCGGCATGGACCCGGTGGCGTCGGGCCAGTTGACCAAGGGCGAGATCGAACGCTGCGTCGCCGATGCCAGCCGGCGGCTGGTGCTCCAGATTCATGATCTGCCGCAACCGATGCAGCGGTCCAAGGGGCCGCGCTACACGCCGGTGACCAAGCGCGGCGATAAGCCCGACGCCATCGCCTGGCTGATCAAGACCCACCCCGATCTCTCCGACAGCCAGCTCAGCCGCCTGATCGGCACCACCAAGCCGACCATCGCCGCCGTACGCGACAAGAGCCACTGGAACGCTCAGAACATCAAACCGCGCAATCCGGTGCTGCTCGGGCTGTGCACCCAGCGCGAGCTGGAGGAGGCCCTGGCCACGCTGCGGCGGCACAATCCCCAGGGCGGTCAGCCCCATGAGGAGGGGGCGGACCTTCACGACGGCACGGAAGACGCTGCGGACGAGGAGGCCTGAGCCGGCCGGGCCATGAGTCGCAGGCGCGCCGATGTCGAGCTGGTTGACCGGGGGCTGGTCGAGAGCCGGGCGCGCGCCCAGGCGCTGATTCTGGCCGGGCTGGTGTTCAGCGGCGACCGGCGGATCGCCAAGGCCGGCGATGCGGTGGCCGCCGATCAGCCGCTGGAGGTGCGCGGACGCGATCATCCCTGGGTGTCGCGCGGCGGATTGAAGCTGGTCGGTGGCCTGGATCATTTCGCCTTCGATCCCGCCGGAGCGGTGGCGCTCGATGTCGGCGCCTCGACCGGCGGTTTCACCGATGTCTTGCTCAGCCGGGGCGCCGCGCGGGTCTATGCCGTCGATGTTGGTCATGGCCAGCTGGCCTGGAAACTGCGCCAGGACCCCCGGGTGGTGGTGCTGGAGCGCACCAACGCCCGCATGCTCTCCCGCACGGACATTCTCGAACCGGTGGCGATGATCGTCTGCGACGCCAGTTTCATCGGACTCGAGGTGGTGCTGCCGGCGGCGCTGGCGCTGGCGGCGCCCGGGGCGCGGCTGGTGGCGCTGATCAAGCCGCAATTCGAGGTCGGGCGCGGCGAGGTCGGCAAGGGCGGGGTGGTGCGCGATCCCGCCTTGCACCAGCAGGTTTGCGACCGGATCTCTGCGTGGCTGGCGGCGCTGCCGGGCTGGCGGGTGCTGGGGGTGCGCGAGAGCCCACTGCTTGGCCCCGAGGGCAACAAAGAGTTTCTGATCGGCGCGGTTTTCGAGCCGGCCCAGGCCATCCGTTCACCTGTCGAGCCGGTCGGCCACGGTTGTTCCCCACGCGGGGCATGATGTAGACTCGGGCGGCAAAAGAGCGGAAGCGAGGCGCTGGTTCATGGAGAGCATCGTCCGGCATCTTTCGGAAAGCCTGTTTTTCCAGCGGCTCGGCTCCGATGAGTTGCTGGCCCTGGCGCACTGTGGCTCCCGTTTCGTCGCTCCCGCCGGGGCCGAGATCATCCGCCGGGGGGAGGAGGGCGACGCCCTGTTTCTGGTGCTCGACGGCGGCGTCAAGGTGACCATCCCTGAAGGGCAGGCCGAGGAATTCGTCGTCGCCCGTCTGGGCAAGGGCAGCATCTTCGGGGAACTGTCGCTGCTCGACAGCGGGCCGCGTTCGGCGACGGTGACCACGGTGGTCGAAACCACCCTGTTCATGATCCGGCGCAATGACTTCCACCGGTTGCTGCTCCGGCATCAGGGGTTGCTGGCGTGGCTGCTGGCCGGGCTCAGCCGCCGGGTGCGCGAATCGACCATGGCCCGGCATCAGGACGAGGTCAGCCGCCGTCTCGCCGAGGCCCAGCGCGAGATCGACCGCCATCGGGCGGTCTCCAGCATGGTTGCCGGCATCGCCCACGAGTTGAATGCGCCCCTGGGCGCGTGTCTCACCGCCGCCAGCATGGTTTCGGGGTGGCTGGCCGCCAGTGACGATCCGGCGGACGAACAGCAGCCCGACTGGCGCGGCGAGGTGGTCGAGGCGACATCGTTGCTGATCGAGAACATCAGCCGTTGCTGCTCCCTGGTGCGGTCGTTCAGCGAGATCGCGGCGCTCCAGCAGGGCGAGGCCAAAACCCGGGTCGATCTCCGGGAGATGATCGACGGCGTGATCGGCGGGTTTTCCGATGACCGGCGGTTGGGCCTCAAGGAGGTTGCGGTGCGCGTCGACGCCGCCGAGGGCGCGTGGCGCGGCTGCCGCAGCCAGATGGAACAGGTGCTGACCCAACTGCTGGCCAACATCGACGCCCACGCTTACGCTCCCGACGGTGGCGACGGCCGGGCGGAAATCGTGGTTTCCGATCACCGTTGGCGCGGCGGTCCGGCTCTGCGCTTCGAGGTCCGCGATTTCGGGGCGGGAATCGCGCCCGACACTCTGCTCCGGGTCTGCGACCCTTTCTTCACCACCGGGCGCGAGCGGGGACACAAAGGGCTGGGCCTGACCATCGCCAGCCACGCCGTCACCGGCGCCCTCGGCGGCACGCTCGCCCTGGAGTCCACCCCCGGCCAAGGCACCACCGCTACTCTGGTCGTCCCTCTGGCCTAACATCCCGGTTTCCAAAGGCCGCCGGCCTTTGGCGGGTCCAGGGCAGAGCCCTGGGCTTACTCGCCGATCCAGGTTTCGACGCGGTGGGTGACGCCATCGGCGAGCAGGGCGCTTTGGGTCTCGCGCACATGGTCGACGATGCCGTTCGAAAGATCGGTCAGGCGCTGGCTCTCGACGGTCTCGCGCAGCTTGACGGTGCCGAACTCGGCGCCGACGCCGACGCCGAAGGCGGCGAAACCGAGCAGCGGCGAGAGCAGGGCTTCCGCCGGCCCGAGAGCGCTGCCGGCGATCATCGGCGTCACCATGGTGCGCGCGGCCTCGCCGACGGCGCTGTGAATCATCCGGCGGGCGAACTGCCGGGCGACCAGCATCATGCCCTCGGTGGTGGCGGTGGTTTGCAGGCCGCTCAGCGCCGGATCCGCCTTGATCAGCGCGACCGCGTCGGGCGGGGCCGACATCGCCGAGGCCGGCGCCGGCAGGCCCAGCGCCTCCCACGACACCGTGACCGTCTGTCCGGCGGCGGCGCTGGCCGGTTTGCCATGCGCGGTCATGAAGGCGGTCAGGGCGGCGGTTTCACCGGCCGCCGCTGCTTCGGCGCGGCTGATGGCGCGCTTCATCACCGTCCGTTCCAGGGCCTCGGTGGCCGGGCCGAACTTCTCGGGCACCACGACCACTTCGAGAAAGCGGTCCTGGAGCAGGCGGTTGAGGGATTCGGTGGCCACCTGCTCAATGGCGCGGGGGTCGCTCTTGTCCTTGGACAGCATCGCGATCACCGAGGTGAAGGCCATGCGATAGGTGGTGGGGAAGAAGTAGAACCAGCCGATGTAATCCTTGACCCGCCCCTTCATCTCGTCGAACAGCGGCGCTAGCGCGGTCAGGGTTTCGGCCCGCGCCTGGGTGAGAATCTGGTGACGGGTCTTGGCCCGGCTCTCGCGGCGGGAGGCGAGGAAAGCCTGCCAGTCGGCGCGATCGACCGAGGACAGCGTCACCGCGTCCTGCCCGGGCGTCCGCCAGACCACCAGGGCCGCGTTGGTGCTTGCCGTCACCGCGCCGCGCCAGTTCAGCAGCGCCGCGCCGAGAGCGACCAGCAGCAGCGCCACCGCCAGCGAGGGCAGGCCACGCCGGACTCCGGGCCACCAAGCCGGCGGCGGGGCATGGGGCGGCTCGGGAGGCAGCCGCCGTCCGGCCGGATGGTGCGACCGGGTCGGATGGTGGGGCCGCTGCAGCGGGTCGCGCCCCAGGGGATTGAGCAGATCGGGTATTCGCTCGCCTGAAGCCGGCCTGTCTCGTTCGAAACCGTCCATCGCCGCGTTCCCTACAGAGAAACCTCTCGTCCGCCAGTTTGGGCAAATTCCGTCAGCGGTCAAGGGGGGTGAGAGCAGGGCTGTTCCTCGGTGGCGCGTCCGGCCGGGTTCCGGAGTACACCGCGAAACTCCAGTGCTTGAAGGCGCAGTCGACATCGGTGAAACCGGCTTCGCGCAGCCAGCCCAATTGCGCGGCCAGCGGCGCCAACCGGTCGTGGCTCATGCGCTGGCGGGCCGCCGCCAGTTCCTCCTCGGGAACCTCGGCGTCGCGCACCGCCCGCAGCCACAGCGCCCGGTAGTGGGCGTCGCGAGCCAGAGTCGGCCCCGCGACCTGATCGGCATTGACGAACAACCCGCCCGGCCGCAGCGCCTGGAACAGTCGCTGGAACAGGGCGCGCTTGGCCGGGTCTTCCAGATGGTGGATCGAGAGCGCCGAGACCACGGCGTCGTAAGGCCCGCCGAGATCGGCCTCGGTGTAATCGGCGACCGCGAAGGCGATCCGTCCGCTCTGGTGGCGGTCGAAGCGCAGTCGCGCCCGGTCGAGCATGCCCTCCGAGAGATCGACCAGGGTCAGCCGCGCCTCGGGAAGGCGTTCCAGCAGCAGCGCCGACAGCAGGCCGGTGCCGGCGCCCAGGTCGAGGATTCGGGGCGTCCGGCCGGCGGCGTCGGCGAGCAGGGTCAGCACCGCGCCGTAAAAATCGTCGAAACACGGAATCAACGCCCGGCGCAAGCCATCATAGGTGGCGGCGGCCCGGTCGAAGGACTCGGCGATGGCCATGCTCATCCTCCGCAAAAAAGTCCCGGTTTCCAAAGGCCCCCGGCCTTTGGTGGGTCCAGGGCGGAGCCCTGGCCTTATGCTCCCAAGGGGCTTCGCCCCTGGACCCCACTGGGGCCTTAGGCCCCAGACCCCGTTAGCCTTTGGACTTGAGATCGTTGAAGAGTTCGAGAGCCTGGGCGGGTTTGAGGTTGCGGTGGATCACTTCGTTGACCGCGGCGATCATCGCCTTGGGAGCGTCGGACTGGAAGATGTTGCGCCCCATATCGACCCCGGAGGCGCCCTGCTGCACGGCGTTGTAGGCCATGGTCAGGGCCTCCAACTCGGGCAGCTTCTTGCCGCCGGCCATCACGATCGGCACCGGGCAGGAGGCGGTGATGGTCTCGAAACCGTCCTCGACGAAGTAGGTCTTGACGTACTGGGCGCCCAACTCGGCGATGATCCGGCAGGCGAGACGGAAATACTTGGCGTCGCGCACCATGTCCTTGCCGACGGCGGTCACGCCCATCACCGGCATGCCGACGCGCAGGCCGGCATCGACCAGCCGGGTCATGTTGTGAATCGAGCGGGTCTCGAACTCGCCGCCGATGAACACCTGGATGCCGACGCCCGCCGCGTTGAGGCGAACGGCGTCCTCCATGTCCATGGCGATCTGCTCGTCCGACAACTCCTTGAGGATGCTCGGGCCGCCGCTGGCGCGCAGCACCATCGGCTTCTGGGAGGCGGCGGGAATGACGGAGCGCAGGATGCCGCGGGTGCAAAACAGCGCGTCGCACTGGGGCAGCAGCGGCACGATGCTGAGATCGATGCGCTCCAGCCCGGTGGTCGGCCCCTGGAAATAGCCATGGTCGATGGCCAGCATCACGGTGCGGCCGGACTCCGGGTTGAACACCCGCGCCATGCGGTTCTTCATGCCCCAGTCGAGCTGATGGCAGCCCTTGAGGAAAAAACCGGGGGTGGCCTGGGGCTGCTGGGCGGCGAAACGCGCGCCTTCCTGATCGGGTTCCGGCATGGGACGAACTCTCGCTGACGGGTGGAGCCGGCCGGAGAATGCACGCTCCCGCCGGTTCGGACAAGGCGGATGTCGCGGAACCGAGATGTGATCACTGGTTGGGCGTGATTGCGAATTCGCAACATATTATGCCGCATATAAAATTTTATCGAAATGCCGTATAGATCGTTACTGGTTTTGACTCGGGAGGTTGTGGAATGAAGTCGATGTTCCGGCGTAAGAAAAACGAGGTGGCTCGTACTCATCAGCAGGAAGGAGCCATGAAAGCCGTGGTGGTCACCGCGGTGAGTGCCGCGGTTTCTCAAATACTCGAGGCATCATCCCAGTTCGAGTCTTCCACGGATGAAGAGATATTAGCCGCTCTCCGGCCCTTGATCGAGCATCTGCGCAGCCATCGCTTCGATATGCTGCGGGAAATCGCCTCGATCTGGGTGGCTCAGACCACGCCGCTGTTCGCCATCGCCCGGATGAAGGCCAACATGCACGAGTTGGGCGAGCGCAGCCACTCGGTCGCCGCCGCCACCGACGAGCTGCTGGCCTCGATCAACGAGATCGCCCGCACCTCCGAGGGGGTTTCCCAGGACGCCAAGGATGTCCGGGTCAATGTCGGCGCCAGCAATATTTCCGTCGAGCGGGCGGTGGGGACCATCGGCGAGATCGCCGGTTCGGTGTCCAATCTGTCGACCAAGATCGACTCGCTGAGCAAGGCCAGCGAACAGATCGCCCTGATCGTCCGCACCATCGAGCAGATCGCCAGCCAGACCAATTTGCTCGCCCTCAACGCCACCATCGAGCCGGCCCGGGCCGGCGATGCCGGCAAGGGCTTCGCGGTGGTCGCGACCGAGGTCAAGGCGCTGGCCCGTCAGACCGCCAACGCCACCGAGGACATTCGGACCCGGATCGCCGCGCTTCAGGCCGGCATGAGCGACATTCTCTCGGCCATGGCCGCCAGCGCCAAGCAGGTCGAGGCCGGCAGCGCGGCGATTCGCGAGGTTGGCGGCTCGGTGAATTCGATCAACAATCAGGTCGACGAAGTCTGCCAGAAGATGGTCCAGATCGCCTCGATCGTCACCGAACAGGGCGCTGCGACCGCCGAGTTGTCGCGCAACATGTCGGGGACCGTCGAGATGACCGAGGAGGCGCTCGGCGCCATCGAGATCGTCGCCCAGGCAATGAACAATGTCTCGGCGACCGTGCAACCGCTGCTCCAGGAGTTGGGCAAGAATCCCGACGACCAGCAACTGGTGCAACTGGCCCGGTCGGATCACGCCAGCTTCAAGAAACGGGTGATCGACACCCTGACCGGATATGGCAGCGCGAAGGAGAGTGATCTGCCCGACCACCACGCCTGCCGTTTCGGCAAGTGGTACGATACATTGTCGGACCCGCGCATCACCGGCAGCACCGCCTATCAGGCGATGCGCGAGCCGCACTCCCAGGTTCACGCCTTCGGCAAGGAGGCGCTGAGCCACTATAACAATGGCGATTTCCAGTCGGCCATCGTCGCCGCCGGCAAGATGGAGGAAGCATCCCAGCAGGTCTTCACCGCCCTCGAGGACATCGCCCGGCTGCTGTAAAACGGAAGCCGTCGCCACGGCCGGCCGGTTCGTGCTACCAAGGCCATCGTGTGCCATTCGGCGGCGATGGCCGGGGGGATGGGGTGGTCGGCATGGGCAACAGGGTGAACTGGGTGCAACTGCGCGAACTGGCGCTGACCCTCGGGCCGCCGGTTCTCGCGGTGGTGGTGGCGTTCTGGATCACCGCGCAGTTCGTCGGGCCGGCGCCGCCCAGGGAGCTGACCATCGCGGCGGCTTCGAAATACAGCCCCTATTGGGCGGCGGCCGATCGCTACCGGGAGATTTTCGCCGAGAACGGCATCACCCTGACCATCCGCGAGACCAAGGGCTCGATGGAGAATCTGGCGCTGATCCGCGACCGGGCCTCCGGAGTCGATGCCGCCTTCATCCAGGGCGGGCTGACCGGCGGTCAGGAAGTGCCGGGAGTGGCCTCGCTTGGCCGGGTGCTTCAGGAACCGGTGTGGATTTTCTATCAGGGCTCGGCGACGCTGCAAAAGCTGACCGAACTGGTGGGCAAGCGGGTGCTGATCGGCCCGGCTGGCAGCGCCACCGCCGCGCTGGCCACCCGCCTGCTGACCGCCAGCGGTGTCACCGCCGACAACGCCACTCTGATCACCTCCGAACTGCCGGCCTATGTCGAGGCGCTGGAGCAGGACAAGGCCGACGCCGGCTTTCTGGTGCTGGCCCCCGAGGCGCGGACGGTCAAGCGCCTGTTCGACGACAGCCCTAAAATCCGGCTGATGAGCGTGGTGCAGGCCGGAGCCTATACCCAGCGCTTCCCGTTCCTGAAATCGGTCGAGCTGAAGGAAGGGGTGGTCGATTTCGCCCGGGACCTGCCGCCGGTCGACACCCGGATGCTGACCACCACCGCCGCCCTGGTGGTGCGCGAGGGCGTGCATCCGGCGCTGATCGGCCTGCTGACCCAGGCCGCCGTCGAGGTCCACCGTCAGCCCCGGCTCAACGACAAGGGCGAGGCCAGCGCCTTCGCCCGCAGCAACGCCTTTCCCCTCGCCGAGGATCAGGAGTTCCCGCTTTCCGAGGAGGCCAAGCGGGTCTACAAGTCGGGCGAGCCGTTCTTTCAGCGCTTCCTGCCGTTCTGGCTGGCCACCCTGGCCGATCGGTTGATGGTGATGCTGCTGCCGCTGCTGGGAATTCTGCTGCCGGTGATCAAATTCGCGCCCGCGCTCTACGCGTGGCGGATTCGCCGCCGCATCGTTTATTGGTATCGCGAACTGCGCAAGGTCGAGAGCGATATCGGCTTGAAGCCCGGCGCGGCGGACCTGGCAGAAGCCCTGGGCGAGATCGAGCGCATCGAGGCGGCGGTCAACCGCATTCCGGTGCCGCTGGCCTTCGCCAACCAGCTCTACGATCTGCGCGGCCATATCGACGTCGTGCGCCAGCGGTTGGAAGCGGCCCGGCGGACGTTATCCTGAGCCCGGCCTTCGGCGACCGGAGGCCCCAGACCCCGCTTGCCGGGCGGCTGTGGGCTGGGTACCATGCGGCCATGCTTTGTCTAGGAGCCTTTCCGCCATGAATCTCAAAGACCATATCGGCCACGTTCCCGATTTTCCCAAGCCGGGGATTCTGTTTTACGACATCTGTCCGTTGCTCGCCCATGCCGGGGCGTGGCGCGAGGCGGTGAAGCAGTTGGCCGAGCAGGTCGGCGAGCACAAGCCGGATCTGCTGGTCGGCATCGAATCGCGCGGCTTTTTGGTGGCGGCGCCGCTGGCCCTGGCGCTCAATTGCGGCTTCGTGATGCTGCGCAAGCGCGGCAAGCTGCCGGGACAGAAGATTTCCTACAGCTACGACCTGGAATACGGCTCCGACGTGATCGAGATTCAGGCCGGCGCCGTGAAGCCCGGGCAGCGGGTGGTGGTGCTCGACGACCTGCTGGCCACCGGCGGCACCCTCAACGCCTCGATCGCCCTGCTGCGCCAACTGGGCGCCGATGTTCGGGGCGTCGGGGTGCTGATCGAGTTGGCCTTCCTCAACGGCCGGTCCAAGCTCGATGTCCCGGTTTCGGCGCTGCTGTCTTACGACGAATAAGACCAAATCCCGATGAGTCTGCTTCATCGGGATTTGGTTGGGCCGTTGAGGTCCCGCGGGCTCGTGCCCGCGAAGGCAAGGCCCGCGCGAGCGGGCCGCCCGCCGTGTGAGGGCTCGTTGATCGGTTGCGATCAACGAGAGTTGGTATAAGACGGCTCACTCATCGTCCGGCTGAAAGCGATAGCCGACGGCCGGTTCGGTGATGATGAAGCGGGGGCGGGACGGTTCCGGCTCCAGCTTCTTGCGCAACTGGCCGATGTGAACGCGCAGGTATTGGGTTTCGTGGATGTGCGCCGGTCCCCAGACCTCGCGGAGGATTTGCGCGTGGGTCAGCACCTTGCCGGCATGGCTGACCATCAGATACAGGGTATCGAACTCGCGCTGGGAGAGCGTCACCTCCGCTCCGGCGCGGGTAACCCGGCGCGACGCGATATCGATCGTCAGGTCGCCGACGTGTAATTCGCGGTGGGGATGCACAGCGGCGCCGCCATGATGGCGCAGGATGGTGCGGATGCGCAGCATCAACTCGTCGATGGCGAAAGGCTTGGTGACGTAGTCGTCGGCGCCGCGGTCGAGCGCCTCGATCTTGTCGATGTCGCCGGTGCGCACCGTGAGCACGATGATCGGCGCCGTGCCATGCTCGCGCAGGCGCGAAATCACCTCGTGGCCGTCCATGTCGGGCAGGCTGAGATCGAGAATGATCAGGTCGGGCTGTTCCTGGCTGGCCAGCGCCACCGCGTCGCGTCCGGTGCCGGCCTCAAGGACGGTGTGCTGGTGGGCGCGCAGACTGATGCGCAGGAACTTGCGAATCTGCGCCTCGTCATCGACCACCAGAATTTTCTTCGGGGTACGGCCCATCTCCGGTCTTTCGCGGCAACGATGAGAAGTGGGATCAGACTCTATACATGGCGATGCTTGGTGTCGTGGTCATCCCGGCGATGGCGGGGCGGCGCCGGCTTTCTGCACATCGTCGAGCAGCGCCTCCAGCGATTGGTGCTCGGCGCCGCCGGCATCGGGAAACTGGTGCTCCTCGTCGTCGCCCATGGCTTCGTGCCCCATGGCTTCGGGATCATCCAGATGCGAGGGCAGGGGGGGCGCTACCGCCACCGGCAGGCTGACGACGATCTCGGTGCCCCGGCCATCGGCGCCGGTGCTGGCTTCGACGGTGCCGCCATGAGCCTCGACCAGGCCCCGGCAGATGGCCAGCCCCAGACCGGTGCCGGTGGTCTGCTGGCCGGTGGTCTTGACCCGGTAGAACATGTCGAACACGCGGTCGCGCTCGTTTTCGGGAATGCCCGGCCCCTGGTCGACCACCGAGATCAGCATCCGCCGTCCTTCCGGGTGGACCCGGATGGCGATCCGGCTGCCGGTGGGTGAGTATTTGCAGGCGTTGTCGAGAATATTGATCATCACTTGCTCGATCAGCGCGAAATCCAGGTGCAGCAGCGGCAGTCCCGGATCGATCTGAATGTCGAGCGGCCGGGTGACGATCTGCTTCTTGAGGCGCTCCAGGGCGGAGCCGATGATGTCCTGGATATCCACCCAGTCGAATCGCGGTTGCAGGGCGCCCGAACCCAAACGGGTCATGTCGAGCAGGTTTTGCACGAAACGGTTGAGCCGGTCGGCCTCGTCCTGAATGGTCAGCAGCAATTCGTCGCGGGTCTCGGGCTCGAAGCTCGGCCAATAGCTGAGCAGGCTGGTCACCGAACCGGTGATGGCCACCAGCGGCGTGCGCAGATCGTGGGAAATCGAGGACAGCAAGGCCGAGCGCAGCCGCTCGGTTTCGGTCAGCAGCCGCGCCTGTTCGATATCCGAGACCAGGGTCGTGCGCTCGATGGCCACCGCGGCCTGCCCGGCCAGGGCGTCGAGCAACCGGGTCTGCTCCGAGGACAGCAGTTTGTCCCGTCCGGCCATGGCCACTCCGAGCACCCCCACCGGCCCGCGCGCGGTGCGCAGCGGCAGGAACAGCCACTCGGCTCCCGGCAGCGTGCCCGAGCCCCGACCGGCGGTCTTGCCGTGATTCCAGGCCCAGTTGGCGGCGGCGGCCGACACGGTGTCGAGCTGATCCTCGGGCGGGTAGCCGGCGACGATCTCCAGCCCGGCATCCTTGCGCATCAAGACCAGCGCCCGGCCCTGGATGGTCGAGGCGACGTGGTGGACCACCGCCCACAGCACATCGTCGATCACCGCCGCGCCGGCGATCTTGCGGCTGAAATCGTAGAGATTGGCGGTGCGGCGGGCGCTGTGCTTGGTGGCCAGCACCTGTCGCCGCACCGCCGCGGTGTATTGGCCGGTGACCATGGCGGCGGCGAGAAAGGTCGCGAACTCGAAAATGTCCTGGGAGTTGATGCTCTGAAGGGTGTAGCGCGGCTCCTTGAAGAAATAGGCGTAGGCGAGGCAGCTGATCAGCGACACCAGCAGCGATGGCCCGAGCCCGCCGCGCGCCCCCGCCGCCAGCACCGCCGCCATGAAGATCAGCGCCAGATTGGACAGTTGGAGCACCATGTCGCCAAAGAAGGCGGCGCCCAGCGCCGCCGCCGCCATGGCCAGGGCGAAGCCGTAGTCCTTCCAGGGCAGATCGGCGGCCTTTTTGCCGGCCACGGTGGCGGCGGGTTGCTTGGCGGCGGCCGAGTGCTCGTCGCTGGTGATCACCAGCACGTCGAAGGTCTGGCCGCGCGACAGCAGCGCGTCGGTCGGCGAGTCCTGGAACAGCCGCAACCAGCCCGAGCGGTGCGACTTGCCGACGATGATCTGGCTGACATTGCGCTGCCGGGCGCAGACCAGGATTTCCTGGGCGATGTCCTCGCCGGACAGCACCGCCGTTTCGGCCCCGAGCTGTTCGGCGAGGCGCAGCGCGGTCGAAACCTGATCCTTGACCTCGTCGGACAGCGACTGATGGTTAGAGGTCTCGACATAGACGACCAGCCACGGCGCCTGCCGGCGTTCGGCCGCGCGCTTGCCGGTGCGCACCAGCCGCTGGGCGAAGGCGTTGGGGCCGATGCACACCATGATCCGCTCGCGGGTCGGCCACGGCCCCGGAATGGCGTGGGCGCGCATGTAGTTGAGCATCTGCTCGTCGACGCGCTCGGCGGCGTAGCGCAACGCCAGTTCGCGCAGCGCGGTCAGATTGCCCGGCGAGAAGAAGTTGGCCATCGCCCGCTTGGCCTGATCGGGGATGTAGACCTTGCCCTCGGACAGCCGCTGCATCAGCTCCTGGGGCGGCAGATCGATGACCTCGATCTCGTCGGCCTTTTGCAGCACGCTGTCGGGCACGGTTTCGCGCACCTGAATGCCGGCGATGCGGGCGATGACGTCGTTGAGGCTTTCCAGATGCTGAATATTGAGGGTCGAATAAACGTCGATGCCGGCGTCGAGAATCTCGGTGACGTCCTGGTGGCGCTTGGGGTGGCGGCTGCCGGGAACGTTGGTGTGGGCCAACTCGTCGACCAGCACCAATTTAGGCCGGCGGCGCAGGATGCTGTCGAGGTCCATTTCCTCGAAATGCAACCCCCGGTATTCGACCTTCTGGCGCGGGATGGTCTCCAGGCCGCGCACGAAGGCCTCGGTCTCGCGCCGGCCGTGGGTCTCGACGACGCCGACCGCGACGTCCAACCCCTCGCGCCGCCGGTTCTGGGCGTTGCGCAGCATGGCGTAGGTCTTGCCGACGCCGGGGGCGGCCCCGAGAAAAATCTTCAGTCGGCCGCGATGCTCCCGGTTCACCTGCTCAAGCAGGGCCTCCGGTGACGGACGGTCGTTATCGTCGCGCTCGGCCATCGCATGCCTTTGTTTTCGTCGGAAGTGATGTCTCGTGTGTCCCAGGCCGGCCGCCGGGCCGGATCAGCCGGGCCGGATCAGCCGGGCCGGATCAACCGGGTCAGATCAGCCCGATCATATCACCAGATTATAATGATCCGGATCCCCTTCGGAATACCAGCGGACGATCAGGTGGTTCTGGCGGTCGAAGCCGAGGGAGAGGAAGGCCCGGGAGCGGAAGAAGCGCTGTTTGGTTTCGGCGAAGCGCGGCAACTCGATGACATAGTCGTCGGACACCCGCTCCGGGGAGCGCGCCAGAGCCCGCAGCGCCGCGGTGGCTACCGGCCCCGATGGCGGCTGGACCATGGCCGAGGAGAGCAATTGCCAGATCTCGACGCCGCCGCCCTGGATGATCGCCGAGCCGCCGAGGGCCCGCTTGCCCGAGAGCACGGACAGCCGGCAGCGGTGGCGCAGCGAGAAGTCCGAGAGCAGCTTGAGCAGCCGCAGCCACTCCGCCTGATGGGCCGGGCTGCGCCACTGGTCGCGCAGATCGTCCTCCATCTGGGAGCCGGGGCGCAGGGCGCCGACGATTTTTTCCATCCAGCCCATGCCGGGGAAGGCCAGCGGCATGCTGGAGGAGAGCAGCACGTGCTTGCAACCCTGGAAGCGGGCCAGCCAGCCCGGCAACTCCTTCCAGGTCGCCTCGCTCAGCACCTGGGTGCGGGTGCGCTCGGAGCGCAAATCCAGCACCAGAATACCGATATCGCCGATTCTGAGCCCCTGGGTGAAGGTGCCATGGCCGCTGCCCCAGACGCATTCCAGCGGGTCGCGGATCGCGGCGCCGAGCTGAAACAGCGAGAACTGCCGGCGCGCCACCGCGAACAGGCCGCGATAAACCTGGGACTGATGTTCGATCTCAGGACGCGAGCCCCAGCCGTCGAAGATGTCGTGGTCGTCCCACATCATCACCGAGGGAATCGAGGCCATGGCCTGGGCATAGCCGGGTTTGGCCAAGGTCGCGCAATAGCTGTTGAAGTAATAGTCCATGGCCTGATCGGCCATCACCCGGCTGAACGGTTGGGCGAAGCGGGTGGATTCGGGCAGCATCCACCACTGGGTCAGGGCGGTGCAACTGGCCCACAGATTGTCGGCGCAGACCTGATCGCCGCCCTGAATCAGGATGTGATAGGGGTTTTCGGCGTGCAGTTTCAGGAGCTTCTGCCACATGCCCCCGGCGCCCAAGGGCTGCGTGGAGGGGCCGTATTCATCGGCGGTGCCGTTCGAGGCGGTGTAGGCGAGGCGCAACCGGGTGCTCTGGCCGGGAATCGTGAGCGTCCAGTTCAGGCCGCGCTCGGGGAAGCCGTAGCTGATGCGGCGGTCGTGGGATGTGCGCGACACCGCGAACACGAAGCGCCAGATATGCCGGCCGCGCCAGACGAAGACATGGCGCGGCGGCACCGCCTGGGTGAGGCCTTCAACGGTCAGTTCGTCGGGCTCGGCGTTGCCCTCGAAGACGAACAGCACGGACAGGCGCCAGGGAGCGGGCACATCGCCCCGGGGGCCTTCGCCGCGAAAGTACAGAATCGGGCCGACGACCGGCCGAGGCGCCGGCTTTTCGCTCTTCATGATGTCCCGTCCCCCAATTCCACGTTCACCGAAGCGGTCCCGATACCAAGTGAGCGCAAATCCTCCCAAGGATAGGCGGAGCCAAAGCCGTGGGCATAGTAAAAAAACTATCCTCCGATTCCGCGGTGGACACCCGTGGCCATAAAGAAACGGTCGCTGCGGCGGTCAGGCCTCAACTCTCCAGACCGTGGTCGATTTGACCTCGACATCCTCGACGTCGCTGATGGTCGGAATCATATGCCGGGCGAGCGCGGTCAGGCCGGTGCGTGGCAGATAGCTGCGTCCGGGGTCGCCGATGATCACGCAGGAGCCGGCGGCGGCCTCGGTGCGCAGCCAGGCGATCACCGCCTCGGCCATCGGCCGCTCATAACAGACGTCGCCGGCCAGCACGACATCGGTGCCGCCGGGCGGGCGTCCGACGACGTTGTCACTGGAAACCGCGACCTCAAGGCCGTTGGCGGCGGCGTTGAGGCGAATCGCCGCCAGCGCGAAGGGGTCGATATCGACGGCGGTGACGCTCGCCGCGCCGGCCCGGGCCGCCGCCAGGGCGATCAGGCCGCAGCCGGCGGCGAAGTCGAGCACCCGCAAGCCGCGCACGAGTTCGGGATGATCGAGAATATGGCGGGCCACCGCCTGCCCGCCGACCCAGGCGAAGGCCCAATACGGCGGTGGCAAACCACTGGCGTCCAGAGTCGCCTCGGTTGCCTGCCAAAGCGGCGTAACTTCCGTCGCGAGGTGCAGCCGAAGCTCCGGAATCAGCGGTGCCGTGGTTAAAAAAGTATTATCAGTAATGAAGGCGTCAAGCGTCGAGTCTGGGGGATCGATCAAGGGATTGTGCCTCAAAGCCAAGGAATTCCAGGTGTTGATTGCTGTGTTGCCGAGATGATCAGGGGGCACCAGCGAGATCGTTACGATTTGATTAATGCCTCGTGGCAAAAGAATCACCCTCAAAGGCATAGTTCGTCTAGACAAGGCATGTCCGACATGATACCCACCCTGCGACATAAATGTTGGAGGGTTGATTGATGCCGGGAAAAAGGACGATACACCGTGGCGCGGTTCGACTGTGCGCACTTCTGCTATCTCTGTCAATTTTGATGGTCTTGGCACCGGGAGCCGCGCAGGCGCAGATGTGTGTCCACTATGCCCGGCAGTTAACCAATTTCACCATCCAGGGCGATGCCTGGACTTGGTGGCAGCACTCCGAGGGCAAATACCAGCGCGGCGTGCGCCCGGCCGAGGGATCGGTGCTGGTGTTCCGGCGGACTGGCCGCCTGCACTATGGTCACGTTTCGGTGGTGAGCAAGGTGATCGACCGGCGCACCATTCTGGTCGACCATAGCTGGCTGCGCGGGCGGACCCTCTACCGGAACATGAAGGTGATCGACACCTCGCCGAACAACAACTGGAGTTCGGTCAAGGTTTGGTATCAGCCGACCGGCAATCTCGGGCTGCGGGACTACCCGACCTTCGGGTTCATCTATCCGCGTGGCAATCGGGGCCACGACGAACCTCTGACCATCGCGTCCAACGACGTTTCCTCCCACGAGGATGCCTCCAGCGGTGATGGCGAGCTTGATGGCGGGGCCGAGGCGGTTCGGCCGGCCGCGCGCCGGCAGACGGCGCGGTCGCCGGCGGTCCGCTCTCAGGTCGCCGCCGCGTTCCTGCCCCATCGCAAGCCGGCCGTGGCGGGGGCGACTCCGGCTCCGGCCACCGCCAAGGCGATCGACGCCTCCCCGTCCGGGACGGCCTCGGTGGTGGTCGCCTACGCTCCCCGGCACAAGCCCGGTGCCGCCAGCTCTCCGGCCAAGGCGGGGACTCCCGGCGGACTCGACTACGCCGAGGTGCCGCAGGTCGCGGTGCCCCGTCACAAGCCGAGCGGCCATGGCTCGTCTCAGCAGGTTGCCGAGGCGCGTGGGGGAACTCAGTTGAGCGACTGAGCAGGCTGATACCGGCATTGATTATACGGGGGCGGTCCTTGGCCGCCCCCGTTTTTTATGAAGGCGACCGCCGACCCTGCCGGGACCGCCAGCGTTTCGGCCCGATTTCGCCGCCGGATGACCGCTCTCCGGCCTCCCGGACTCTCCCGCACGCAAACCGCACGAAATCGACCATTCAAGGCTACCCAAACCCAAAACACTGTGCTACAAGCTCCCTCGCCCGGCGCGCCGGCACTTCTCGCGGATGGGGGATCGTCTAGCGGTAGGACTGCGGACTCTGACTCCGCCAGCCTAGGTTCGAATCCTAGTCCCCCAACCAGCAAATTCAGCAGCGAAATCAACGAGTTAGCCCCGCTTCGGCGGGTGTCAGTTCCACTTATAAATGCGAGTTAACAGCTATAGATGCGAGTTACACAGCTATAAGTGCGAGTTGAACTGGGGCAAAATCGCCAAACTCCCCGCGATATCAATCAGCTAACAAATTCAGCCAGAATCGGTCCGACGGAGGCTGCCAGAACGTACGCTCACACCGTTTTGCAGCCGCTCGCGTTTATGACTGTTAAAAATGAGGCGTATTTTAATTAAATATCGTCGCGCACTCCTCTGTCTCAGAGGGCCGACTTCCCACAAAGTTAACGCACCATCACCGTTTGATGATTGCTGGATCAATGAACACAACCTGTGTGCATCACCTAATAATGCGAGTTCACGCAGCTCGAAAATCGTTTTCAGACAATGATGTTATGTCTAATTTGATCAATCCATCCAGTAAACATCAGTCTTGACTCCGTCATCATTGGCCGTTTCTATCGCACACTGATGCCATCCCTGCCGTTTGTGCAGGTTACCAACAGTGAGTGACCGTGGTGTGGACGAGAAACGAGTTGTGGCCCTGGCGGCCGTCGCTGATGCCGGATGAGATGTTCTCATCCTGGTTCGCGCGCCTTGCGGCGGGCAACGGATTGTCGCCGGCTGAATTGTACCGGGTGGCAAAGGCCGGCGCCCATCCCCGGCCGCGCGATCTCGACCGCTATGTCGAACCTGACCTCCAGGCGACGTTGGCCGAGCGCACAGGAATCGAGGCAGAGCCCCTGCGTCAGGCCGCCTTCACCCGTTGGGCCGGGTTGGTCTTCGAGGAGGATGACGGCCGCAACAAGCTGTATTGGCTGCCGCTCGCCGGCACCGAGAATTCCAAGCGCTCCTTCGGCCAGCAATTCTGCCCGGCCTGCCTGCGGGAGGACAGCGTTCCGTATTTGTGGCTGTCCTGGCGCCTTGGCTTCGTCACCGCCTGCGCCCGGCATCGAACGCTGTTGGCCGATCGCTGCCCCGGCTGCGGCGAACCGGTGCAGATTCTGCGTACCATGCCCGAAAGGGCGATTCGTTGCTGGAAGTGCCACCTCGATCTCGCCCATGTCCCTCACGGCGTCGAGGTCGATACCGGCGATCTCGCCCACCAGCAACGGTTGCTCGACATCGCCGCTGCCGGTTGGACGCCACTCGGGGCCTATGGCCCGGTGTACTCTTTCGTCTATTTCCGCATCCTGATGCTGGTGTTCCGTCTGCTCGCCACCGGCCACCATGCTGATCCGCTGCGAACCTGGGTTTCCAAACGGATCGGGATAGCGCCCCCGAATGCGCCCCGGATCAAACAGGCCGAGTTGCTGAACGCTCGCTGCCGGCATGAATTGCTCGGTCTGGCCGTCCATCTGCTGGAGGACTGGCCACGCCGATTCGTCGAAGCCTGCGAAGCCGTCGGCACCACCAAAACCCACCTAATCAAGGGTGATCGGCGTTATCCGTTCGCATTCGCCCATGCCATCGATTGGCATTTGAAGGACAGCGTCAGAGTCGTCCGTGCGGACGAGGTCCGGGCCGGGATAGCCTATCTCAAGGGGAAGAGCCGCCCCGCCACCTTCCGCGCCCTGACCGACCTGTTCGGCGTCAAACCCGCAACCCATCGGGCATTGGCCGAGCCTGCGACGCGTCAGGCCCCGCATGGCCATGGCCGGTATTGGAAGCTGGATGGCGTGTCGAGCGACGTCAAGCTCGCGGCGCGAGAGGCGGCGATCCAGTCTGGAGAGGCGCCCGAGCTGTTCTTCGATGTAGCTCTTCAGGGCTTCGACCAGCGGCCGGCTTTCGGCGTTGCGGATGGCGGCGCGAAGTTCGGCGGGCTTGCCGCGCATGCGGTCTTCGATGACGTAGAGTTCGGCGATCCGGCGCAGGACCTCGGCGGCGATCGGCGAGCCCATGCTCTTGTGGACCTCGAAGAATTTCCTG